>NZ_JBFANV010000055.1:0-75582 GCF_040674955.1 Nonomuraea sp. NPDC049695 | reverse complement strand
GCGCCGGGCGCGTTGATCGCGGCCACCGAGATCTGGTTACGCCCGGCCAGTACCGGGGCGATCTCCTCTTCGCCGCAGCCGATCGCCGCCATCGCACCCCCGGCCGGCAACGCCTGCATCAACCGGCCACGAGCGGCCACCAACCGGCACGCATCCGCCAGCTCCAGCACCCCGGCCACATGCGCCGCCGTGATCTCACCCAGCGAATGCCCCGCCACAAAATCGGGCCGGACACCGAACGATTCCAGCAGCCGGTACAACGCCGTCTCCACCGCGAACAGCCCCGCCTGCGCGAACACCGTCTGGTTCAGGGCGGCGGCCGTCTCGTCGGCCTGGGATGCGGGCGCCAGCAACTCACGCAGGCCGAGCCCGGGCGACCCGCCGGAGACGCCGGAGACGCCGGCCAGCTCGGCCGTCAAGAGCTCGGCCGCCTCGTCGAAGGCCTGCGCGAACACGCCGAAGCGCGCGTACAAGCCGCGGCCCATGCCGAGCCGTTGCGCGCCCTGTCCGGAGAACACCAGGCCCAGCCGCCCGCTCCGGGCCGCCTCGACGGTTACGCCTGGCGGCGGCTCGCCCGCGGCCAGGCCGCGCAGCGCGGCGAGCAGGCCGTCCCGGTCGTCGGCCACCAGCGCGGCCCGATGCGCCAGCGCCGCCCGCCGGGTCAACGCCGACGCCACGTCCGCCATCTCGGCGTCGGCGCCGCGCTCGGCGAGGAAACCGGCCAGCCGGTCGGCTTGCGCGCGCAGTGCCGCCTCGGACTTGGCCGACACCACCACCGGCATCACCGGGGACGCCGCGGGAGACGCGGCCGTGCGGTCAGGGTGTGAGGACTCTGCCGGGACGGCCTCGTCCGGCGCCTGCTCGATGATCGAGGCGGCCTCGTCCGGCGCCTCTTCGAGGATGACGTGGGCGTTGGTGCCGCTGACCCCGAACGCGGAGACACCGGCGCGGCGCGGGTGGCCGTTCCGCGTCCATGGCCGGGATTCGGTCAGCAGCTCCACAGCGCCGGCGGACCAGTCCACTTCCCCGCTCGGCGCATCCACGTGCAGCGTCTTCGGGAGCGTGCGGTGCCGCATCGCCAGCACCATCTTGATGACCCCGGCGGCACCGGACGCAGCCTGGGCGTGGCCGATGTTCGACTTCACCGACCCCAGCCACAACGCTCGGTCGCGGCCCTGCCCGTAGGTCGCCAGCAACGCCTGCGCCTCGATGGGATCGCCCAGCCCGGTCCCGGATCCGTGCCCCTCCACGACGTCGACGTCCGACGGCGACAGCCCCGCCGCGGCCAGCGCGGCGCCGATCACCCGCTCCTGGGACGGACCGTTCGGCGCGGTCAGGCCGCTGCTGGCGCCGTCCTGGTTCACGGCGGAGCCGCGGATCACGGCCAGGACGGGGTGCCCGTGCCGCTGCGCGTCGGAGAGCCGTTCCAGCAGCAGCAGGCCGACCCCTTCGCCCCAGCCGACCCCGTCCGCGGCCGCGGCGAACGACTTGCAGCGGCCGTCCGGGGAGAGCACGCCCTGCCGGCCGGAGTCGACGAACAGCTCCGTGGTGGACAACACGGTCGCGCCGCCGGCCAGCGCCAGCTCGCACTCGCCGCCGCGCAGCGCCTGCGCCGCCAGGTGCAGCGCCACCAGCGACGACGAACATGCGGTGTCCACGGTGACCGCGGGCCCCTCGAAGCCGTACAGGTAGGAGATCCGCCCGGACGCCACGCTGCGGTGGCTGCCGTGCGCGATGAATCCCTGCACGCCGCGGGGTATCCGGTCGCTACGCGAGCCGTAGTCGCCGTACATCACTCCGACGAACACCCCGGTACGGCTGCCGCGCAGCGCCGTCGGGTCGATCCCGGCGCGCTCCACCGCCTCCCAGGTGGTCTCCAGCAGCAGCCGCTGCTGCGGATCCATGGCGGTGGCCTCGTTGGGGCCGATGCCGAAGAACTCCGGCTCGAAGTCGGCCACATCGCGGAGGAAGCCGCCCTCGCGGGTATAGGTCTTGCCTGGTTTGCCGCGCTCCGGGTCGTAGATCGCGTCGATGTCCCAGCCGCGGTCGGCGGGCATGGGCGTGACCGCGTCCACCTCGTCGGTGACCAACCGCCACAGGTCCTCGGGTGCGGTCACCCCGCCCGGGTACCGGCAGGCCATGCCGACGATCGCGATCGGCACCCCGCCGTCCGGGCCGACGCCCAGCTCGCGCAGGCGATCCTCGGCGGCACGCAACCGCCGCCGGGACTCCCGCAGATCCGCCGTCGCTCTTTTCAGGTAATTGACAAGTTTCTCTTCGTTGTCCATTACCAACCTAGGAATATTAGGGAGCGTTGAGCTCACCGGGCTTGATGGTTCTGACCCTTTCGGTGCCGCCACTAAACTACGAAATGTTCGGAGTCCGACTAACCCCTAAGCGCCCCCTAAGACCAATTGTTGTCGCCGCGCAGCAGTTCGCCGGCTCGCTCGGTGAGCGCCTTTCGGTCCACCTTGCGGTTGGCGTTGAGCGGGAGTTCGTCGAGGTGGTGATATCGCTTGGGCACCATGCCGTGCGGCAGCGTACGGCGCAGCCGGTTGGCCAGCTCGACCGGCGGACGCGCCTCGCCGGTGTAGAACACCACAAGCTCCGTGCCGGCCGCGCCGTCGACCCCCACCGCGGCCACCTCGGCCACCCCGTCGCCGGTGGCCAGTAGCGCGTGCTCGATCTCCGCCAGCTCCACCCGCCAACCCTGCACCTGCACCTGGGCGTCCCGCCGGCCCAGGTAGCACAGCTCGTCCCCGGGGAGCCGCCGCACCCGGTCGCCGGTGCGGTACCAGGTGTGCCCCGCGTGCTCCAGGAAGCGGCCCGCGCCGTCCTCCGGATCCAGGTACCCGGGTGTGAGCTGCGGCCCGGTGACGCACAGCTCTCCCTCCTCCTCCTCGGTCAACCGGCCGTCCTCGGTGACGAGCAGGACCTGGTGTCCGGGGTGCACGGCGCCGATCGGCACGACGCCGTTGACCGCGAGCTTCGCGGAGCCTTCCGGCGACCAGCGATGACCCGCGATCGTCACGGTCAGCTCGGTCGGCCCGTACAGGTTCTCCACCGTGGAGTACGGCGCCGCGCGGGTCCAGTCCTCGACGTCCTGGCAGCGCAGCGCCTCTCCGGCGAAGAAGCTCCACCGCAGGCCTGGCAGTGTGCCCGGCCGCAGGGAGCCGAGCCGGCGGGCCAGGCTGATGCCGCTGGGCGTGGAGAACCACACGGTCACCCGGTGACGCTCCAGGAAGGCGGGCAGGTCGGCGTGGCCGCGCGGGGGCACCGGCACCGCTGGGGCCCCCGCGCCCCAGGCACAGAACAGGTCGAAGATCCCGCAGTCGAAGGTCAGGTCGAAGGTCTGCGAGAAGGCGTCGTCGGGGCTGAAGTCGTAGCGACTGTCCAGCACGCCGAAGTAGTGGTGCAGGTTGCCGTGGGTGAGCACCACGCCCTTGGGCCGGCCGGTCGAGCCGGAGGTGAACAGGATGTAGGCGGGGGCCTCGGGCGGCACCGCGCGCGGTTCGGCCGGCGCGTGCGCGGCCGCCACCGGAATCCCCCCTTCGCCGCCGCCCTGGGGCAGCAACGCGGCCCCGCGGTAACCGCGATCCCGCAGCTCGGGCAGCAGGCCGGCGCCGCGTGCATCGGCGATCACGGCGGTGACGCCGGCCGCTGCCACCATCCGCGCCGTCCGGTCGGGCGGGAAGTCGACGTGCAGCGGCACCACCGTCGCCCCGGCGTACAGCGCCGCGAGCACCCCGGCGTAGGCCGTGGTCCCCTTCTCCGCAAGCACCCCTATCGGGCCCGTGACGCCGCTGTGGAGCAGCGACCCGGCCCAGACGAGGGCGAGCTCGTGCAACTCCTCGAAGGTGACCGTGCGGTCGCCGAGGCGCAGCGCCGCACCGCGCGGCGCGGCGGCCAGTCCGCCCAGAAATCGCCCGTGGAGGTTCCGGTGAATTTCTTCGCCCATTTTCTTTTCCTCAGCGCGAGTTATTGAGGCATAATGCAGGCCATGTGGGACAAACAGTTTGAGGCGCTGCTGCGGCACCGCCTTCCCTTGCTGTCTTCCGGCGACGAGCTCACCGCGGACACCAACCTCCGGGAATTCGGCTTGGATTCCATGGGCGCGGTGGAACTATTGAGCGCGCTGGAAGCCGACTACGCCGTACAGTTCGACGAGGAGGCACTCGTCCTGGACACCTTCACCACCCCGGGGAACTTGTGGGCCGCGCTCAGCGCGGCCCGTCCAGCCTCCTGAGGCAGCCGGTCACCCCGCCGCCGAGCCACGCTCCGCACCGGATTGCCCTCCGCGCGATGAGCGGGGCTCGGCATCGCGAGCCGCGCCGACGAGAAGCGGCCGCTTCGGACCGACCGGCACCACCTCGAAGTTCCGTGTGGTGGCCGGCACCCGGCCGAACAGGGCGTCGGGCCCGGCCACGCAGACCGTGCGCACTCCCCGGGCGCGCAGCGCCTCGACCGTACCCGGCCAGTTCATCTGCCGGACGAAGCCGTCCAGGAGCAGGTTCCGCACCTGCTCCCCGGTGGTCAGCAACGACCCGTCGTGGTCGGAGATCACCGGCAGCCGCGGCTCGGCGAACTCCAACTCGTTCAGGACCTCCTTCTCCGCGCGTTCCCGCAGCCGGGCGAAGGCCGGGGAGTGCATCGGCGGCCGCATCGTGTACAGCGACAGCCCGCCGGCGGCACGGATCCCCTTCTCCAGCCCCGGCAGATCGTCCGCCGACAGCGTGACCATGAAGAAGTCCCTGTCCACACGGCAGGCCACGTCCGCCACTCGGCCCCGCGCGGTCAGCTCGCCGAGCAGTTCCTCCGCCACCCCTGGATTCACCCGGACGAACGAGTGGGTGACCAGGTTCCGGTGCTCACGGCTGAAGTAGTCCGCCACGCACCGGGCCAGCCGGGCGGTCGTCCACACCGCGTCGGCGAAACCCAGCGAGCCCACATAGGCGGCGGCCACCTTACCCCCGAAGCTCGGTCCGGTGCACAGCCCCGGACGGGCGGGCAGCGCCTCACGCTCCGCCCACTCGGCCAGAGCCAGGCAGGTGACCAGGAAGGCCACCTGGGCGTACTCGGAGTAGTCGCCGTCCGCGCGGCGGAACCGGTCCAGCACCGGGTAGCCGAGCGCCTCGTCGGCCTCGGCGAACAGCCGCCACGCCACCGGCACCTCGGTGGCGAACCGCTCGATGTCGGCGAACCCGGTCGGCCCCATCCCTGGAAAAACCATCGCGATCTCGTGACTCGATGCGTTGTCCACCAGGGCACGCTAACCGCGGCCGCCCGGCCGGCCCCACCCCTAGTACCCCTCATCGTGATCCGACCGGCCCCCACCATCCGCGTGCTCCAGGCCCGGGCACTCACTGCCGGCGTCGTGCCTGCGCTGGACGTAGTGGAGCGCGTCCAGCAGTTCGGCCGAGCCGACCGGGCGGGAGCGGCGCCGCGCCACCAGCCCGTCCAGCGGCAGCGCCCCGATGTCCGCCCAGCGCAGCGCCCCGTCGCCGTCGATGTGGCTGCGCGCCGCCCCCCTGTTGTCCGGGTGCACGCAGTAGGGGATGTCCAGGTAACCCAGCTTGAACGCGCGCAACAGCGCCCGGCCCACGTCCTGGTGCAGCTCCAGCGTGGCCTCGACCAGCCGCCGCGCCTCGGCGTACACCTGCGAGTCGGTACGGCTCGGCGGCGGCGCGACCGGCCGCGCGGCGCGCGCGGCCGTACCGGCCAGCTCCAGCGCAGCCACGTTCTCCTCGATCGTGGGGATGCGCCGGGACTCCGCCTCGGTCTTGACGATGAGCCGCTCCGCTCCGGTGCGCACGGCCAGTTCGGCGGCGGCGGTCAGCAGCGACGCGGCGCCACGCGGAGTCTGGGGGTAGACGCCCATGTACGCGTAGACGACCACGTGCCAGCGGACCCCGGCGAGGAACTCCTCGGCCAGCGCGCGCAACGCGAGCACCGCCTCGATGTCCTGCTCCGGACTGGTCTGCTGGGCGTAGCTCAGCGAGATGTCACGCAAGCCGTAAGCCTGGAAGAAGAGCCCCTCCAGAACGCTGAGCGCGACGAGCTGGCCGGGCGGGCAGAGCTGGCCCAGCACGCAGCCGCCGAAGGTCTCCAGGTGCGGTTCCCTCCCCGCCGCTTGCCCGCGGGTGGCCAGCAGCTCGCAGCCGCGGGCCCAGTGGTTGACCGCCTGGCTCAGCGGGATCCGGCTGTACGGCAGGCAGTAGGAGACCGGGCCGCCCTCGGTGGCGTCCAGACCGACGTCCAGCAACGCCTCGAAGACCTTCCCTGGGTTGGCCGAACCGTGCCGCACCTGCACAGGAAAGGTGGCGTCCCGCACCCCGCGCAGCAGCTCTCGGTTGACTGCGACGCCATGGCTGACCAGGGGGTACCCGTTGAGCGCGGCTCCGGAGGCCAGCGCCGCGGCCGCCGAGTCCAGGTCGCCGACCCGGGTGTAGCTGTCCACGGTGATCGTGCCGGCGGTGGCCGCGCGGGCGCCTTTCGTGGCGAGCAGTCCGGCGCGCATGGTCGCCACGTCGCCGAACCCCATCCGGGGCTGCACCACCAGCTCACCGCTCGCGGCGGTGTCGGCCACGAAACCGCCGAATCCCGCGGCCACCGCGGACTCAGCCGAACTGGACCGGCGTCCGCGCCGCAGCGTCGTCCGCCTTCCAGGCCACCGCGGCGGCCAGGGTCCTGAACTCCTCGATGTCTTCCGGGCTGCCGCGGTCGAAGACGCGGTCACAGCCGGCCGCGGTGAGCTCGCTGACGCGGTCGTCCTCCCGCTGCCCGGTCACCCCGAGGCGGCCGCCCATCACGATCGGGACGTCGGCCAGCTCCGGGCGGGCCCGGAGCTTGGGGACGACCCGCAGGCCCTCCCCGTACCCGTGCCCGTTGACGGTACTGATGACCACGAGGTCGGGGCGCTGCTCCACGCACTCGGTGACCAGCACCTCGTCCGGGACGCACGGGCCCAGGTTCACCACGTCCAGTCCCTCCTCCTCGCAGACGAGTTGCAGGTAGACGAGGTTCCAGGTGTGCGAGTCGGATGACACTCCGGTCACCAGGGCGCGCGGGCGGCCCTTCCGGGGGCTCGGGTTCAGGTCAGGTAATGTGCGGGTCACGTCAACTCCCTGTCGCTGCGTCGCTTGCGCGGGTCCCCGGTTGGGTCCCGTCAACAGTGGCGAGATAGGCCAGCAGCACTTCCCGGAACCGGTCGGGTTCCTCCAGGTGCGGGAGGTGGCTGGAGTTCTCGAGGATCTCCCAGCGGGAGTCCGGGATGAGCTCTCGGAACGGGCGGACGGTCTCCGGGGTCGCCTCATCGTGCCGCCCGGAGATGATCAGGGTCGGCGCCCCGATGGACGGCAGCAGCTCCTCGACCGACCAGTCGCGCAGCGTGCCGACGACGTGGAACTCGGTCGGCCCGTTCATCGTGTAGTAGACGGTCGGGTTGTTGTGCATCTCCATGAAGGACGCCTGGTACTCCCGCGGCCACGGGTTCACCAGGCACACGTACCGGTCGAAGAAGACGCGCATGGCGTCGAAGTAGGCGCGGGTGTCGGTGGTGCCCGCGGCCTCGTGCCGGACCAGCGTCTCCTGTACCTCGAGCGGGAGCGTGGCGCGCAGTCGTACCATCTCCGCGCGCCAGGTGATCATTGAGGCCGGCGAGTTCGCGATGACCAGCCCGCGCAGCCCGCGCGGGCGGGTCGCGGCGTGCGCGGCGCCGAGCATGCCGCCCCAGGAGTGGCCGAAGATCAGGTAGCCGTCGGCCACGCCGAGCCGCTCGAGCAGGTTCTCCAGCTCGTCGAGGAACAGCTGCACGGTCCAGAAGTCCGCGCCCTTCTCCGGCAGGTGGGTGGAGCCGCCGTTGCCCAGCTGGTCATAGTGGATCACCGGCTGGCCCGCGTCGCTCAGCGCGCACATCGGCAGCAGGTAGTCGTGCGTGCTCCCGGGCCCGCCATGCAGCACCACCAGTGGCGGGCGCCCGCCGGACAGGTCACCGCTCACCCGATACCAGGTGTGGTACTCCCGGAACGGCACGGTGCCCTTCGCGGTCGGCCGTCGACTCATCTCAGCCACCCGGTCGCCCCAGGGCGGGCTCGGCCACGCCGAGGTCCCGTATCGCACCGGGGTCGTCCCCTGACTCGCCCGCGCGACCCATCGCGACCAGGCGTTCCAGCCGGGGGACGAGCTCCGCCGGAGTGGGCTCCGTGAGCATCTCCTGGCGCAGCCGGTCGGCGGCGGCCCGCGGGCCGGGCTCGTGCACCAGCGTCGCCACCGCGTCGCGGAAGCCGCCGGCGTCGAGCTTCGGCGGCGGGATGTAGATGCCGGCGCCGTAGTCGGCCAGCCGCTTGGCCTTCACCGGGGTGTCCCAAGTGTTCGCGACCATCAGCTGGGGCACCCCGTTGAGCAGCGCGGCGCTGAACGTGCCGGCCCCGCCGTGGTGCACCACCGCCGCGCAGGTCGGCATCAGCAGATTCATCGGCACGAAGTCGACGATGCGCACGTTGTCCGGCACCTCTCCCAGGCGGGCGCGCTGCTCGGCGTCGAGCGTGGCCACCACCTCCACGTCCAGCTCCGCCGCCGCCCTCACCAGCTCGGCCGGGCCGAGCGCCCAGTCGTGCAGGAAGTCGCCGCCGGTCCCGCCCAGGGTGAAGCAGACGCGGGGGCGGCGGGGAGCCTCGGCCAGCCAGTCCGGCATCACGGAGCGGCCGTTGTACGGCAGCGTCCGCATGCCGACCACCGGTACCCCGACCGGCAGCCGCAGGCTCGACGGCATCGTGGTGTCGATCGTGAGCCGCCCTGTGGTCACCTCCTCGGTGAACGGGCGGGAGTACCGCGCCAGGGTCAGCGTCAGCCACTCGCCCACCGGGTCCTCCCAGTGCGCCCGCGGCTGCTCGGCACGCAGGTCCAGGAAGGTGCGGCGGGCGCTGCCCAGCACGTCGAGGCCCCACATCACCCGGGCGTGCACCGCCCCGCATGCCTCCGCCGCGATCGCGCCGGCCAGCGTGAACGGCTCCCAGATCACCAGGTCCGGGCGCCACTGCCGGGCGAAGCCGACCAGCTCGTCCACCATCGCCGTGTTGTTGATGGCGGCCAGCAGCAGCGGCGCGATCACCATGTCGAAGTCCAGAGCCTGCTCCCAGGTGACCGGCTCGTCGCGGTCCTCGTGCACCTGGGGCGGGCCCATCGCCGCGGCCGGCCGCTCCCGCACCTCCTCCAGCTCCGGATCGGTGCCGACCGGGACCGCGGTCAGCCCCGAGGCGGTGATCGCGTCGGTCAGCGAGGGCTGGCTGGCCACCCGGACCTCGTGTCCGGCGGCGGCCAGCGCCCAGCCGAGCGGCACCAGGCAGTTGTAGTGCGAGGCGAGGGCGAACGAGGTCAGCAGGACACGCATCAGGTCTCTCCAAGCCCGAGCACGGGCAGCTCGACGGGGCCGCGCACCACGGGGGCGCGCCGCCGGTACACCGGCGCGCCGAACGGCCGCAGGTTCGGCCGCGCCTCGGCGAGAATCCGCAGCGCCACCTCGGCCTGCGCACGCGCCAGCGGTGCGACCGGGAGGTGGTGGAGCCCGCCGGCGAAGGTGAGCGGCTCCGGTTCGGCCTGCCGGTCGAGGCGGAAGCGGTCCGGCTCCGGGTGCCGGGCCTCGTCCCGGCCCGCGGCCGCGGTGATCATCACCAGGTGACTGCCCGTCGCCAGCTCTGTCCCGGCCAGCTCGACCGGGGCCGCGGCCACCCGGATCTCCACCTGCACCGGCGGGTCGTACCGTAGCGTCTCCGCCACGGCCGCCGGCGCCAGGTCCGGATCCCGGCACAGCGCCGCCCACCGCCCGGGCTCGGCCAGCAGCGCGTGGACCGCGTTGCCCACCAGGTGCGCGGTGGCCGGGACGGCGGCGGTGGACAGCAGCACCCGGACGGCCCGGTCGGGCCGTTCCGTCCCGTCCGGGGTCCCTGGCGCCCCGCCGAACAGTCCGTCGAGCCCGGCCACGGCGTCCTCTATCTGGCGGACCAGGGCCAGCGGCTGGGCGGCGAGCAGGGAGTCAGGCAGCGCCGCGGCGTCCGCGCAGCACTCCGCGTACCGTGGCAGCGCGGCGGCGGGAACCCCGAGCAACGCGCCGGTGGCGGCGGTCGCCACCGGCCAGGCGTAGTCGGCCATGAGATCGCCGCCGGCGACCTGGTCGAGGCGGGCCAGGCACTCCCGCTCGACGGTCTTGCGATGGGCGGCCAGCGCCTCCGGGTCGACCAGAGGCTGCCAGTGGGCGCGCAGCCGCATGTGCTCGTCGGCCTCGGCGCCCGGCGTGCCGTACCCGTAGAAGGGCAGCGGCTGCTCGGCGGCCGGCGAGCCGTCCGGGCCCGACATCCGCCACCGCGGGTCTGCCAGAACCTCGGCGATCACCTCCGGGTCCGCGGTCACCCAGCTTCCGGTCGTGCTGTGGTAGATCGGGCCGCGCTCACGGATCGCGGCGTAGAGGGGGTAGGGATCGTCGGCGCCGCGCAGGACCAGGGCGTACGGGTCGCCCATGCTGCCCAGTACCCGCTGCATGGCGCGGGCGTTGAGCAGGCGCAGTCCCAACTCGTAATCGGCTGCCGGGTTGGCGCCTTCGGGCATGGTGCCTCCACCTAGCCGGCGATCGGATCGACGATCGCCACGGTAGAGGCGGACGTTCCCCCTAGATCAACCCCTAATGGACCTCGCCCCGGCCCGATGAACCACGTATGCGGGCCGGGGCAGCCGGCAGAGGAGCACGCGCACCTGCACCTCAGTGCACCTCAGGCACCCCAGGCTCCTCGGTCTCCGCGTGCTTGATGTCGGCGCGGCGCAGCGCGAACAGCGCGACGGCGGCCAGCGCCAGCATGAGCGCCGCGGTCACATAGAGCGGCACCTGCATGCCGAGAGTGAACGCGGCCCGAGCCGCCGCGGCAAGCTGGGCGCCCACCGCGCCGGGCAGGTCGGCGGCGATCGCGAGCGCCGCAGAAAGGGTCTGGGACGCCGCCGCGCTCTCCGCTTCCGGCACCCCCTGCGGCATCGTGTCCAGCAGCGTCCGGCTGTAGACGACGGTACTGATCAGACCCATCAGCGCGATGCCCAGCGCGGTCCCCAGCTCCAGACTGGTCTCCGACAGCGCGGAGGCCCGCGCGGACCGCTCCGGCGGCACGCTGCCGAGCACGATGTCCACCGCCACCGTGGCCACGATCCCGGTGCCCGCGCCCACCAGGATCAGCCCCGGCACCAACACCGCCAGCCCGGAGTCCACCCGGACCTGCGACATGATCAGCAGGCCGACGGCCATGAGAAGGGGGCCGGCGGCGAAGATCCGACCGGGCCGGACCCGCTGCGCGAGATAGCCGGCGACCACCGCGGCGACGATCACCCCGGCCCCGGCGGGCATCTGCCACAGCGCCGCGGGCAGCGGGTGCAGCATCAGCACCTGCTGCAGGTACGGCGAGGCGAGATAGGTGCCGCCGGTGAGAGCGAACATGACCAGCGCGTAGCCGCCCACCGCGGTCGCGAAGACCGGCCGCCGGAAGAGGCCGATATCGACCATCGGATCGGCCCGCCGGCGCTGCTGCTGCACGAACGCCACACCGAAGCCGACGCCCGCGATGACTGCGGCGAACGACCAGATCGACGGCTCCTCCAGGGCCAGCTGCTTCAGTCCGTAGATCAGAGGCAGCAACGCGGCCAGCGACAGCAGCACACCGAGCAGGTCGAAGCGGCTCTTCCGGGGGTCCCGGGACTCCGGCAGCAACATCGGCCCGGCGACCAGCAGCAGCAGCATGAACGGCACATTGATCAGGAAGACGGAGCCCCACCAGAAGTACTCCAGCAGGAAACCGCCCAGCGGCGGCCCCAGCACCACGCCTCCCGACGAGCCGGCGGTCCAGATGCCCACCGCCATCTTGCGTTGCCCAGGATCCTGGAACAACGTTCGGATGAGCGCCAGCGTGGACGGCATGAGTGTGGCGGCGCCGATGCCCAGCAGCACCCGCGCGGCGATCAGCAGCTCGGGCGAGGTGGCGTACGCCGCGGCGGCCGAGCCGAGTCCGAAGACCACCGCGCCGCCCAGCAGGACCCGCCGCCGGCCGATCCGGTCGCCCAATGCACCCATCGGTATCACCAGCCCGGCCAGCACGAACGTGTAGATGTCCATGATCCACAGGAGTTCGGCGGCGGTGGGCCGGAGCCCTTCGGTGATCCAGGGGATTGCGAGGAACAAGATGGTGATCGAGTTGGACAGCAAGATCACAGGAAGAGTGAGTACGGCGAGGCCGAGCCATTCGCGGCCGCCCGCGGTGCGGGGATACATCTGCGCCATACCAGAACTATACAAGCGTCCAGAACGGACGTATGAATAAAGCATGCTAAGATTGTCGTCATGGGACATCGAGAGCAGCTCCTCGAGGGCGCGAAGCGGTGCATCGTGGAGCGCGGTTACGCGCACACCACCGCCCGGCACATCAGCGCCGCCTCAGGGGCCAACCTCGCCTCCATCGGCTATCACTTCGGCTCCAAGGAGGCGCTGCTCCGCGAGGCTCTCATCGAGATGGTCGAGGACTGGACCGACCTGTGGCAGATCACCGTGCACACCAACACGACCGATCCGCTGGAGGGCTTCGAGAAGACCTGGATGCAGATCGTCGACAGCTTCAAGCACAACCGTCCGCTGCTGGCCGCCAACTTCGAGGCGCTCACCGTCGCCGAGCATGCTCCGGACCTGCGAGAGAGGCTCGGCATCGCGCTCGCGTCGGCCGCCGACCCGGAGGGCCTCCCCAAGCTGCTCGGCACGGACGAATCGCTCGACGAGGAGTCCGCACGCGCGGTGGGCCGGCTCTACCTCACCCTGCTCCAAGGGCTGATGGCGCAATGGCTGATCAGTCCCGAACTGGTGTCCGTGACCGACCTGACCGATGGGCTGCGCGTGCTCCTCCGCCAGTCCCCGATCCATCGGCGCGGGAGCGATCCGCTCCCCGTACTCGAGGCACTCGGCACCGCATCTTCGGCGAACAACAGTTGAGTTGATATTTGGGGGACTCCTGTGTTCCAAAAGCCACTATCGTCTGTCACCGCGCCGTCCACCCTCCTCGACATCTCGGACATCCCGGACCACTGGACCGGCCGCGACCTGCTGACCTCGATCATCCTCTGGTACGGGCTGGATCCGGTGCTGACCGCACAGCGCGCGGAAGAGCTGCTCGGCCCCTGGGATCTGACCGAGGCGGAGATCACTCCGGTGCGTGAGTACTCCCCGGGCATGATGAGAAAGATCAGTCTGCTGATCACCCTTCTGCTGGAACCGCAGCCACTGGCGTTCGACACGCTGCTGAGCGACGCCGGCCACGCTTCGAGGTCCTGGATGAGCGCGTGATCAGCGCTCCGTTCCCCGAGCCGTCCGCCTCGGCTGACATGCGCCGCGACGCGTCATACGGGATACGTCTGTTTCGACGAATCCCGTACGCCCAGGGACAGCTCGGTCGGCAGGTCGGCGCGCCGCTTCACGTTGAGCTTGCGATACACCCGCGTGAGGTGCTGCTCCACTGTGCTGACCGTGATGAACAGGCGCTCGCTGATCTCCTTGTTGGTGTAGCCGAACGCGGCCAGCGCGGCGACGCGCCGCTCGGCGTCGCTGAGCGCCGCCGCCTCACCCAGGTCTCCGCCGCCGTCCTCCTCGCGCGGCTGCAGCCGCGCGGACAGCGGGCCGACCTCGCACGCCTTGGCGATCTGCTTGGCCCGCCGGGCCATCAACCGCGCCCGGGTGATGTCGCCGAGCTCCTGGTAGGCGTCGCTGAGATCCGCGTACGCCCAGCCGACCTCCAGCAGGTCGCCGGAGCGTTGCAGCAGTGTCATAGCCTCCTGGAGCCTCGCCGGCCGCTGCCGCAGCTCGGTGACCGACGCCAGCAGCCGCAACGCCCGGCCGTGCACCCGCGGGTGGGTGCCGCCGGGTATGGACAACTGCTCCGTGATCTTCTGCTGCGCCTCTTCGACCGCGCCTATCTGCAGATACGTCCGGGCGATCGCGCAACGCCAGTCCGCGAGCGCGGGAATGTCGAGGTCCCACGCGCGCAGCAGCTCACCGCACTCGTGAAAGTCGCTCAACGCCGCCCGCGTGCGGTTCGTGGCGAGGTAGTAGTCCCCTCTGGCCTGCAGGAAGAGCGGCCACAGCGTGGTTCGCGGCATGTCTCCGGGAACCCCCCGCTTGATGATCTCCGCCGCCTCGTCCAGGTCTCCCATGGCGACGGTGGCCCGCAGCAGCACCGTCAGCGGCAACCCGAGGATCACCCCCCAGCCCGTCCGCGACATCCCGCTCAGAGCCTGCCGCGCGTACCGCCGGGCCTCACCCAGCTCACCGTGCTGCACGGCCAGCCACGACCGGATCCCGGCGAGGGCGGCCGTCCACCGTGGAAACCCGCGCGCCGCCCCCTCGGTGCCGAGTGACTCGCACCACCGCACCGCCTCCTGGTAACGGCCCGTATGGCCCAGGGTGAGCAGCGCGCCGAGGACCGCCTCCAGCTCCGCCTCGGCCAGGTTGCAGCTTTCCAGCAACTCCTGGGCGGCGCCGACGATGTCCTCCTCGGCCTTGCCCAGCAGCAGGTTGCTCAGCGAGAATTCCCGGCCGGCCGTGCCGTCCTCACCCGCCGGCCCGTCCGCCTCGCCCCCGACGAACATCGTGGGAAAGATCAACCGCACCCACTCCCGGGTGAAACAGAGCCGGGAATGCCCCCGGGACGGGGTGCCGCACGAGGGTGCCGTCCAGTCGTAGACAACGGCCGCACGGCAGGTCGAGCCGTGCCACAGCAGATATCTGCTGAGGGCGCGGGCGTCCGCGGCGCCAAGCTGACCGCGCCCGAACGCGTCCTCCAGCGGGGCCAGGAAGCGCAGCGCCGCGGCGGGCCGATAGCACCAGTTCGCCCGGGCCAGCTCGGTCAGCATCGCCGCCCTCGTCGCTTCATCGTCGCAGATGAGCCGGGCCAGCTCCAGACAACTGATCGCTCGGTCCTGGTTGTCATGCACGAGCGCCGCCTGGGCGGCCTCGCGCAGCACCGCCACCATCCACGGCTCCGCTTCGGCCGGAGTGGCAGGACTGGAGGCCAGCAGGCGGTCGGCGATGTCCCCGGGCTCGGCGCCGAGCTGATACATGATCCGCGCCGCCCGCATGTACATGACGGACTGCCGGTCCGGGCTCAGATCCCGGAGGACGGCCTTACGCATCGTCGGATGCCGGAACTGGCATCCCCGCAGCAGCCCCGCCCCGTCCAGGGCCTCCAGCGCCGGGAGCACATAGGCGGGCTTCACGCCGAGCAGTTGCGCCACCGAGCCGGTACTGGCCGAGCGCCCGAGCAGGGCGACGGCGCGGGCCGCGTCCAGGATCCGCGGATCCCATCGGTGCAGGCAGGACAGGACTGCTTGGTGGAGATGGCGGCCGACGCCCGGCTGGGAGCCCTCCGGCGACCAGCCACCCTGCGCCACGTCCCAGTAGTCCTGCACCATGGCGTGCAGGAGGAGCGGGTTCCCGCCGCTCAGCCGGTGGTACTCCGGGGCCAGCCGGGCGGCGGGCTCGGTGCCCACCGTGTCCCGGAGAAGTTCCTCCACCCCAGCCGGCGACAACCCGGCGACCCGCGCTTGAACGCAATTGGGTTGCCCAGTGAGCTCGGCGCTGAACAGGGAGTTCACCGAACGGCGCTCCGACAACGAGGTCACGGCCAGCAGCAGCGGAGCGTTCGCCATGCGCCGCTGGATGTAGAGCAGGGCCTGCAGGCTCGGGCCGTCCGCGTTGTGCACGTCGTCAACGGACAGCAGGATCGGCTGTCGTTTGGTGAGCATCACGAGGATCTCGCACAGCCGCGCCGCGACATGCGTGAGATTCTGCCCGAGCACCACCGGGTCGGGCACCCCGGAGATCCCGTTGATCGGTTCCGGAACGAGCGTCTGCTCCACCTCGTCGGCGAACTCCGGAGGCAGCTCGGCGGAACGAAACAACTGTGCGAGAGTCCCCAAGGGAAACATTCGTTCCGCCCGCGACCCGGCGCTTTTCATCAGAAGGAACCCGGCCGCGCCAGCCTCGTTGGCGCAGGCCTGCAGTAACGCGCTCTTACCTGTGCCGCCGGAACCGGTCATCAACATGACTCCGCCGGTCCCGCCCAACGCCTTCTCTATAAGGCTACGGAAGTTCGCCAGTGCCTCTGCACGTTCGATGAGCTGCATGGCCCATGCCTCCAGCCGACCACCCTAGTCGTCGTTCTCGATCAGTTACTTTCTCTTTCCAGCAGATTTCAGCGATCCCCTCGGCGTCCTTCGTCCGAGAGAAGGGTTTGCGGGGCTGGGTGACACGCAGGTGACACGAAAGTATTCGGTCGCCCAAGTTCTGGCGTCAGGATGCTTGTGCGCGGCATGGCCGTCGCGGACCATGCATGGGGGCCGGGGCGGGCCCCCTCCGTTCCGGCGGCCACTTCCAGCGTGGCCGCTGCGAGCTTCATCTCGGCTACGAGGCATGCCGCCGACGCCACGATCCCCTCGTCGGCGCGCCGCCCGCCCCCGGTTTCGTCACGACGGTGTGGGGCAAGCCTCGATCGCCGCCGACACAATCCGCCGCCGCCTCGCCGAGCGCGCGACACATTGCGCGCCCAGGCCATACGCCCCGATTCCTTGCCGTCCCTATCACGCACGTGCTTGCCCCCGCAATCCTCATCCTCCAGCACGTCATGCTGAAGGAAAGGCATAGAGTGCGATATTTGTCGGAGTATCAGAGGTCCACTCTTCAGGAAGTCCGTCAGGGTGGAGTCAGAAGGGGAGGACGATCCTCGGGGGCGACGGGGGACTCGTGACTATACGTATTGATGACATCGCCAATTGTCGGTGAACCGGACAACATGACGGCAGTATATGTTGATAGATCACTTTTCGACCCCTACCAGCCCCCCTATTTCCCTCTTGGATGAGTCAGATGGGACAAACCGGTTGTTATGGTGTGATTGACATGAATCTACTCGTGATCAGCAACCTGCACACAGCGTCACGAAGAATGGGGAACACCTCGGCGACCTGCATCCCAGCTCCGACACCGATCGGCTCCCCGGTGGCCGGCGACATGGCCCAGCGCCTGGACGACATCGCGGTCCGGTAGGGGAGCTGACGGGTGAGGCGGAAGACGCCGCCCGCCCCGGGGGACGAGGCCTTGCGGTCCTGCCCCATGCTGAAGGCGCTCGAAGGTCACGTAGGCCACGCGCCCGCGCTTGTCATGCCGGCCTGGCAACGTCGGCTCCCCCGGGAATGGTGCAGACGGCGAAGCCCGTCCCGACCGAAGCCCCGACCTCGACGGCGAGGTCGCGAACCGTGCCGGTCCTGTGCGCGGTGAGCGGCTGCTCCATCTTCATCGCCTCCAGGACGACCACGAGGTCACCCTCCTGGACGAACTGGCCCTCCTCCACAGCGATCTGCACGACCGTGCCCTGCATCGGCGCGACGAGCGTCTCGCCGGACTCTGCCGTCGCGGCCTTCCTGAGGTCCCGCCGGCTGGACCGTACGGTGGCTGGTCGCGCAGTTCGCGCCGGGCGGAGACCGAGGCCGGCCGGCACTGAGACCACCAGGCGGCGCCCGTCCACCTCCACCACGACGGTCCCCCGTTCGCCCTGGCCGGCGGAGCCCGACTCCGGGCCGGCGAACGGCGGGATGGTATTGACGAACGCGGTCTCGATCCACCGGGTGTGGACGGAGAAGGGTTCCACCGAGCCCTTCAGCTCCGGGGCGAAGGCCGGCTCCGCCACCACGGCCCGATGGAAGGGAAGCGTGGTGGCCATCCCCTCGACCCGGAACTCAGCCAGCGCCCTGGCCGCGCGCCGCAGCGCCTGCTCGCGGGTGGCGCCGGTGATGATCAGCTTGGCCAGGAGCGGATCCCAGGCCGGGCTGATCACGCTGCCGCTCTCCACCCCGGAGTCCAGCCGTACTCCCGGGCCCGACGGCGGGACAAAGGCGGTCACCACGCCGGAAGCCGGAAGGAAGCCCCGACCGGGGTCCCCTCCGTTGATGCGGAACGAGAGAGAGTGCCCGCGCGCCTCGGGATCGTCGTAGCCGAGGGCCTCGCCATCGGCGAGGCGCAGCTGCTCGAGCACGAGGTCGATGCCGGTCACCTCCTCGGTGACCGGGTGTTCCACCTGGAGCTGGGTGTCGACCTCCAGGAACGAGGTCGTCCCGTCCGCGCTGACAAGGAACTCCACGGTCCCCGCGCCGACGTACCCGGCTTCCCGGAGGATGGCCTTCGACGCGTCGTACAGTTGCCGGATCTGCTCCGTTCTCAGAAAAGGAGCCGGAGCCTCCTCGACGAGCTTCTGGTGACGCCGTTGGAGGGAACAGTCGCGCGTGGAGACCACGACGACGTTGCCGTGAACGTCGGCCAGGCACTGCGTCTCCACGTGCCGCGCCCGGTCGAGGTAGCGCTCCACGAAGCATTCACCCCGCCCGACGGCGGCAACGGCCTCCCGCATGGCGGACTCGAAGAGCGCAGGCACCTCCTCCATGGTCCGCGCCACCTTCAGACCGCGCCCACCGCCGCCGAACGCGGCCTTGATGGCGATGGGCAGCCCGTGCCGCTCGGCGAACGCCATCACCTCCGCGACGTCGGCCACCGGACCGGGGGTGCCGTCGATCAGCGGGATCCCGGCCTGCTCGGCGATCCGGCGGGCCGCGACCCTGTCGCCCAGGTCGCGGATCGCCTGCGGTGGCGGCCCGATCCAGACCAGCCCGGAGTCCAGTACTGCCTGGGCGAAGTCTCCGTTCTGGGAGAGGAATCCGTAACCCGGGTGGACCGCGTCGGCGCCGGAGTCGGCAGCGGCCCGGAGCACCTTGGCGGTGTCCAGGTAGCTGGCCGCCGGAGTGTCGCCTCCCAGTGCGAACGCCTCGTCGGCCGCTCGGACGTGAACGGCGTCGCGATCTGGTTCGGCGTACACAGCGACGCTTCTGATCCCGGCGTCGTGGCAGGCTCGGATCACCCGGACGGCGATCTCGCCGCGGTTGGCGACGAGAACCTTGCGCAACGCCACCGCAGCCTCCTTTCTGTCATGCTCTGTGCGATGTGGCGGCCATGCTCAAAAGAGCGGTCGCCACGCGGGATGGGGCCGGGCCGCCCATGAGCAGGTGGGGACCGAGAGGAGCGGCGCGGCCCATCGGCTGGGCACAGTGACAGGCCGGTCGCCGGCCTCGGGAGCGCCGGCGGCCAGCGCCGTGGCGAGCACGACGGTGAGCGCGGCCAATTCGTAGGGGTCCGGATTCCCCCGGACGACCTGGATCGTCGGGGGCTCGTCGGGTGATTGGTTCACTGCGGCTGGTTCCCGTGCTTGCGGCTGGGCAGGGAAGCGTTCTTGGCACTGAGCATGGACAGGGCCCCGATGAGCCGGGCCCGGGTCTCGCCCGGCTCGATGACGTCGTCCACGAGGCCCCGTTCGGCGGCGTAGTAGGGGTGCATGAGCTGCTCCCGGTACTCGGCGATCCGCTGCCGACGCGTCCGCTCCGGGTCCTCCGCGGCCGCGATCTCCCGCCGGAAGATGACGTTGGCGGCGCTCTCCGCGCCCATCACCGCGATCTCGTTGGTCGGCCAGGCGAAGGACAGGTCCGCCCCGACCGACCGGGAGTCCATGACGATGTACGCGCCGCCGTACGCCTTGCGCAGGATCACCTGGATCCGGGGCACGGTCGCGTTGCAGTAGGCGTACAGCAGCTTCGCGCCGTGCCGGATGATCCCGCCGTGTTCCTGGTCCACCCCGGGCAGGAACCCTGGCACGTCGACGAGCGTCACCAGCGGGATGTTGAACGCGTCGCACATCGTTACGAACCGCGCGCCCTTCTCGCTGGCCTCGATATCGAGGACTCCGGCGAGCCTGGCCGGCTGGTTGGCGACGATCCCGGTCACCTGGCCACCGAGCCGGGCCAGGCCGCAGATGAGGTTCTCCGCCCACCGCTCGTGCACCTCGGTGAAGTCGCCGTCGTCCACGATCTCCTCGATCACGTGGCGCATGTCGTAGGAGCGGCGGGGATCAGCGGGGACGAGGTCGAGGAGCCGGTCGGTGGGGCGGTCCGCCGGATCGCCGGGCGGCAGCGCAGGGGGCTGCTCGCGGTTGTTCGACGGCAGCAGCGAGAGGAGGTAGCGAACCTCCTCCAGGCACTCGGCCTCGTCGTCGTGGACGAAGGCCGCGACGCCCGAGGTTGTGGCGTGCACGTCGGCGCCGCCGAGGTCGTCGTGGCTGATGGTCTCGCCGGTGACAGACTGGATCACGTCGGGCCCGGTGATGAACATCTGCGAGGTGTTGCGGATCATGAAGACGAAGTCGGTCAGCGCGGGAGAATAGGCGGCGCCGCCGGCGCAGGGGCCGAGCATGACGCTGATCTGCGGGATGACCCCGGAGTTGCGGACGTTGCGCTGGAAGATCCCGCCATACCCGGCGAGCGCGGAGACACCCTCCTGGATGCGGGCCCCCGCACCGTCACACAGCCCGACGATCGGGGCGCCTGCGGCCTCGGCCAGATCCATCAGCTTGTGGATCTTCGCCGCGTGCGCCTCGCCCAGCGCACCGCCGAAGATCCTGAAGTCGTGCGCGTAGACGAAAACCGTGCGCCCGTGCACCGGCCCCCATCCTGTCACGACCCCGTCCGTATAGGGACGGCGATCTTCGAGGCCGAAGCCGCTGGCCCGGTGCCGTCGCAGCCCGTCGATCTCGGTGAACTCGCCTTCGTCGAAGAGCAGAGCGATGCGCTCACGGACGGTCAGCTTGCCCCGCGCGCGCTGCTGTTCGGTAGCCCGGTCGCTCGGGCCGCGCCGGGCCTGCTCACGCCGTTCCCGGAGGGCGCGGACGGCGGCTCGCGCGTCCGGTTCCGGCTCGCTCTCGGCCACGTCCCACTCTTCGGGCGCATCCAGCTCGGGAGGGAATGAAGCGTTTATCTGGACAGCTGTCATCTCATCACCTTCGAAAGGTCCCGGAGTAGCTCAGAACGCCGGAGATACCGCTGTGTTTCGAGTCGTGATCGAACGCCATTCGGTGAACTCGTCCCAGTGGTGGAGTGCGCCGTGCCTGCCGCCTGCTGCCGCCTGCTGCCGTCGCCGGAGGCGCCGGGGGCGCCGATCTCCTCCCGGAAGGCCTCCCAGAGCCCTTTCCTCCATTGTTCTCACCCGGCCCACGATCACGGGCAGATAGGCGCCCACCGAATGCACACAGAGCTTAATCAATCCTTGTAGCACGGAATTATGCGCTCTTCACAGAACACCCCCGTCCCTTCGAAAAGGAAGCAGGGGCCGCGAACAGCAGGGTCCCCAGAAATAGGGGTCGACATCGGGGTGACCGCTCCAGTCAAGGGGTCGCCGGATTACCGATCAGGGGTTCTGTGTGCGCGTCATGTCCAGTACGGTGCCCTAGGTAAGACTTTCGAGATTGGGGTCAGGATTGACGGGCTCCACAGGCTCTTTCAATCAATGGTGCAAATCGTTCCACCACGACGGCGCCGACGTCCGCCCTCCGCGCACGACCGAATACTCTCCTCCGCCCCGGACGACCTGACCATGGCCGAGGCGATCGGCTCCCTGACCGAGCGGAGCGGCGCCTTCAAGGAGCCGGACAGGGACACCGCCTGATGACCAGAGCACACGGTCGCCTCCTCGCGGCCAGCGACCTCCACGCCGGCATGGCCGACAACCGGCGCATCGTCGAATCCCTGCGGCCAGAGACCGCGGCGGACTGGCTCATCGTCGCGGGCGATGTGGCCGAGCGGAGCGACGACGTGGCGTGGGCGCTCCGGCTGCTCGCGGAACGGTTCGAGCGGGTGATCTGGACACCTGGCAATCACGAGCTCTGGACTCCACGCGAGGACCCGGTCCAACTGCGCGGCGAGGCCCGCTACCGCTTCCTGGTGGAGCTCTGCCGGGACCTGGGGGTCGTCACACCGGAGGACCCGTTCCTGACGTGGCAGGGGCCCGGAGGGCCTGTCGCGGTCGCGCCCATCTTCACGCTGTACGACTACACGTTCCGGCAGCCGCGGTCGATGAGCAAGAAGCAGTCGTTGCACCTGGCCTATGAGGCCGGGGTCGTCTGCACGGACGAATTCCTGCTGCACCCCGACCCCTATCCGTCGATCGAGGAATGGTGCTCTGCGAGGGTCGCCGAGACCGAGCGGCGGCTCGCCGAGCACGACCCGGCGGTACCCCTGGTGGTCGCCGGGCACTGGCCCCTGCTGCCCGACCCCACGAAAGCCCTGTGGCGGCCGCAGTTCGCCCAGTGGTGCGGCACCGAGCTGACCGCCCGCTGGCATGTCCGCTTCCGACCGGAGGCCGTCGTCTACGGCCACCTCCACATTCCTCGGACGACCTGGCACGACGGCGTACGGTTCGAAGAGGTCTCGATCGGCTACCCGCGTGAATGGCGGCGACGCGGACATCCCTTCGGCCTGCTGCGGCAGATCCTGCCATCCGCCGGAGCGGGGGCCGCATGATCGAGGGCATCCTGCCGGACCTGGTGTCCTGCGTGAGCACGCAGAGCGACGAAGTCCCCCCGGATGTGCTGTTCCCGGAAGAGGCGGAGATCGTGCGGAACGCGGTGCCGAAGCGGCGCCGGGAATTCTCCGCCGTACGCCGGTGCGCCCGCCAGGCCATGGCGCGCCTGGGCCTGGGACCCGTCGCCCTGCTCCCCGGGCCGCGCGGCGAGCCGCTGTGGCCGGGCGGCATCGTCGGAAGCATGACCCACTGCGCGGGCTACTACGCCGCGGCCGTCGCCCGGACCCGGGACTTTCGCACGTTGGGGATCGACGCGGAACCGCACGCCCCGCTGCCCGGCGGAGTTCTTGAAGCGATCGCGCTACCCGCCGAGGAGCGGCGCCTCGCCGGCCTCGGAACGCGGGACGGCATTCACTGGGACCGCTTGCTGTTCAGCGCGAAGGAAAGCATATTCAAGGCGTGGTATCCGGTGAGCCACGTCAAACTGCTCTTCAGCGACGCTGATATCACCTTTCACCGGGACTCGACCTTCACGGTACGGTTGCTCCGGCAGGTCCCCACCGCACCCGCGGAGTTCGAAGGCCGATGGTCGGTGCGGAACGGTTTCGTGCTGACCGCCATCGCCATCTCGAATTCTCCATAGAAGTCGAAGCCCTCAGAATCCCTGTCATGGTCACTCGACTTCGGCCATCTCTACGATCTTGAAAGTGGGCGGCTGGCTCCGATCGACGACGGCTCGACGGGCGGGTGGGGCTCAAGGACTCGAATCACTTCCAGCGCGGAACCTCCCTCCGGAGCTCGCAAGGGCTGAGGGGCGCCGAGCGGCCGGTCCGGGTCGCCTGGGATCATATTTCGTGATCATGTCCACCGTATACGCCATAATCCGGCGCCTTGTACCGCGTCAAATTCAGCCACGATGGCTCGGCCAGGCGCTGCGCAAGGCCCAGCGCGATGGGCTGCACTACCTGGTGCTGGACGGCACGCTGATCCGCACCGACCGGATCGCCGCCGACCGGCCGTACTTCTCCGGCAAGCACCGGGTGCACGGGATGAACGTCCAGGTCATCGCCTCACCGGACGGGACGATCCTGTGGACCTCGGGCGCGCTGCCGGGCAAGACCCACGACCTCAGCGCCGCCCGCATCTGGGGCATCCTGGGCGCACTGGACAAGGCCGGGATCATCACCCTGGCCGACAAGGCCTATCAAGGAGCCGAAGGCACAGTCGCCACCCCGTACAAGGGCAAGAACATGCCTGAGTCCCAGAAACGAGCCAACCGCTCTCACGCCAAGCTCCGCGGACTCGGGCGAACGTGCAAACGCCCAGCTGAAGAGCCGGAAGATCCTGCGCAAGCTATGCTGCAGCCCCGGCAAGGCCGGCCACCTCTGCAAGGCCATCGCCGTTCTTCAAAATCACCGCATTGGCCAGGCTGCCTGACGATGTAGGGTCGGGAGCTGGCGCGGTGGCGTCTCCTGGCGGTAGGGCTCGGGGCCTGTCTTCCGCCGGTTTCCCGGTCGGCTGTGCTCTCCCCGATGACCATGGTCAGGCTGATCGCTCCGTTTCCAGCTCCCGCCCGTCGAACCGTGCATGCGGTTCTCCCGCACACGGCTCACCGACGTCGTTCACCGGCGGCATTCGGCTTGTCCCGCCAGGGCTTGCCCGCCCTGCGCGCAACCGTGATTCCGTACAAGCTGATCAGCCCGAGATCGACCGGGCGGGCGCGGGTCAGCACCCACCAGCCGAACGCCATGCTGCGGCGATGGCGTCTTCGAATGAAGTGCGCCAACCGCCACTGCGCGTATCGTCTGATCTTGCTGAGGCGCTGAGCCCCGAATGCCCGTAACGAAAGTATCCGGCCCAGCCACGCAGGAAGCTGTTAAGGTCCTGCACGATCGCCTCCGGCGACAACAGCATCCAGCGCCGGGCGGTAATCTCCCAGATCCGGTCGCGCGCATGCCGCATCGCCCTGTCCGCGGGCCAGCGCGCCAGGAACACCACCCGAGGTTTGCTCCGATCACCCCGCGAGCGCACCAGCCGATGGTGAAAGCCCAAAAAATAGAAGCCGTCACCACCAAGCTCCAGGTGCACGATACGGGTCTTGGCCGCCTTCGGCTCCAGGCCGAGTTCGGCCAACAACTCCACCGAACGAGCCAGCGCTCGTTCGGCTTGGCTACGCGACCAGCACATCGCCACCAAGTCGTCGGCGAAGCGCACCAGCACCCCATCCGCCTGATCCCAGGCTCGGTCGAGCCGGTGCAAGTAGATGTTGCACAGCAACGGCGAGATCACGCCGCCCTGCGGTGTTCAGGTGACCTCACGCCGGACCTGCCCGTCCTCGACCATCACCCCGCTGCGCAGGACCTGCCGCAGCAGGGACAGCACGGACTGGTCGCAGACCCGTTCCTGGATCGCTGCATCAACTTCTCCTGCGGAATCGCCGAAAAGCAGTCGGCGATGTCCGTCTCGACCACCCAGCGGCGTCCCCGCTGCTGCTCATCGATGAGCACCTGCAACGCGTCATGAGCCGAACGCTTGGGCCGGAACCCGAAAGAACACTCAGCCATGTCAGCCTCGAAGACCGGCTCGAGCACGATCTTCAACGCCGCTTGCACAGCACGTGAGCGACCATTCATGGTGGGCATCCGTGAAGACGGGGCGGCGGACAGCGGCGGCAGGTCACGGCGGGCTCGTCATGGCCGGGCCGCGTCGTTCCGGCTCGCATCCGGAGATCTTGTCCAGATCGTATCGCTGGTGAGGGGTTCCGATGTCGGTGAAGGTGATGTCGTAGCATCGCACCACCAAGCTATTGCCGAAGAAGAGGTCTGCCACTACGGTGACGTCTGTCGAAATGACAAGGGTACTCGTATCCGGTCGGCGGGCTTTGAGAACGCCAGCTCCTGTAACGCTACGCCAGGAATCTCCTGCCGGATTTTCACGAAGCCGTTGTCCGACCTGCTCGGCATACCTCTTAAGTGCGGACTCAGATTTCCCCTCTATATGCGACTCCAAGACCGCACCATACAATAATTTGGGACCGAATATTACTCCGAGGACGACGGCAAGGAACACGAACAGCGTAATCGCGTAACGCCGGTTCGGCTTTTTCTCGGTCATGTCGTCATCCTAGGTCGACTCCGCAGCCTATTGGGTGTACCGCACGCTTCTCGTACGGTACACCCAATATTTCAGCCGACTGGCCTACCAACCGGTATAGTTGATTCCCGTGCCGGGGGCAAGGTGCTCCTGGAGAGCCTGCGTGTAGGCTGCTATCCCCTTTGCGTTCGGATGCATGGACGTACGGCTCGCACACCTACGGCCGTCGGCGATGCAGCCGTCGAACACGTCGTCGAAGTCGCCTTCCCCAGTCTTGTCGAAATTGATCGGGATGATCCATGGATCGTCGTCACAGGCGCCGTGAATGCCGAACTTCGATATCGGGTTGGCGAACGACACCTCCTTGCCGGCCGTCTTCAAGCTCGCCGCCATGGACGACTCCTGGGTGGCCATGAAATCAGACAAGCGGTTGAGCATCTCCATTTCTGCGGCACTGAAGTTGATCGTGGAACTGCAGGGCTGCAGGGGGTCGCTTGTGGCATGTCCGTCGAAGATTCTCGGATATCCCATCAGGACGATCTTGGCTTTCTTGCCGCGTGTGGAGGAGTCGTTCTGGACGGAGTCACTGATTCGTTCGAGGGTGTCTTTCACGTTGTAGGGCACCTGGACGCCGCTGTGGTCGAGGTCGTATACCCAGTTGTTGACGGCACCGGTGATGTTGTCTTTCAGTTCTTGCTCGTAGTCGTCGCCTTGGCAGGCCAATATGTAGCATTTCAGCACCACGTCGGGGAATCCCGCGTCGTTCCCGCCGATCGAGACCGTCACCAGTGAGGTGTTCTCGTCAAGGTATCCGGCGGCGAGCTGGCTGATCTCGCGGAATCTGCCCTCGGCTTCGCCGCGATATTCGCTCCATCCCAGTTTGTTCGCCTGATGGGGCGGAGCCACTCGTTTCATGTCGATCGTCATGGCGCCGGAGCAGGCCACGAAGTGGAAGTCGAGGTTCGGGTCGAAGCTGTCGGCCAGCTCCCCGATGGTCTTGGTCTGGCCGGGCAGGATGGTCTTCCTGATCCAGGAGTCATTGCTGCGGCGGCAGGCGTTCCACGCTGCCGTCTTGTAGCTCAGGTCGGTTTCATGGGCGTAGTTCCCGACGCCTTCTCCGGAGGAGTATGAGTCGCCCAGGGCCACGACGAAATGCTTGGGCTTGGCCGACAGGGGCTGAATTGCGATGGCATCCCAGGTGATGGCGGCGGTGCCGTCGCCTTCCTCGTTCAGAGTGGTGAGGCTGACCGAGGGTGTGCCGTCGAATTTGAAGACGCCGAGGCTTCGCCATTGGTTGCTCTGCGTCAGTTGTGACAGGTATCGCGTCTCGGACTTTCCACTTCCCAGGTTCACGGTGTAGGGCGCCTGTTGTGTCTGGGCGCGGCGCTCAGGGTTGTGGACGATCACGCGGGCCCAGCCATGTATCTCGCGATCGAGCGCCCAGGTGCCGGTCACCTGCATGACCGCCCCGTTCTGGTTGGGGCGGCGGGTGAAGGCGAACCACTGGTGCCCGCCGTACCCGTTGCCGAGTTGCTGGAAGTCGGCCCTGGCGGGCACGCGCCCGGCTGAGTCGCGGCCGAACTGGAACGTGAGCGTCCCCGCGGTAGTCACCGTTGTGGACTTGCACGATCCGATCTGCGGTGGGACAGAGGCAGAGGCGGGCACGTCGTCGATGACCAGGGCGCCTGAGGGCAGGCCTGGGGTCAGGCAGGTCCGCCAGTAGTCCTGTGGCTCCTCGCGTTCGTGACTGGCGTAGTACGGGTCGTCATACCGGAACGTCCCCTCCACTCCGCACGCGGATGGGCAGGTCTTCCACGCCTTGGGCAGATTCCACCAGCAATGGAAGTCGGCCCGCTGGCAGGTGCCGGCCCCGGAGGAGGAGGTGCCAGGAGTACAACCGTTGTCGGAGGTGCAGAACGCATTGACGTCCACCGTGATCAGGGTGCCGTTCCTGACGATCGGGACGATCGCTGAACGGTAGTCGTCGGTGGCCCATCCGGCCTGGTTGTAGCCCGCCTGCTCCTTCCACGTCTTGGATGCGGCGTCCCAGTAAGTCTTGACGATCGGCCAGGCCGCCCAGCCCAGCACCTTCTCCTGGTAGGGCCAGTACTGTGGGGTGGCCGCGTCAGCGTAGGTGTTGTGGTCCAGGAACGGATGGCGGCCCGGCTTCCACAGGCCGCTGGAGGGGTTGTTGGTCCACCCGAGCCCCCAGGTGTCGGCGCCATTGGGGCCACCCACGTCGGCCTTCGGGTGATAGCCACTGTTGTAAGCCCAGACCGCGAAATACCAGCTCTCGATCTTGGACGGGTCGCCGCCGCTGGCCAGCACCGTGCCGCCGGAGTCGCCCCAGATCTGGTTCCACTTCTGGGTCAAGGTGCGAAGCCCGGCTGCGATGTTGGTGAGGTAGTCCATGGCCACGGCCTTCTGCGTGTTCGCCGGCCAGGCCGTCTCGCCCGGCCGCTCGTGACCCGCCAGGCGCATTCCGTCGGTCTGTTGGGAGACGCCATAACCGCAGTCGGCCTTGGAGAAGTCGATGGCCCAGTCGTTGCTGGGGTCCTTATCGTAGACGTCCACCCCGTAGTAGTTGCCGACCATCGGGTTGCCCGTCTCCCCCTCCATCACATTGCGCTGTGCCTGCCACAGGTTCGACTCCTGGGCCAGGATGCCCAGCATGATGTTGGTCGGTACTCGGCCGCCGCCTCGCAGGTCCTCGGCTGGGAACATCGCCTGCGGTGACCATGTCGGAAGCCCTGAGCCCTTCCAGTTGTCCGGCCGGGTCAGCGTCAGACGCTTGAGCACCAACTGGTCAACTGCCCATTCCACCTGCCGCCAGTGCGGCTGGTACACCTGGATCTTGGGATCGTTGCGCGGCACCGCGCAGGTGTAGCCGGTGTCCACCGTGCTGTCCGCAGCCGCTGCCAGGCCGGAGGCACCCTTTTGCGCGGCGAACGCCTTCATTAGCCGCCGGTTCGGGGTGCCGCCCGTGTGCCCCCGGGGGGCGAGCCGTTCACGCGGGGGCACCTCGAACGACAGGCTCGCTCCGGTGGCCGGGACGCGTGCGGAGATGTCCACATCCTCCGGCCCGGCAACGTCGCCGCTGACGCCGCGGATCCCGGTGTCATGCGGGTCGCTCTCCTCCCCCCGCCGCAGTCCGTGTCGGCTGGCACTGCGCACCACGATCTCGCCGCGTGCCGAGATCTGGCCATCGGGACGGGCGTTGACACGGGTCATCCCGGCCGGCAACCCCGCCACGCTGACGCTCTCATCGCCCATGAGGAACAGCCGCCCGCCGGCGCCCGACTGCACTCCCAGGCCGCCGAGCGGCCCCTTGGCCACCGTACGCGGCTTGCCGTGCAGGCCGTCGAGGTAACTGACCGTAACCTGCCCTCCGCTCTGCTCGGCGTAGGCGATGCCGCCGGAGGCGTCCACACGGACGTCGAAAGGCAGGGAACCTGTACGAGCCAGAACGCGCCGCTTACCGCTGCCCGAGACGGCGACCAGGGCGTTTCCGGACGCCGCCACGATCTCCTCTCCGTAAGGCACCGCCGAGGTGAACTGGCCGGCCAGCACTGTGGCCCGAGCGACCTTCCTGTCCTCAGCATCAATCATCAGTAGGCGGCTGGAGGTATGACCCTCCATGGCCGCCTGTGTCAGTACCGCCTTCCCGTCCGCGCCGCAGCCCGGGTTGAAGTAGGCCAGGCTCACCTGGTCGTCGAGCTTCGTCACTTGGCCGGTCTTCACATCGACGACCGCCGCGAAGGCGCCGCGGGCGAATAGCTCGGCCCGGTTGGTGAAGTGCCGGGGCGCGTAGACCACTATGGCGCTACCGCCGTCGCCGGTCAGGCACGAGTTGCCAACCCACTGATCGGTGTCCATCCCGGGCTCGGACAACGTGGTGAGCGTTCGCCACTGGTAGCCGGTCCGCGCCTCCGCGATCAGCAGGTGGAAGCCAGTGGAGTCACCGGTCGCAGCATATGCCACGTCCTTTGACGACTCCCATCCGCTAGGTAACACCTGCTGACGGCGGGCTTCCGGTACATCAGAAATACGGGCTCCCTCGGATCTTGCGGCGGGTGGTGAAGGAGGCTGTCGATCGGATGTAGGGAGCGGGGTGGCGGCCTCGATGGCGGTGTTGGAGACATCGAGCGCAGTCGCTGATGCGCCGCCGCCAGGAAGACTGGCAGATGTCAGGAGAACCGCGACCGCCGCTCTCGCCAAAAACGTGCGTAACCATGCGGATCTGGACACACATACTCCAAGCAGAGGAAACATTCAGCGCTCGCCTGGACCGCTGAATTCAAACAGCTCAATGAGCGATGACAGAGATGGCCACTGGCGCGCCGGCTGTCCGCCAAGGATGCCCTGCGCGCCGCCTGACCTCGAACAACCGCAACGTGCCGCGTGGCCGCCCACCGGCAGCCGCGCGGCACGCGGGCGTTCCTTGACCCGATTCCCGCGCTATTCGCCCAAGATCTTCTGTGCGTTCTTGAGCTTGATGCCGTTGTCGGTCTTGAACTTGTTGAGCCGGCCCACATTGGCGGCGATCAAGGTGTTCTGCGCGTCCTTGTCGGCGACGTACCGGGCACCCAGGTAGTTGGTTTCCAGCTTGCAGTTCATGTCCGCCGTGGCGACCGCCTTCTCCTCACTGGTGAGCGGCCCGCCATTACGCCGATCGCTCCAGCGCGGGTCCTCCCAAGCGGCACCCGGGTCCTTGTAGGAGTAGCCGGAGCGAGCCATGCAAGCGCTCCATCGCTGTGTCGCACCGACGACGCGCGCATCCTTCTCCGCCTGCTCCGACGCCTGGCCGCGTAACTGGGTCACGACCCACTCGTCCTCGGTCCCGGCACCGTTCAGCACGGCCCTGCGCGCCTCGCCGAGACAGCCGCCCTCGGGCACCTGCGCGCCCCGGTACACCTGCTGTCCCTTGCCCAGGTAAACCGACACCTCTTCCGGCGAGGGCTTGGCGGCGGCCTTGGCGGAGGACTCGGAGTTGAGCGCCTTGTCGGAAATTTCGGCCATCGGGCCGCCCGCGTAGCCGTACTCGGCCACCTTCGCCGGGTCGATGAACAGGTATTGGCGGTCCTTCGGGAAAGGCCGCGTCTGGGCCTTCAGCTTCTCCTTCGGGTAATCCGTGAATCCGAAGCGTCCCATACAGTCCGACAGGGAGGAGCGCATGGCGTTGGTGAGCCGGGCCATGTCGGTGGGACTCACCTCGTAGGCGTCCAGCGGGAATGCGACGTCTTGGATCGACTTGAGCTGGGGAATGTCCGCGGATTTCGCGGGGCCGGCCGCGGCGGTCGTGCTCGCATAGGCGTAGGTACCGCCGGCGGCGATCGCGCATATCGAAAGAGCCGCTACTGCCGTGATACTTCTGTTACGTCGGCGAACGTTCTGGGTCATGTCCTCACCTTATTGTCGGTACGGTTTTTCCTGGCCGCCTGTTCGATCCCGTCAGGGACACTGCCAGCTAACGGAGCTCGCCTTGTTGTCGAAGGCCTGCTGCCGGAGGTCCGGATAACTGACTTGCGGATACATGATCTGGTAGCTGCCGCCCCAGTCGGTGTACTGCCAGAGCACGGCCGTGCATGAGGTGTCCAGGTTCCTGGCGGAGCTCGTGCGATTGTCGACGATCTCGGCCGCCATAATCATCTCGTCGCCGTCCCAGTACCAGAAATGGTCGTCGGTGAAATCGCCGTCGGTTCCGATGTAATCGGCCTGCTCGTCGGTGTAGTTGTACAGCCGGTAGACGCACAGCTCGTGCGGCGGCGTGCAATATCCGTCCGCGGCGGAGGCGGGCGACGTCGACACGATCTGGCCGGCCAGCGCCATGCCGACGACCGACACGGCGGCGGCGATTCTGTTGAATGGCACTCTCATCTTGTTTCTCTCCGTCTGTTCGCTGATTCAGCCGAAGGGTCAGCCGGTCGAGCCGTTCGTGCACTCCGTCCAGCCGGTCCACTTGTAATGCGAACTGAGCCTGTCGTTGTAAGCGCCGAGCGAGTCGAAGGTCGGGTCGATGTTGTACATCACGAAACCGGACCCGCCGAACTCGGCGTTCTCATAGAACCACCACTCGCAGTAGCCCTCCTGATTGATGATCGAACTGGCCTGGTCGTTGATGTTGACGGTAGTGGGAGTCAGATGACCCGCGTAGAAGACGTCGGCGGCTGATGTGTAGTTCTTGTCGGTCCGGGTGAAGTCGAGCATCCCGCCCTGGAAACCGCTGTCTCGATACAGGCAGACATCTCCGTCCTCCATCGCGTAACCGCACGAGCCGTCATGTCCGGCCATCGCGGGCGTCGCGCCGACGGAAAGGGCCAGCACCCCTATCGAGCAGGCGACCGCCAGTTTTCGAGTCATGGATCCTAAGTGCACTGATCCTCCATGCAGGCGTGGGTGAGCATCGGCACCATTCGTGCCGACTGAAACAAGGGGAGCGGCTCCCGAAGAAACCAGAAGCGGTTTCCGGGCCAAGCGGGGGACTCGGTGCCGCTGGCGGCGATCCTGTACGACCGGCGGTGCCTTTTGCAAGAGGGCCGAGAAAGCTTTTTCCGCCCCTTGATTTCGTCAGGCCGGCGTGTTCGCATTACCCGGGCCGCGTTCGCGCTTTCTTCATTCCCGGAATACGCGCGCCCACCTTCCGGCGCGCCACGTACGTCCTCCCCCGGCCGCGCCGGTCGTGGTTTTCCTGTCGGCCCGCCCGGTCCACACTGCGGGCCGACAGGGGCAGGGCCGGACTACATCACGATGCCGCCGTGAACCGCGGCGCGGTCGAGCGTGAGAGCGATCCACTCAAGCAAGGGAACGGAGGCGACCTCGGCCGCCGCCTTCCAGCGTTCCTCCCGCTCGGAAGAGACCTGCACGGTGACGGTCACGGAGACCGGTTGAGGCCTGAGCGCCCCGGCGCGGCCGGCCTGGATCTCCTTGCGCAGCCTACTCAGCGGCCAGTTCTCGCGAGCCGCGCGCGTGAGCCACATTTCCTGCTCGCCTTCGGGGAGAGCGGCCACCTCGGCGTGGTGCTGCATGCTCAGCGTGTCCCGTCGACGGGACATCGGGATCTTCCTGGCGACCCACGCGTAGTTGCGCAGCGTCTTGTAGGAGAGCGAGGTCCTGGCGAGGGCCGCCCGATACCGGTCGGGGAAGGACTCCTCGCCGAAGACCAGCCAGTCGGCCAGCCACCACGTCGAGGAGTCCGCGATCACGTTCAGTTGGTCGCCGACCTTCTCCCACGACTCGAATGACAAGTCATCGGGCAGACGCAGACCGAGCCTTCTGGCGCGCACGGAGGCGTCCAGCCCCAGTCTCTCCCCTGGGGGAGCACTTCGGGAGACTGACCGGGCCCTCCTCGTGACGCCGTCGTCCAAGGTGCCGGGGCGGCGACTGTGCCCTTCGGGAGGGGCGGGGTCGAGGAGTGACTCAGTCATTGAGCATCATTCTCCGGTTGGTAACCCACAGAAGAGCATTCCATGTAATTGGGGGTACTTCTGGAAGGCGGAGCTAACGGAAGTTAGCACATCATCGATGTATGCTTGCCGCCTCTATTCCGAATTGTCAACTCGTGTCAGCAAAAGAGCAAGTGGAGCGACGATGCCGCTGGCAGCCCGGCTGAAGCGACTACGCGAGATCATGGTGAACCCGCGCACCGGTACGCCGTATTCGCTGCGTGAGGCCGCCGCCGCGATCTCCGCCGCCGGAACCCCGATCACGGACGCCTATCTGTCACTCCTCGAAACCGGCGACCGTAGAGCGGTGTCGTTGGAGAAGGCCATCGGCATCGCCAGGTTCTATGGCGTTCCGGTCGAATACCTGCAGGAAGAGCCGCACACCGAGATACGCGACGACGTCGAGTCGCGGCTGGCACTGTTCGAGGCGATTCTGCGCGCGGGAGCCGCGCAAACCTGGCTCCGACGTGCGATGGAGCTGTCCCCGGAGGGTCGACGGCGCATCGCCCGGCTCATTGAGCAGGAACGCCGCGACGAGGGGCTGCTCTTCGACTCCGACGGCTGACCGGCTTTCGCGGTCACCGAATGTAGGCCGAATATAGACGGCCCAGGAGCTCTTAATGTAGGCAGAATGTAGACGGCCCCGGCGCCACCGCCGAATACACGCCGGTTTGTCGAGTGACCGTCCACGACTTGACATTCTCATTGACGGCCGACGATGCCTGACGTACACATTGATCGTCGAGATCGAAAAGGTGGAAGAAGCTCATCGTCCGGGCTCGCCCAGTCTTCTCCTCTGACGTCCCGTCGCATTCTCGAGTATGGAGTGGTGTGCACAGCCGCCGATTCGCTGGGATCGTCACACTCATCCTGGCAACCCCGTCTCTGCTGACCGGACACACCCTGTTACATACCGGCGAGCCGGCCGCCGCAAAAAGCGTCGTCCAGACGGCCGATGCCGCGCACGTGCCGCGAGCCCGCGCGGTGGACGACAGCCGCTCCTCCGTCAAGGCCGACGCGCGGGACTCCTCGTTGCTCGCGGGTTGGCGTACGTCGGACGACGTCGCACTGGCGACGGCAGGTGACTCGACCGGGCTCCATCTGCTGCTCGCCGAGGCCAGGAACGGCTACCAGTGGCGGACGCTGGCGACGCTCAGCGAGCCCGGCATGGACACCGACCAGTGGATCGGCAACGCGTGTTTGACCGGAACGGCCGACCGCGTGGTGGCCGTCTACGCGCCGCGGCACTTCACGAATCGGCCCGCGTTGTTCGCCCGTGGCGGCTTCGCGGCGGTGATCGACGTACGCGACGGGACAGTGACCAAGCTGAAGGAACAGGTCGCCCTGGCGTACTTCAACCCGGGATGCGGTGCGGGAGACGCGGTCGCCCTGACCCAGGGGGCCGACGACGAGCACCGCACCAGCCGACTGCTCCGGGTGGACACGCCACGGGGCAAGGTCACCGCCGCCACAGTGCTGCCCGGGGACGTCGGCTCGGCCGTCCCGTACCGGAACGGGCTGGTGGCGGCCAAGGGCGGCGCACTGGTGTCGATCTCCCCCACCGGCAGCGTGAAAACGCTGGCGAAGACCGCCGGTGTGCCCTTCGACCTGCGCGTGGACGGCCAGAACGGCATCACGTTCGCCGAGCTCGCCGGACAGCGGATGACCGTCAGGTACTACCACGACGGTGACACCAGGACCTTGGCTACCGCGGATCTGGGCGGGCTGTCCGTCCAGGCGGGACGCGGAGGCAAGGTGTTCCTCGTCGGCGAGCCGGACGAGGTGCGCGCTCTTCCCGGCGACGTGAAGGTCGTGAACGGGCCGACCGGTGGCACGATCTCCAATCGGGGCGAGCTCGTCGTCAAGAGCGCGGCTCGCCGGGGCCTGCGTTCCGGGCCCCGTACAGATCCCCGCGACACCGGCATCTCGGGCGTCAGCACCGGCGCGGCGACCGAGCCGATCGACGTAGCCGCGCAGGTACCGGCGACCAAGGCCGAGCTGAGCTTCGAGGTGGCCGTCGAGGCCCGGACAGCGGCGGAGATCGACACGGGGGCCACCATGAATCCGCGCCTGGCCAAGGTCACCCGTCAGGGGTTGAGCACGACGGCCGCGGACTCCCCCGTGTACCCCGGGCACACCTGCTCAGTCCGCTCAACGACGCGACCGTACAGACCTGCCAGCCGCACTGGCGGCAGGTGGAGTGGGCAGTGGATCAACTCGTCATGAAACGTCTGACGTTGACGCGCGGCGCCGACTGGAAGAAGTCGGGCCTGCCCGCCTGGTCTCGGCCCTCCGCTCCCGAAGCTGGCCCCAGCCCCAAGCTAGCTATATGAGTGATCACGATTGCGGTTCGTGATCGCGCCGTGGATTCTGAGCCCCTCACGCGCCGGATCGCCGCGGCTTGCGGTTGATCGCGGCTCGCGGGTAGGTCAGGCCGAGGTGGGCCGCCGGCGGGTTGTTGAGGTAGTCGCCCCAAGCACAGCCCGTGAAGCGGGGGCAGGTCTCCAGCCATGTGTTGCAGTGCCGGCAGAGCAGGCCGCGGACCTGAGGAGGCCGGCGGGGTCGTGGTCGACGAACACGCCGATCGTGCTGTGGCGCGCGTGGCAGGCCGGGCCCAAGGCCGCGATCAGCGCTTTGATGATCGGGCCGAGGATCGGCCCCTGGAACGGAGGCCACCGCGCGCTGTCTTGTTCGACGTTCAACGAGGTAGACGTTCGTCAGCCCAGGCAGAACTCGTTGCCCTCGATGTCCTGCATCACGAGGCACGACTCGTTCTCTTCATCGGCAGGCAGGAGCCGCACGCGCACCGCGCCGAGCGGGATCAGCCGCGCGCATTCGGCCTCAAGGGCTGCCAGGCGTTCCTCACCCACTAGACCGGTGCCGACCCGCACGTCAAGGTGCAGCCGGTTCTTGACGACCTTGCCTTCGGGAACGCGCTGGAAGTACAGCCGCGGACCCGCGCCCGAGGGATCGCTGCATGCGAACCATGAATCCCGCTGCTCAGGCGGCAGCGTGCGATTGAAGTCGTCCCAACTGGCAAACCCCTCTGGTGGCGGCGGCGCGACGTACCCCAGCACCTCGCACCAGAAACGAGCAACGCGCTCAGGTGATGCGCAGTCGAAGGTGACTTGAATCTGCCTAACTGATGCTCCCATGGATCAATTCTCCCCTTGGTTGCCATATGGCCGATCAGAGCAACTGTCCGTGATCCACGGTTGCGACGTCATCCTCAGGCTAGTAGTTCGAGTACGAGCTGGTCAGCACAGTGCGGACCCGGGCCTTGTAGGCCCTGGCGTCCGCCTTCGCCTCGGCCACCAGCGCCTGTAATGTCGCTTCCCCGCCCGGCACCGCTGGGAACACCACCTGCCGGACCGTGCCCTCCGGCGCCCGCAGCGACGCCTCGGCGATCGAGAACAGCGTCTCGGTCTTGCGGTGCACCTTCTTGGCCTCGGCCTCGATCGCCCGCTCGACCTTCCGCTCCGCCCGAGTGTTGATCTTTGACACCAGGCCGATGAACAGATCGACCAGCGCGTCGGTGATCTCCGTCGTCCGCGACCAGGCCAGCGCGGCCATCAAGGTCAGGCGGACCGGCGGCTGGTTCGCCGCCAGATCGGAGGGATGCGAGGCCATCGCCCGCGCCCGCCAGGAGGCCACCAGCCGATCCGAGAACCCGCTGAACAGGTCGGCTGTGAGCCCCAACGCCTTCGCGCGCCGAAGCTTCACGATCTCCTCCAGCAGCGTCTCCAGCGCCAGCCGCCCGGGGTCGGACTTCAACTCCAGCAGGAACCCGTCCTCACCCGTGGCCGGCTCCCACAGCGCTCGGGCCGAATCCGCCGACAGCCCGTTCAGCACATGCAGGCAGAACTCCCGCTCGAACCGTGCCCTGCCCGCACCCACGATCCGCTCCACACGGCCCGGCGGCTCGATCTTCAACGTCCGGCAGCGTGCCAGCATCGCCGCCCGCAGCCCCTCGTCGGTGAACACCATCGGGCAGATCTTGTCCGCCAGCCACTCGGCCAGCACATCCTCATCCGCCCGGGTCGACTCCCGGAACCCCAGCGCCTCCCGGACCTGCGCCCGGTGATACTCGATCGTCGACCCTGACCATCGGTACTCCCCGAACAGCTCCGGTTCGACCTTCACCTGCCCGGCCAGGCAGTCCACCGCAGCCTTGGGCACCTCACCTGCGTGACGGGGGAACCGGCCCTCCAGCTCGAAGAACTTCAGCAACAGGCTGAAGCCCAGACGGTCGCTCCCGTCTTGTTCCCTACCAGCTCCCAGTCGCCGTCCAACAGCGTCCACGCTGCGGTCAGCTCTTCCGGCTCCCACTCCCGCCGCACCCGAACCTGCCCTCCGCTCGACCGTGTCCGACACGAACACGATCAAGCAGAAACCCCAATCAACCAGCACCATTCACTTCTCCGTGACGATCACGAACCGCAAGCGTGATCACTCACACAGCTACTAATCACTCTTAACGAGTCCAGCCGCTCCGGCAGACTCGGGGCCTGTACGACCAGCAGGCCCAGTAGCGCAGAACGAGGGTCTGTCTAATTAGATAACGGTGTATCTCGATCTTGATTAGCTATCGGGCGGTCGGGGTCAGGCGGCCTCGAAGGTGATGGCGAAGGCGTTCAAAGCAGCTTTCCGGCGAGCCACCCAGCGTTTGCGGCCCTTGCCGGTCGGATCCAGGCTCATGATCGCCATGTGGACGCACTTCAGCGCGGCCTGCTCGTTCGGGAAGTGGCCGCAGGCCTTGACCGCCCGCCGGATCCGGGCGTTGACCGATTCGATGGCGTTGGTCGCGCAGATCACCCGGCGAATCTCGGTGTCGAAGTTGAGGAAGGGCACGAACTCGGCCCAGGCGTCCTCCCACAACTTCATGATTGCCGGGTACTTGCCGCCCCAGGTCTCAGCGAACTCGTAGAACCGCTCGAGCGCGGCGGCCTCGGTCGGAGCGGTGTAGACCGGCTTGAGAGCCTTGGCGATGGCATCCCAGTGCTGGCGGGCGGCGCGCCCAGCCCGACCAGCCGGCCACCCCCGCCGCCCTGCAGGCACTCCTGGACCGCTTCGTCGCACCCTACAACCACCAGCGCCCGCACCGCTCGCTCCTGCACCGGGCTACCCCCGCAGCCATCTACACCGCCCTGCCCAAAGCCTTGCCTGTCGGCACCCGCGAAGGAGACACCCATACCCGCGTCCGACACGACCGCGTCGACCGATCCGGCATCGTCACCCTGCGCCTGGGCGGCCGCCTCCACCACATCGGCGTCGGCCGAACCTACGCACGAACCTACGTGCTCCTGCTCGTCGACGACCTGCACATACGCGTCGTCAACGCCGTCACGGGGGAACTCCTGCGCGAGCTGACCCTCGGCCCCACCCGCGACTACCAACCCCAGGCAAACACCAACAAGACGAAACCCCCGAACCCGTAGGTTCGAGGGTTTCCGATGTCCTGAGACATCACATGGCGCGCCCTGCAGGATTCGAACCTGCGACCGTCGGAGTCGCATCGCGACTTCCCGGAATGGATCCCACGCTCCGGCCGCACCGGCACCATCCATGGACGACGGTCGTAGTGCTCGGCACGTGCTCCAACCCGTACACAACTCCATGATCTCCGCAGAGCGAACTGCCCGCTCGGACCGAGGTCGCTGGTTCCAGCTGCCACCCTGCGCCGTCCGTGTGGGACGGACCACGCGGACAGTGCACGGGATAACACCGCTTTCAGGACACCGGGGCGCTCCTGCGGCGGCTGGACCGTTGCCGCCGTGTATTGGCCGATCCGCGGCCCGGCCACATCCCGATCAACGCCATTGGCGCCCAGTAGGGTTTCGCGAACGACTCACCATTCAACCGGCCCTTCGGCGTCACCCCTGAGTCGGGAATGGCGAAAGTCTTATTGTCTTGCCCAGTCCTCCCGGATCTCACCTCACGACCCGGCCGGATCTTCCCCACCACCGGCGGGCCCGTCACCTCCCGTGTCGAACAATCTATGAGCATGGATTCCGCAAGACGCGCTGTCACCACGGAAGTCTCGACCATGCCGATCTACGCTTCCCGCATGGCTTTTGTTATCCCAGAGATCAAGGTCGGCCTGGCCGAACTCGGTGGCGGGCCTGACGCCTGGTGCTCAAGATGCGGCAAGCGTGCGACTCTGTACTACGTTGATCCGGCGACCGGACGACCCACGTACGTCTGCACGGCCGATGCCGGTCCCGAGGTAGAGGCAATGCTCTTGCGCTCCGCCGACTAAGGGAATCACCACCGCGGTATCAGCCCTTCGAGCCTCCGCGCTGAAGAGACTCCGGAACGAGGTATTCCTCGACGCCGTAGAACCGCGCTCGCGCCCGTACCTATGAGTGTTTGACCCCGCAGAACGGGGCGTCCCACGCCGTCGGAGTGTCGCTCTGGATCACACCGCCGACGCTAAGCCGTCGCGCGACGCTCCCGAAGCGCGCATCGTCATCGGTCCACACGCGCGCGATGAGGACCGACCGCGTGCTTTCCGCGAGCTCGATCGCATGCGCCTCATCATCGGCAGGCTGAATCGCGAGCACGGGCCGGCGTGCTGGGGGTGTGTTCAGCCAGTGACTCCGAGGACGCGACCGTGCCACACACGCTTTCCTCCCTTGACGGCCAGAGCTCATGCACACCACGCAACGCCCCCGGTCCGGGTTGGTTGGAGGCCGTGAAGCCAGCATGGGTCACGTCCCGCGGAGTGGTGTAGTCCGGTTCTCGCGTGAGGCTTTGCTGGGTTGACTATGCCGTCATCAGTTCGGTGTGCGCCACCTCCTACTGGTCAGTGTCGGGTGGGATGGAAAGGCGGTGAAGGCCAGGATGTCGTCGGCGGCCCCGTGCAGCATGGCCTCGACCTTGGGGAACTGGCGACCGAGCATGCCGGCGATCACCGCAAGCTGATCGCGGACCATGTCCGGGGTGGGCTGGGCGAACCTTTGGACACTCCGAAGCCGCGACGCGCGGCGTGAGCGCGCCATCATCGAGGGCCGTGGACATGCAATGACATCCCACCCACGGGCGATGTCCGTGAGCGTCCAACGTGACGAATTTCGCCCCGGCGATGACACGCGAGTGAAGCCGAACGCCGGCGCCGATGTTCGCCCGGGACATGGGGTCCGGCGCCGCGGTGCGAGGCGCCGGACCTGGTCCATGTCTCCAAGTTCAAGCGGTGGCGGTGTCAGCGCTCCGCTGCGCAGAGTGATCAGCCGGGCCTGGTCAGGCCGCGGCAGCGGCCTCGCAGCCGGTAGCGCTACCGTAGCCCAGGCTGCTGTGCAACCGATGCGGGTTGTGCCAGCCCTCGATGAACTCGAAGATCGCGCTGTGGGCGGCGGCGCGGGCGGGCGGGCGACGGCTGATCAGCGAGGAGTTCGCCCTTGAGCATGGCGAAGAACAACTCGGCCAGAGCGTTGTCCCAGCATCGATGACCGGCTCGCCCGACCGGTAGCCACACTCCGAGCCGCTCCCCCAGCCGGGCGGCGGCGGTGCTGGTGTACTGCTCGGGTAGGTCGTCTCGGTGAGTCAAGGCAGGATCTCGACGTACCCGTCGGTTCCGTGCACGCGGATCCGCTGCCCGTCCCGGATCAGCCGGGTGGCCTGCTCCACGCCCACGACGGCAGGCAAGCCGTACTCCCGGGCGATCACCGCGCCATGGGTCATCAGGCCGCCCACCTCCGTCACCAGGCCCGTGATCGCCACGAACAGGGGCGACCAGCTGGGGTCCGTGTATGGCGTGACCAGGATGTCTCCCGCCTCGAGGTCGGCCTGCGCCATGTCCAGGATGACGCGGGCCCGCCCTTCGACGGTCCCGGCGGAGACCGGCAGGCCGATCAGGGCGCCGGCCGGCACGTCGTCGCGCCGGTACGCGCCGGTGAAGACCTCGCCGTCCGATGTGAGCACCCGGGGCGTCGTGAGCGCGTGATACGACCGGAACGCGTCCTTGCGCTGCTGGATGAGCTGGTCATCCACCTGGTTGGTGCGCACAACGTCGTGGAGCTCCTGGAACGTGAGGTAGTAAATGTCCTCCTTCTCGGTCAGCACGTTGGCCTGCACGAGGCGCTCGGCCTCCTCCAGCACGGCCTGCTTGTAGACGAAGTAGCGGCTGATGATGCCGTACTTCGGGTACTCGCGGTAGCCGATGAAGGTCCGGACCCGGTCGATCATCCGCTTGGCCTCGTCGGCTTTCTGCTCCCCGTCCGGAAGGGCCCGCAGGCGTGACAGCACGTCCTGTTCCTTCTTCTTCGCCTCTTGCCGCCCGTGCTCGAAGCGCCGCTCGGCGGCACCCGGCTCGAAGAGCTTGATGTTGTCGAGGATCAGGGGCACGAGCGTGGTGGGACGCTCGCTCCAACGCGGCCTCGTGATGTCGATCTCGCCGACGCAGCGCATGCCGTACCGGTCGAGGTAGGCCTCGATGGCGTCGCGCGCTTCGGTCCCGCCCGCGAGCTTCGGCAGCTCGTCCAGGAAGCCCTCGTTCTCGACGTCCTGCAGGAACGCCACCACCTCCGGATACGGGCGGATCACGTCCGCGACGTCGAGCAGCGCCAGCCCCATCTCCGACGTGACGTTGTCGGGGGCGGACAGCGTGAGCGTGTCGGCCGCGTTCTTCTCGCCCAGCCACTCCTGCAGCTTGTCGTTGAGCCACCACGTGGCCTCCATCCCCGCCATGATCGCCTGCATGCTCAGCGGATCCCTGAGGGCCCGCTTGTGCTCCTGGAAGGCCTCCAGCAGGAAGTCGAACAGCGCCGTCCCGGTCTTCGTCCGGATGTCGCGCCGCAGGGCGGCGATGGACGCCTGGCTGCGCTCGATCAGCCCGGTGACGATAGCCGGATCGGTCTCGATCGGAGCGGACGCGCCGCCGACCGACGGCCCGCCGGGACCACCGTCCGGGAGCGTCGGGACGAAGTCGCCGCGATCGAGGACGGTTTCCAGCGCGTCCCTGGTCAGCGGATCGGACCTCCCCGCCATCTCCAGGAGGCCGGCGCGGCTCGCGGGCGAGGCCAGTTGCCGGGTGGCGTCGACGAACAGCCTCCCACCGGCGTCGTGCATCGGCGCCATGGCCGTCAGCTGCCAGAAGGAGAGCCCCAGGGGCTTCATGGAGTCGGTCATCATCTGCTGATGACCAACGGACAGGTAGACGTGGTTCTCCCGGTCGTGGGCCGCGGGGATGGGGAACAGCGTGGTGATCGGCCGGCTCTGCACGATCTGGAAGTCATCGTCGGCCAGGCACCATTCGATGTCCTGCGGGCGGCCGAAGTGCGCCTCGATCCGCCGGCAGAGCCGCACGAGCCGCACCACCTGCGCATCCGTCAGCGCCGGCTGCTCCTGCCGCTGCGGGTCGATCGGCAGTACCTGCGTCCCGCCGGCCGGCGAAGCATGGATGGCACGCCTCTTGACGGCAACCGCCTTGGTGACGACCTCGCCGTCTCGCACCTTGTAGACGTCCGGGTTCACCAGGCCGGAGACCAGGGCCTCGCCGAGGCCGAAGCCGGCGTCCACGGTGGCGACCTTCCGGTTGCCCGTGACGGGGTCGGCCGTGAACACGATGCCGGCCGCATGCGGGAAGACCATCTGCTGTACGACCACGGCCATGCGGACCTTCCGGTGGTCGAAGCCGTTGCGCAGGCGGTAGGTCACGGCCCGCTCGGTGAACAGCGACGCCCAGCACCGGCCGACGTGCTGGAGGATCGCCGCCGGACCCACGACGTTCAGGTAGGTGTCCTGCTGGCCTGCGAAGGAAGCCGTCGGCAGGTCCTCTGCCGTCGCGCTGGATCGCACGGCGTAGGCGGCCTGCTCGCCGAGCTGCGCGAGCGCGCGGGTGATCGCCGTCGCTATGTCGTCAGGGATGGCAATCCCTTCGATGATTTGGCGGACCTCCGCGCTGAGCGTGCGGATCGCCTCCCGGTCATCCGGGTTCAGGCGCGAGAGCTGATCGAGCCGATCGTCGATCGACGGCGTTGCCGCCATGATCCGCCGGAAGGCGTCCGTCGTCACGCAAAAGCCGGCCGGCACCCGGATGCCTTCGATCCGCGACAACTCCCCCAGGTGCGCGCCCTTGCCGCCAACGACCGCGACATGCATCTCGTCAACCTCTTGGAGACCCAACACGTACTGCTCGCTCACTGCGATACCTCCGAGGCAGCCGTGCTCCGTTGCACCACGCTGGCCGATCGAATCGGCGGCGCCTTGAGCTCCGTCGAGATACTTGTCGGGCATGTCCTCATCCCTCGTTGCCTTTCGTCTGACGAGTCGGCCGGCCGCTCCGGCCAGTCGGGCGGTGCACACACCCGCACCGGCTGTCCCATCACTGGTTCGACGTCACCGCGTCACACACGTCGACGACCACACATGCACGTCCTGCCCCCATTCCGCAGGTTGTGGCCTCGGCCGACGATTCTGGGGTACGACCCGGGTCTTGCCGCAAGCCCCCCTGTGCGCTATACGTTAGGAGAGGTAAGGAGAGGATCTTTCTGCCTCTGCCCCTTACCCCCGCTGGGACCGACAGAAGGCCTCGATCCGGGTCATCGCAGCTGAGTTGGGTCGCAGCCCCTCGACGGTCAGCCGGGAGGTCGCTCGTAACCGCACCGATGGCACCCGAGTCACGAGAACCAGGTCCTCCGCCGTCAGCTCGGCAGCTGGCCTCGGTGGGGTGGCGCCGACCGTCTCTGGCTTGCGGCGTTGTCGCGACTGATACACCGCCGCCGGTGGGCGGAGGTGTTCCCGGTCACCCCGGCGACGATCCTGCGTTGGCATCGCAGTCTCCCTGGCGCGTAAGTGGACTTTCACAGACAGGCGGCGTCCGGGACGGCCCTGCACCCGCCGACCGGTCAAGGCACTGATTGTGCGGATGGCGCGGGAGAACCCGAGCTGGGGGCATAGAAGAATCCAAGGCGAGTTGGCCGGGCTGGGCTACAACATCGCGGTCTCCAGAGGGTTTCCGATGTCCTGAGACATCACAGTTGCGCGCCCTGCAGGATTCGAACCTGCGACCGTCGGATTAGAAGCAAGATCCTTTAATGTCGCACTGCGCCGTTGAGTGATGGTTCATGCCACCTCAGCGCGTTCTGTGTGTCCGGCAGTACCGGGTCCTGACGACGCGTGGCGGGGCGCACGAGCACATCGGAGTCGTCGCTGGTTCCAACTGTCACCCCCTGCGCCGTCCGCATGGGGCAAACTAGGCGGACGGCGCCGGGAGTGACGCCGCTTTCAGAACGCCGCGGCGGTTCTGATGTGATCGGCCAGTGGCGACAGCGACGACAGCGGCAGTTCCCGATGCGTCCATGCCTGCCTGAGATCCTCGGAGGTGTAGCGGGGAAGCAGGTGAAGGTGGAAGTGGAACACGGTCTGCCAGGCCGTAGGGCCGGTGGCGTGCCAGATGTTCATCCCGCCCGGTTCCAGCGCGCGCCGCAGCAGGGCGGCGGTGTGCACAGCACCCTGCATCAGCAGGCCCGCGCGCTCCGGTCCAATGTCGGTCAGGTCGCGACAGTGCTCGCGGGGGACGACCAGGGTGTGACCGCGAGTCGCCTGCGAGATGTCAAGGAAGGCGACCACGTGCTCGTCTGAGTAGACGATCTCCGCGGGGATCTGCCCAGCAACGATGCCGCAGAATGTACAGGTCCCGGTCATGGCCGCCTTTCCTCCGCTTGATCGAACCAGAGCGTAGCGACGCCGGATCAGGTTGGGGAGAGCGGGGCGCGTCCAGAGCCTCACTGCGACCAGTGCCGTCGAGCTGTGGTCGAAGCCGGCCTCAGTCCTCGTCCGCGGGCAGGGTGAAGAAACGGACGTAGACGAGGCGGGCGTCGGGCGGGCCTCTTCGGCCTTACGGCTGTTGCGCAGGAACAGGGCGATGTACTCGTCGTAGAAGGCGCCGAGGTCTTTCTTGGTCATGCGGGCCAACCTGCGTGAGCCTTTCGCCCAGCCGGGGTCGGTCGGCGTCCTGCGCGCACAATATGGCGCCTACTACTTCTTCCCATCTGGTCGGCGTCGTCCTGGTTTGATGGAAGAGACCTGCCCTTTGTCTCCGTCCGCGTGGTCAACTTCGCGCTTTCTGTTGAGGCGTTGCAAGCTCTTCTTCACATCGCGGACAGCCTGACGCCAACGGTCCTGCTCGCGGTAGAGCCGCTGTGCGGGATCAGGCCGCCAACCAGCCAGGCGGGTGAGCTCTTCGTCGAATTCCGTGAGATCCCATGCCAGGCCCGACGGCGCCAGGCACGTCGGCGTCGCTCTGCATCCCAAACGGTGTTGTGCGGTCCACGCGGAGCGGTTGCCGGACGGCTTCCGTCTCGACCTGATACTTCCGGCGGGCAACCGCTGAACGCGGAAAGGACTGACCGTCATTCTTCCCGGACCGAGGGCAGGGACCGTGGCCAGCCTCGGAGACGACACCACCATCGGGCACACGATCGGCGCCGTTCGTGACGGAACCGGTGAGGGCGCGCTCACCGCCTCAGTGGTGAACGCGCCCTCACAATAAAGCCCTCAGACTGAGGTCGCAGGGCGCCTGGGCAGTATCCAGTCCGGACGCGGGAAGTGGCATGTGTAGCCGTTCGGGTACGCGATCAGGTAGTCCTGGTGCTCGGGTTCGGCCTCCCAGAACGGCCCTGCGGGCTCGATCGTCGTCACGGCCTTACCCGGCCACAGGCCCGACGCGTCGACATCGGCGATCGTGTCACGTGCGACCTTCTCCTGTTCGGGGGTGAGCGGGAAGATCGCCGAGCGGTAGCTCGTGCCGATGTCGTTGCCCTGACGGTTCAACGTCGACGGGTCGTGGATCTGAAAGAAGAACGCCAGGATGTCACGGTAGGTCGTCTGCGCCGGATCGAAGACGATCTCGACCGCCTCGGCGTGGCCGGGGTGGTTGCGATACGTGGCGTGATCGTTGTCTCCACCGGTGTATCCGACGCGCGTGTCCAGCACGCCTGGCTGCCGGCGAATGAGGTCCTCCATGCCCCAGAAGCACCCGCCGGCCAGGATGGCCGTCTCGGTGCCCGGTTCGCGGGTGATCTGTCCGGTGTCATGAATTCCGCTGGTCATGATGCGTGCTCCTCTGTGCTGGTGGTGTCGGCCGTCTCGAACAGCGAGCGGTACTCGCCGTAGCCCTGCGTCTCGAGCTCGGAGACCGGGACGAAGCGCAGCGCCGCCGAATTCATGCAGTACCTCTGGCCGCCGGCGTCGGCAGGACCGTCATCGAACACGTGCCCGAGGTGACTGTCAGCTCCGGTGGACCGCACCTCCGTGCGAGTCATCCCGAACAACCTGTCCGTCTCCGAGCGAACAGCGTCCGCCACGATCGGCTTGGTAAAGCTCGGCCATCCGGTGCCGCTGTCGTACTTGTCGGTCGACGAGAACAGAGGCTGTCCGGAGACCACATCCACGTAGATCCCCGGCTCATGGTTGTTCCAGTACTCGTTGCGGAACGCCGGCTCCGTTCCGTCCTTTTGAGTGACGCGGAACTGGCTGTCGGTGAGGCGGCTCAGCGCCTCCGGAGTCTTGCTGTAGTCGTGCGACACGATGTCTCCTCTTCTGACGTCGCTGGCTGCGGCGTCACTGGAAACAACATCGCAGAGAATCGTTTTGGTCCCGGGTTCCTGAGAACTCGCTGTGACTGCGATCTCAGGTTCGGGTGGAAGGGTCAGGTCCGAAAGCCCGCGTCGACGAGTCTGCCGATGAACTCGAGCATGTCAGCGATGTGGCCAGTAGCTCGCGGCTCTTACGTTGGAGTGCGGACGCTCGAATGCGACCGCTGACCTCAGATGTCCCGACATGCGGCACATCCTGAACCGTTGGCCCGCACAAGTACACGCCGGCACCGCCAGCCTTCACAGGCACGAAGTCGCGCAACGGCAACGTCCCGCTATTGAACAACTGCAATGACACCGCTGCGATCTTTCCCGGGAACGCGCTCTGCGAACGCCCAAAGTGCCGACGCCTCCGGACACGCCGGGTTGGCTCAGCCGGTGCAGCCGACTCATTCTTGGAAGCTGAGCCTGGACACCGGCACCACCTTCAGGAGTCTCCATACGGACGGCCCCGATACATGCGAGGCATTGACGATGATCCGTTCGTCAAGCCGATTCAGCGAACGGGCCACGGCCAAGTCTGATCATCCGGGCCTCCGACGTGCAGATCATGGTCCTGCACAGCGGCTAACAGGCCCCGCGCGTCCTCCGCACACGGTCCGCACGCAGCCAAGTGCGACGCCGATCCCGGATAGCGCGCGGCCGCATCGACTCCGGCCGCGAGTAGCTCGACATAGACGTGCAGCACTGCCATCGCCCCATCACACCCGATGTCACGTGGGTCGGTGGCCAGGAATCGCTCGAAGCCGTCCCACCACCCGGTCATGACCTTTTCACCTTTACCTGTTGGTCAGTAGGCTGGGCAGCCGCCGGCTCCCCTTCCAGATAGCCATTAGCGGTCAGGAAACTGCGGATCTTACGGCGTGCATCGAAAACGGTCTTGTAGATCGCTCCCCGATTCGATCCGGACCGAGACACCATCGCATCCAGCGGTACACCGTTGACCACGATTGCGACGAACAGGCGACGCTGATGATCGGTCAACGTCTCGTCCACGGCCCGCCGCACGGCCGTGATCAGCTCCCGCTGCTGTGCCTGCGCGAGCGGGTCGACAGCGAACCGTGCAGGGAGTCGTTCCCAATCCTCGGCGTCTGAGAAGACAGATGGCCGACGCCAAAAGTGGCGGCCGAGCTTGCTGGAAACCTCCAGCACCACAAAGCGATACGCCCAGGTCGTGAATCGGCTCTCCCCGCGAAAGGTATCGAGCTTCCCCAGTAGGGAAACCATCGCATCGTCAGCGGCCTGCTGTGCAAGGTCATCGAGTTCGGGCCCACCGATGCGGGCGGCGGGCCCGCGCCGATGCGCCTCACGGGTCGCCACCCTGAGCAACATCACGTGCAGGCGGGCCAGCGCCCTGTCCCGTTTGGTTCCAGAGCTGTGGAGCGCGGTCAGCCACGACGAGGAGTCCATGTCCATCCCGGTAAGCTCCAATCCGGTGAGTGTGCCGCCTGTCGTGGGCGTTCCAGCATCGCCGCAGTCTGCTCCGCGGCCGATGGCTCCTACGTACCCCCGGTTCTCAAGTTGCAGCGGGTGGCTGGCCAGATGAGGTCGGCCAATCTGTTGATCATGAAAAACAGAACTATTTAGTACCCGACGTACTCGCCCTAATCGTGTTGGCCGCTTCGTCCAGTTGGTCGGCAGTACGGCCGAGAAGGATGACATCGGCTCCGGCCCGGGCAAGTCCAGTCGCGATCGCTGCGCCGATACCCCGGTCAGAGCCGATGATCAGGGCGGTCTTGCCAACAAGTTCAGCCGGCATGCGTGAGGATTCTTCAGCGCGATCTGCGCGAGTGCGAAGGCACGACAGATGACACCTGCGCCTACCTCATGAGCGTCGATCCGTCGCGCCGTCTTGCCGACAACTTCGCGATCGCGCTCGTTCCTCGACGCCCTCGCGCCACAACCCTTACCGATCAGCGTGGTAAGAGGCCGAGAGTTGGTGCCGCTAACGCTGGTGAACCGAAAACGCCGTGTTGGCGAGGACTGGATGCAATGGAGGTGCCGGATGAAGGCGATTGTGGTGACGGACCAGGCCGCGGGAACGGCCGGGATGACGCTGATGGAGCGGCCCGAGCCGGAACCGGCGATAAACGACGTCGTCGTTCAGGTTCATGCGTCGGGATTCGTCCCGACTGAGATGGCGTGGCCCTCGACCTGGACCGATCGCCGCGGCCGTGACCGAGCACCGTCGATCCCTGGACACGAGCTGGCCGGAGTGGTCACCGCCCTCGGCTATGGCACGACGGGGCTGTCGGCGGGACAGCGGGTGTTCGGTATCACGGACTGGCATCGCGACGGCACCCTGGCGGAGTATGTGGCCGTCGAGGCACGCAACCTCGCGCCGCTGCCGGGCGACGTCGACTTCACGGTAGGCGCGAGCCTGCCGATCTCGGGCCTGACCGCGTGGCAGGGACTGTTCGAGCACGGCCGCCTTCAGACGGGGCAGAGCGTCCTCGCGCACGGCGCGGCCGGCGCGGTCGGGTCGATGGTGACGCAACTCGCACGAGAGGCCGGCGCCTACGTCATCGGCACCGGACGCGCCACCGACCGTCAGACGGTGCTCGACTTCGGCGCGCAGGAGTTCGTCGACCTTGAGAACGACGCGCTGGAGGACGTCGGCAAAGTCGATCTAGCGTTCGATGTCATCGGCGGCGACATCGGGAAGCGGTCCGCACGCCTGATTCGAGCCGGAGGAACACTGGTGTCCGTCGTCGGGCCGCCCGAGGCGCGGCCCGCCGACGGCCTGGCGGTCGACTTCGTTGTCGAGTCCGATCGCGCCCAACTGCGTGAGATCGTCCAGCGGGTACGGGACGGTCGACTGCGGACGAACATCGGCAACATCGCGACCCTCGACGACGCCGTCGCCGCACTCAATCCGACCGAGCGGATCAACGGGAAGACGATCATCCGCGTTCGTCCGTGAGGACTCGAGGACCGAGGACTCAAGCACGCGATCGTCGGGCAGGCGGCAGGTCGGCACAACCAGGCTGGCATTCCCTGGGCAACTGGTGGAGATCAAGCTCGCCGCCAAGATATCGCCAGCTAGTGGGGTGACCACGAACGTTCACCGGGTTTGATCACGCGGCTTTGGGGTGTGGCCGGACCCAGCGGTGCTGACGTTCGCTGCGGATGCGAGCGCGTTCGCGACGTTGGGCTGTAAGCACGTCAGGATGGCGGGCGTTGGCATTGCGCCAGCGCAAGTACGCCTGCAACGCGCGAGCCAGGACGACGTGGTTGGGATGGTCTGAGCCGGCGATGACGAAGGTGCGCAGCGGCCCGAACTGCGGCTCGATGGGGTTGGCCCAGGAATCGTAGGTCGGAGTGAAGCACAGTTCGACCTTGTGGTTGGCCGCCCAGGCGCGGATCGCCGGTGTCTTGTTGGCCGACAGGTTGTCCAGGATGACGTAGATCGGGGCGCCGTCGGGGCGGGCGGCGCGGATCGATTTCAAGGCGGCCAGGGTGTTGGCGCCGCTCTTGCCGCGTCGGGTGATGCCCCACAGCATGTCATCGCCGAGTGAGTAGCAGCCGTGGAAGTAGCGCACGCCGTGGGTGCGGGTGTAGGTCGCCGGCAGCCGGTCTGGCTTGCCGCGCTCGGCCCAGCCAGCGCCCTGGATAGGGCGGATGGATAACGGGCCGAACTGGTCGAAGGCGAAGCACCGGTTGGGGAAGCGGCTGGTGACCTCCTCGATCCGGTCCAGCTTGGCGTCGAAGTCCGGATCAGTGGAGGTCTTCCATGTGCGAGTGCGCTGGAAGGAGATGCCGTGCCGGCGCAGCAGTGAGCGCAGGTGCTCGCGCCCGATGACGACCCTGCGGTCGCTGTGACGCGCCAGGTGGTCGGCGAGCTTGCGCACGCTCCAACGTGTGAACGGACGCCTCAAGCGGGCCGGGCGCGTGGTGGCCGTCTGGATGATGAACGCGATGTCCTCATCACTGATCAGGCGGGGACGGCCTCCCGCCCACTGAGGGTCCAGCGCGGCCAGCCCCCGCTCGTTGAAGGCATGGATCACATCGCGCACGGTGTCCTCATGCGCCGCCACCAGCCGCGCGATCGCTGGAGCGGGCGTCCCGGACGCCGACGCCATGATGATCAACGCACGACGAACCCGGATCGAGTCGTGCCTGCCACGACGCACAATCTGCTGCAACCGGCGTCCCTCATCCTCGCTCAACCGCCGTGCCCTGACCGGCTCCGCCATCTACGCACCTCATCCTCAACGACAACCTGCTTGCCATCGAGAGTGACTGATCAACCGGATGCCTCGCATCCGGAGCGGCCCGTCACCCGACCCGGTGAACGTTCGTGGTCACCCCACTAGTGACCACTCCCGTGGACGCAACCCATGGGCAGCCCGCGTTGCGGTGTCTGGGGGTGTCCCGCTCGGCAACACAGTTTCGTACTGTGAGCTGGAGTTTTCTGTTCGACCATCGCAAGGTGTTGTTATCGCTTGACTACCGGTTGGTAAGGGGGCTTTTTCGGCCTGCTGACGGTGCTGGTGCGCGCTGATCTGTCCAACGATGCTGAGCTGCTGGTGCTCCGTCACGAAAAACAGGTACTCCGACGCCAGCTCGGCGGTCGGCCGCGGTGGACACGCCGACCGACTTTGGCTTGCAGCGTTATCGCGGCTGGTTCACCACCGTGGTGGGCGGAAGTATTCCCGGTCACCCCGGCGACAATCATGCGCTGGCATCGCAACCTCGTGAGGCGCAAGTGGACCTTCACCAACAGGAGGCGCCCGACGACCCTGCACCCTCCAGCCGGTCAAGGCCCTGGTTGTGCGGATGGCGCGAGAGAACGCGACCTGGGGGCACCGGAGAATCCAAGGCGAGTTGGCTCGCCTGGAGTACACGATCGCGGTCTCCACAGTGTGGGAGATCCTTCACGCCACCGGTATCGATCCCGCGCCCTGCCGGGAATTTCTGCGAGGCCGCATACGAGACCCTGCACTGGAAGCTGCACTGAAAGGATCACCGTTTCCGGTGGCGCAAACGCCGAGGAAACCCCCTGCCGTATTGACTGCCCCTCAACGTCCCTGACGCGACGGGGGCGACCGTGACGCAACCATGACCTGACACGGATGAGCCGCGAACACGTCGAGTCGATAGTGGACGGGTCATGGAGCGTTCCGCATCGGAAGGCGGTGTGCCTTATGCCCAGCTGAATCAGGTCCCAATAGCTTGAGGACCAGGTTCTGCGCGATCCAGGTTGCGCAAAACACGAATTCCGGAGGTCACCACATGACTTTGCCGCCTTCGCACAGCGCCCCGCCCACCGTCCTCGTCGTCAGTGACGTTCCCGCGGAATTACCCGGACTCGCCCCCGTGCTCCCGGCCTTGCGCGACGTGATCGGCAAGGCGACCGGGCGGCCCGCGTGCTGGCTCTGGGTCGGACGGCCCCGCCGTGGCGCGGCGGCCGATGACACGCTGAGGACCTGGGCGCGCCGCGCCCACGGGCTGGTTCTCCTGGCCGGTGTCCGCAACGAATCCTGCTCAGTAGAGGTCCAGCTCGCCCTGGACCGGCTCGCGGGCGGCGCCCTGCGCCGGAAGCCGGTCGGCATCGTGTCGGTCGGCGTCGGGCAGAGCAGCCACGCGGTGGACCACCTCCGCGTCGTGCTGGCCGCGCTGGGGGCGGTGGCCATTCCGAAGGCCCTGCACCTGCCGGTTCATGAGCAGCCGCCGCCCGGCCTGGGACAGCCGCGCGACGGTGCCCGGGCGTTCGTCGACGAACTGCTGTGGTTCGCCGCCCGGCTGCGGGAGGACGTCCCGCTCACGACCGCCCACCCGCCGAAACGCCCCGACCACGCCGCCGCCGTGCACGTGGCGGCCGCCATCTCGTACATCACCGAGAACTTCGCCGACAACGACCTGACCCTCGAGTCCGCGGCCCACGTCGCGCACATGAGCAGGTACCACTTCTCGCGGACCTTCAAGAAGCACACCGGACGCCGGTTCATCGACTTCGTCACCGAACTGCGCATGCAGCGCGCCCAAACGCTTCTGCTGAAAACGGATCTGCCATTGTCCGACATCTGCGTCCAGGTCGGCTACCGCGATCTCAGCCATTTCCAGCGGACCTTCAAGGCGGCCTTCGCTGTGACACCGTCCGTCTACCGGTCGGCGGCCCTCGCTGGGCTCACCTCCGCGGGCACCGCCCAGGCCGGCGGGCCCGACGCCTCGTCGTCCGAGCCCGTACTGGTCTCCTCGTATGCCGGGAACCGGCTGTGACCGGGCTCGTGCCGCACTACCTGTGCGGCCGATGGCGTACGCCCACGGACCTCGGGACACCGCGGCGGCACGCGGTGTCAGGGGAGGAGGTCTACCGGGTCACCGCGGTCGGCGTCGACGCGGGCCCAGCCGTGGCGCACGCCCGTACGGTCGGCATCCCCGCCCTGCGCGGCCTCGGCTTCGCGGAGCGCGCCCGGGTCGCCAGACTGCTGGCGCGTCATCTGGCCCGGTACCAGGCGGAGTTCGTCGCTCTGGCCGGGCACCTGGGCGGCTCGCCCGCCGATGCCGAACAGGACGTCCGGGCGGGGCTGGACGCGTTGCTCGGTCACGCCGACGCCGTGACCCGCCACTTCGCGGGCGAGACGACCAGCGACGGGAACCTGCTCGTCGAGCCCGTCACCCATCTGCCGCCCATGGCCCACCTGTCCGCCGCCCCGCCCGGAATCGCCGTTCACGTCAGCGGCTTCGCCGACCCCGTGAGCACGATGCTCGACGGCTTCGCGGGCGCGTTCGTGCTCGGGGCGCCGAGCATCGTCCGGCCGTCGCGCCGTACCGCGGAGCTGACGGCCCACCTGGTACGGCGCGTCATCGAATGCGACGCCGTCCCGCCGGGCTGCCTGCAACTGGTGACCGGTCCCGCCGACCTGACCGGCCATCTCGGCCCGCACGACCAGTTCCGGTTCAGCGGCACCGCCGCCACGGCCGGGCGGTTCCGCACCCTGCTCGCGCGGCGGCCAATGCCGCCCCGCGCGGAGTTCACCGCCGGGATTCTCGACTGCGCCGTCCTAGGCATGGAGGCGGCGGACCACGGCCGGGCGCTCGACCTGTACGTGGAACGTCTCGTGGCCGGCATGTCCGCGCACAACGGCCAGACCCGCCGGGCGGTACGCCGTGCCTTCGTTCCCGAGGCCCTGATGGACGCCGTCAGCCAGGCCACGTCGTCGGCCCTGGGCGGACTCCGGTTCACGGACCGGGAGTGCGGAGACCCGGCCCTGGGCCCGCTGGTGGACGCCGCGCACCGGCGCCGCCTGTTGTCCGCGCTCGCACGGTTGCGCCGAGCGGCCCGTACGGTATGCGGCACGCCCGAGGACGTGGCGTTCGCGGCGAAGGAGTACGGGCCCGGGGCGTACCTGCCGCCGGTCCTCCTCGCCGCCGGCGACGCACAGGCCCAGGACCTGCACCGGGTCGAGGCGTTCGGTCCCGTCGTGGCACTCGTCCCGTACCGCGACGCCGACGAGATCGCCCGCGCGCTGGCCCTCGGCGCCGGCGGCCTCCGAAGCTGGATCGTCACAGCGGACCCCGGCCAGGCCCGCGACCTCGCCCGCGCCCTGGCTCCGACCCACGAACGCCTGCACCTCATCGACCCCGGGACCTCACCCGCCACGGACGCGGCACTCGCGCCCGGCAAGGGGCAGCACCCCGGCCGCCTGCGTACCCGCCTCACCGCGACCACCGTCGGCGGCACCCCGGCCCACCTGACCGCCGCCACCGACCGCTGGACGCCAGGAAGCCCGCCGAACACACCCGGTACGAGCCCGCTACGCCTGCACCTGCGCGACCTGCGCATCGGCGACACCGTCACAGCCGGGCCCCGCGTCGTCACCCGTGAGGACATCGCCGCCTTCGCCGAACTGACCGGCGACCACTACTACCTGCACACCGACGAGGCCGCCGCCGCCGATCACCCGATCTTCCGCGGCATCATCGCCCACGGCCACCTGGTCGCCGCGCTCGCGACCGGGATGCTCGTCCCGCCCGAACACGGGCCTGTGCTCGCCAACCTCGGTCTCGACAACCTCCGCTTCCTCGCCCCCGTCCGCCCCGGAACCCCGCTCACCGTCGCCATGACAGCCGTCCGCATCACCCCGCGCCCCGGCACCGGGCGCGGCGAGGTCCGCTGGCACGCGGTCGTCACCGGCGCCGGAGACCGGCCCGTCGCCCGCTTCGACCTCACCACCCTGACCGCCGACCGGCCCACCACCGACTAAGGACCCACCATGCGCGCCGCGATCATTCACGGTCCCTACGACGTCCGCGTCGAGAACGTCCCCGATACCCGCCTCAGCGAACCCGGCGACGCCGTCGTCCAGGTCCTGCGCTCCTGCGTGTGCGGCACCGACCTGTGGGCCTACCGCGGCGAATCGCCGCGCCGGCCCGGCCAGCGCCTCGGCCACGAGTTCCTCGGCACCGTGACCGACACCGGGCCCGACGTGACCGCGATCCGCCCCGGCGACCTCGTCCTCGCCCCGTTCGCCTGGTCCGACGGCCGCTGCGCCCCGTGCGCCGACGGCTTGCCCACCTCATGCGTGAACGGCGGCCTGTGGGGGGCGGTAGGCGCCGACGGCGCCCAGGGCGAGGCCGTCCGGGTTCCCTACGCGGACGCCACCCTGGTCCGCCTCCCGTCTCACGCCGCCTCCGACGACCGGCTCCTCAACGCCCTGCTCGCGCTCTCCGACGTCATGGGCACCGGCTACCACGGCGCGGTGTCCGCCGACGTCCGCCCCGGCGCGGCCGTCGCCGTCATCGGTGACGGCGCCGTCGGCCTGTGCGCCGTCCTCGCCGCCCGCATGCTCGGCGCCGAGCAGATCATCGCACTCGGCCATCATCCCGCCCGCCTCGACCTGGCCCGCTCCTTCGGCGCCACCGCCGTCGTCACCCGGCGCGGCGAGGCCGCCGTCGCCGCCATCCGCGAACTCACCGACGGCCACGGTACGCACGCGACGATCGAAGCCGTCGGTACCCGCGAGTCCATGCGTGCCGCCCTGGGCGTCACCCGCCCCGGCGGCGCCATCGGCTGGGTCGGCGCCCCCCACGGCAACACCGACGCCCTCGATCCGATGACGCTCTTCCTCCACAACATCAGCCTCCGCGGCGGCCTGGCCCCCACCCGCCGCTACATCGACGACCTCCTCCCTCATGTGCTCGACGGCACCCTCGATCCCTCGCCCGTCTTCGACACCAGCCTCTCGCTGGAGTCGGTCCCCGCCGCCTACCAGGCGATGGACGCCAGGACGGCGCTCAAGCCGTTGATCACACCCGGCGGCTGACCAGTCGCGGGTTCCCCTGCGGCAGAAATTGCGTGGGTACTCTTCGCGCTCGGACGAGATCTGGTGGATGTTGCTCGACACGCCGGGCGGGGCGCGCAATCCGTTGCCCGGAAGCGAAATCGCAGGTGAACTTGACTCGTTTCCGCAACGACCGCGGCACCGGAGAGAGGGTGCGCGCGGCGGCGCGTTCCCTCCCGTGAAAGCCGGTGGTCCCATGCTGTCCGCGTTCACCGATCTGTCCGTGGCATCCGCGCGCCGTACCCTGCTGCCCAGGGCGAGGCGCGTCGCCGTGGCCCAGGACCCCGGCCTCGGCGGCGGGAACCTGTGGCGGACGGCGCTGGCGCACAGCCGCGATCCGGATGCCACGTTGGTCGTGGCGGATCCGCCGATACCCGGCGTCGACGGAGCAACTCGCGCCGAGTTCGGAATCGCCGCGCTGTGCGCGCTCGCGGACGCGTGGTCGTCCTGGTATCTCGCACAGGGCGTGCGGCCACGCGACCGGGTCGCGCTGTATCTGGAGGACTCGTTCGAGGAGCACGCGCACCTCGCCGCGCTCGCGCAGATCGGCGCGATCGCCGTCGTCGTCAACGGTCGGCTTCCCGGCGAGGTCGCGCTCGGGCTCATGCGGCGCGCCGGCACAGTGGGCCTCTACACCGACGCCGCGCACCTGGCGCGACTCGGCGGGGGCGAGAAAGAGCTCCCATCGCTGCGATGGGCGTTCACCCGATCTGAGGCCGGCGACCTGAGCGGCGCCGTCCTGCCGGACCGGGCCCGGTACCGGCACAGCGACTCCGACCCGATCTTCCTGTGCCACTCCTCCGGCACCACCGGCGACCCGAAGCTCGTCATCTGGACGCACGGGCAGGGCACGGCGGGGCCCGCCTTCCGGCTGTCCACCCAGCCCGAGCCGGACGACTCGCTGCTGTTGTGCGCGGCGCCGCTGTCGCACGGAGCGGCCATCGCCGTCACGTACTTCGCGTTGCTGGCCGGTCTGCCGATGATCGCGCTGGCCGACCGCAGCGCGGCGGGCCTGTCCCGGGCGGCCGCCCGGTACCGTCCCACGACCGTGTTCGCGTTCAACCATGTCCTCGCCGAACTGGCGCTGTCCGACGCCGATCCGGAGGATTTCGACTCGGTACGCGACTGGGTGAACGTGGGTGACTCCGCGCACGAGGTCCACATGCGGCGGCTGGTGCGGCTCGGCCACCGCGACGTCGGGGGCGAGCGGGTGCCCGGCTCGATGTTCCACGACATCCTCGGCTCGTCCGAACTCGGCTGGGCGGCGTTGCGCCGTACCACCACCGCCGACATGCTGTCCGCCCCGCGCCACCTCGGCAGACCGGTGCCCGCGATGAAGGTCGCGGTCCTGCGCGAGGACGGCAGCCTCGCCGGCCCCGATGAGGTGGGCATGCTCGGCGTACGCGGTGACTCGGTCACCACCGGCTACTGGAACGACTCCGACACCACTCACCGCAGCCGGCTCGCCGGGTACTTCCTCTCCGGCGACCTGGTACGCCGCACCGCCCGGAACGAGTACTTCCACGTTGACCGCATCGTGGACGCGATCCACACGGCGGGGGGGACGGGCCACTCCGTCCTGATGGAGGACACGGTGCTGCTCGCGCTGCCCGAGGTCGCCGACTGCGCGGTGGTGGCCGGAAATGACGCCGGGGCGATCGTTCCGGTGGCAGTGGTCAGGCTGCGCGACGACGATCCGGCGTCCGGCCCGGACAGCGACTTGGACACCGGCCCGGACGCCAGCCCGGCCGCCGGGCTTCTTGGCCGGGCCAACTCCGCGCTCGTGGCGATCGGCCAGCCGCCCCTCGCCGCGCTGGAGATCGCGGTCACCGACGACGACCTGCCGGTCGGTGCGACCGGCAAGGTGCTCAAGCGCCGGCTCCGCGAGAAGTACCGGGATCTGGCCGCTCATCTGGCCACCGCGCCGCACGCCGCCGCGGCAGGGCACGTACGGCCCTGGGGGCAGGTGGTCGAGACCCTGCGCCACCTCGCCGAGGACGTACTCGACGCCGAACCCGGGCAGGTCTCCATGGCCGACGGCTTCCACACCGACCTGCAGATGGACTCCCTGCAGAAGATCGAGCTCGTCACTCGCGTCGAACGCGCCTTCGCCGTACGGCTGGAGGCCGAGGAGGCCGCCGGGACCGAGGCGCTCGCCGACATCCTCGATCTCCTGACCCGCCGCGGCCTGGTCGCCGCCGCACCGGCCGGCGGCGCGTGATGGACCCCGTCGAGATGCTGCTGCTGCGCCACGTCGCGGCCGGGCAGGGCGGCCGGACCGCTCTCGCCGACCACCTACGTACCCTGACCTACGCCGAACTGACCCAGGCTGCCTGCGACCACGCCGGAGCGCTCGCCGCCGCCGGAGTACGCCGCGGCTGCCGTGCGCTGGTCGTCGGCGACGACAGCGCGGACACCGTCGTCGCGGTGCTGGGCCTGTGGTGGTATGGCTGTGTTCCCGTCGTCCTCAGCCCGATGTTGCGCGATACGGAGATCGCCTTTGTCGCCCGCGACTGCGCCGCCGAGTACGCCTGGATAGCGCTGCCCAAGGGGCGGCGCGACAGCCTGCGTGAGGCGCTCGGCCCGCTGCCCGTGCACGAACCGCGCGCCACCCGCGCCGCCGACGTCGGGCCGCCCGCCCCGTTCGTGCCGGAAGCGGAGGTCCTGGTCCAGTACACCTCCGGCAGCACCGGGCAACCGCGCGGCGTGCGCCACAGCATGGCCGGGCTCCGCGCCGTCCTCGACGGCTTCGGCGGTGTCCTCGCCCTCACACCCGACGACACGGTGCTGTCGACCGCGAAACTGTCCTTCGGCTACGGCTTCGGGAACTCCGTGCTGTTCCCGCTGGCGGCCGGCGCCCGGTCGGTGCTGCTCGCGGGCCCCGTCGATCCGTACACCGTGATCACCGCCGTCCACCGGCACCGGCCGACCGTGCTGTGCGCGGTGCCCAGGCTGTACGCGGCCCTGCTCGACATCGTCGCGCGCGGCACGGTGCTGGACCCGTCGTCCCTCCGCCTCGCGCTCGCCGCGGGCGAGCATCTGCCCGCCGAGCTGTCCGCCCGCGCGGCGCGGTTGCTCGGCGTCCCGGTGGTGAACGGGCTGGGGGCGACAGAGGTGCTGCACATCGTCCTGGCGACCGACCCGCAGGACATCCTGCACGGCTCCACCGGCAACCCGGTGCCCGGCGTCACCGCGACCGTACGGGACGACGACGGCCGCCCGCTGCCCGCCGGCTCGCACGGCCGCCTGCACATCCGGACCGCCTCGGCCGCGCTCGGCTACATCGACCGGCCCGGGGACTCCGCGCGCACGTTCGCCGACGGCGGTGTCTACACCGGCGACATCGCCTACCGTACCGAGGACGGCGACTTCCGCCACGTCTGCCGGGCCGACGACCTGCTCAACCTCGGCGGTTTCAAGGTCGCGCCCGCCGAGATCGAGGCGGAACTGCGTACCACTGACGGCATCGCCGACCTGGTCGTCGTCGGCGGGCGCGACGACACGGGGCTGGAGCAGGTCGTGGTTCACGCCATTCCCGCCGACGGCGTCACACCCGATCAGGCCCGCCGCGCCCTCAGGCGTGCCATCCGGGAGAACCTGCCGCCGTACAAGCGGCCTTCGCGCGTCGAGGTGCTCGCCGCGCTGCCCACCACCTCCACCGGGAAGCTCGCCCGTTACCAGTTGCGCGCCCCGCGGGAGCCGCGATGAGCGGGGACATCGTCGGCATGGGCGTCGTCACCTGCCTCGGCGACGAACCCGAAGCGGTGCACCGGGCGCTGTGCGACGGACGTACCGGTGTCGCGCCGCTGCGGGCCTTCGACAGCGCACTCTTCCGGGTCAAGCACGCGTACGAGATCGACGACCGGACCGTCCTCGGCCAGGACGAACCGGGGCGCGCCTCCCGCTGGCTGCGTGCCGCCGTCGCCGCGGCGCTCGCCGACGCGGGGCTGCCCGCCACTGTCCCCGACGTGCCGGTCATCGTCGGAACCACACTGCGCGAACTGCGCTCCGCCGAGCTGTGGTGGCGCGACGGGCACTCGCTCACCCCCGCCGAACTGCACTTCGGCCAGGTGATGCGCGACGCGTTCGGCACCAGGGAGACGCACACCGTGGCCAGCGCGTGCGCCGCCGCTCTCTACGCCCTGGGCATGGCCACCGACCTGATCGCGCTCGGCCTCGCCGACACCGTCGTGGTCGCGGCCACCGACGCCATCACCGAGAGCTCCTTCGGGGGACTCGACCGCGTGCAGAACCCGCCGCCGCAGGCCATACAGCCGTTCGCGAGGCACCGTCGCGGCATGGTCATGGGGGAGGGCGCCGCCGCGGTCGTCGTACGAGCCTCTGGCGCCCATCCCCGCCCCGCACACGCCTGTGTCCGCGGGGTCGCGATGAACTGTGACGCGGCGCATGCCACCGTACCCGACGTCGCGGGCGTCGCCGGCGCCGTCCGCGACGCCCACCGCCGTGCCGGAGTCGACGCCGCCGACATCGACCTGGTCGTGGTGCACGGCAGCGGCACACGCCACAACGACGCGGTGGAGGCCGGCGTACTGCGCGACGTCTTCCGGGGCGTCCGGCCCGGCCCGCTGGTCACCTCGGTGAAGTCCGGCCTGGGCCACACCTGCGGGGGATCCGGTCTGATGAGCCTGATCATCGCCGTACTGGCCATGCGGACCGGGGAACTGCCGCCGATACCCGGGCTGAGCGACCCCGCCCCCGAGGCTGGGGACCTGCGCCTCGTCGCCGACCACCCGGCCCGTGGCCGCTTCGACACAGCGCAGATCAACGCCATCGGCCTCGGCGGCATCAACGCCGTCGCCGTCATCGGCGGGGCCGCATGACACGCGCCGTGATCACCGGCTGCGCGCTCGCCGTCACCGGCGTCGCCGACGAATACGACCTCCTCGGCCTCGGCACCGCCGCCGCACCCGAGGACGACGCCGCCCGCGCCGAAATCGGGCTGCGGCACAAGGACCGCGCGTCCCGGCTCGCCCTCCGTGCCGCACGACGGGCGCTGCGCGGCGTCACGCTGCCCGCGTCGGGCACCGCCGTCATCGTCAGCAGCAACCTCGGGAACCTCGACACCGTCTGCGAGTTCGTCGACACCATCGGCAAGGAGACCGTCATCGGTCTCAGCCCAATGCGCGTGCCGCACATGTCCAGCAACGTCACCGCGAGCTGGATCGCCCTCGACCACGGCCTGCGGGGACCCAATATCACCCTGTGCAGCGGCACCACCAGCGGCCTGGACGCGATCTTCTGGGCCACCGCCCTGCTCGCCGCGGGCCGCGCCGAAGTCGCCGTCGTCGTCGGCGTCGAACCGGACACCGCGCCGGTCGCCAGGCTGCACGGCGGCACAGCGCGACTGGACGGCGCCGTGTGCCTCATCCTCGAGGCACCCGCCCGGGCCCGCGCCCGCGGCGCCCGGCCGCGCGCCGAAATCCACGCCTACGGCAGAGCCGCCGACCGCGCCGAGGCCGTTCACCGCGCGACCGGCACGTGGCGGGGCCCCATCGGACTGCGGCTCGCCGGGGGGCCGGGTATCGGTATCGCGGCCGACGCGGTCGATCTCCCCGCGGGTCCGGGTACCGGCCACGCGGCCATCACAGTCGATCTCACCGCCCGGCTCGGCCGCTGCTCCGGCGCGCTCGGTGTCCTGCAGTGCGCCGCCGCCCTCGCCTGGCTCGACCGGCCCGGCCACGACGCCGTGCTCGCGGTCGCCGGCGACGACGGCACCGGCGACCAACCCGACGGGGAAGGCGATCCGAGCGCGGTGGCCGCCGTGCTGCTCACCCGGCCTGCCGAGAACGTGCCCACTCAGCCCGCTGACGGCCTGCTCGCCCGGCCCGCTGACGACGTCACGTACGGGAACGGCTTTGGAGGTGATCGGCATGATGATGCCTGATCGGCGTCGTGCGGTGCTGACCGGTCTTGGTGCCGTCTCCTGCCTGGGCGCGGGCGCTGAGGCTCACTGGGCCGGTCTGCTTGCGGGTGGAGCGGCGCCCCGCGAGGTCGATCTGCCGTACATGCACATGCGGGCCAGGCGTATGTACCTGACACCGCCTTCCGCGATCCCCGCCGACCCCGGCACCCACGCCGGAATCCCGCTCGGCCCGGCCCCGCGTATGGCGGTCGCGGCCGCACGTGAAGCACTCGCGGACGCCGGCATCGGCCGCGGCGACACCGTACGCATCCCCGTCGTGATGGGCGTCGAGATGGGCAACGCGAGCGTTCAGGAAGAGCAGCGCGGCGCGGGCGGCACCCCGCCGTGGACCCCGCTCGCGGTCACCGCCGCGGTCGTCGCCGAGGCGGTCGGCTCGCGGGCGGGCACCGCCGGCTTGGGCAACGCCTGCGCCGCGGGCGGCTACGCGCTCGGCGTCGCGCTGGACGTCATCCGTGCCGGCGAGGCCGACGTGGTGCTCGTCGGCGGCGCGGAGGGCATCACCCGGGTCGGCATGGCCGGGTTCGACCGGATCCGGGTGACCGATCCGTACGGCTGCCGGCCGTTCGCCCGCGACCGGGCGGGCACCGTGTTCGCTGACGGCGCCGCGTTCGCGGTCCTCGAATCCGCCGCCCACGCCGCATCGCGGGGAGCCCGGCCGTATGCAGAGCTCGGCGCCGCCGCCTGGAGCTGCGACGCCTACCACCACCCCACCGCCCCGGAGCCCGACGCGGTGCAACTGGTCCGGGCCATGCGGAACGCGCTCGCCGACGCCGGAGTCCGGCCGGAGCAGGTGGGCTGTGTGCTGCCGCACGCGACCGGCACCCCCGTCAACGACGCGGTGGAAAGCCGGGCACTACGGCGCGTTTTCGGCGATTCCTCCGGCCGTCCACCGGTGTTCGCGCTCAAGGCGCTCATCGGCCACACCTCGGGGGCCGCAGGCATGTTCGCGTGCCTGACCGCCGCGCTCATCGCCTCCCGGGCCCGGATCCCGGCCAACGCGCCCCTGGACCAGGACCCGGAGTGCGACGTGTGGCTGCCGCAGGACGGGCCCGTACCGCTGAACCGGCCGGCCGTGCTCGTCAATTCGTGCGCGACCGGCGGAGTCAACGCCTCGTTCGTGCTCTCGCGTGTGGGAGACCCGACATGAACGCCCCGGTCCGCGTACGCGTCCTCGGCCTCGGGATGATCGCCCCCGGCGCCCTCCGGCCGGCCCGCGCCCTCGAACCTCCCGTGGAACCGTTTCCCGACTGGTTCGACGCCGAGGCGCTGCTCCCCGGCCGCGGCTACCGGAAACTGCCACCGGCCTGCCGGTACTTGCTCGCTGCGGCCCGCTCGGCACTCGACGACGCCGGTACGTGGTTCGCCGGCCTCTCACCACGGGACCGGGCGGCCGTGATCGGCGGCAACAACGCGGGAGCCGCGCTCCAGGACGACTTCGACCGTACCGTCATCGCCACGGGGGCGGCAGACCTGTCCCCGGCCCGCGTACCGTACATGGCGCTGAGCATGTTCGGCGGCCGGCTGGCCCCGGAACACGGGCTGCAGGCATTAGTCCTGACCACCAACTCCCCGGCGGTCGCCGGACTGGAGGCCGTACAGACGGCGGCGCGCGCACTGGCCGCCGGGCGTGCCACGGCTGTGCTCGCGGGCGCCGTCGAAGACCGGCCCACGCCCGTCCAAGGCGGTGGGTCCGCGCACGACCTCGGCGCCGCCGTGCTCGTGTGCGTACAGGAAGGTGTTTCGGTCGCCGGAGAACGGGCGTACGGCCACTGCTCCGTACGCGGCGCGTTCGTCGGCGCGGCGGGCGGGGTGCCCGAGACCTCCGACGTACTCGACCCGCTGTGGAAGGAACTCCTCGCCGACGGCCGGCCGGTCGCGCGCATCGACGCCGTGCTCGACGACTCGCCCGCGGGAGCGGCGGTCGCCGGGTGGCTGACCGCACGCGCGGGCGACCGCGCCGTCACCATCCTCACCCGGCCGCCGGGCAGCGGATCCCTCGCACCGCTGCGCCGCGTGGTCGGCCGGATGGCGGCCGGTACGGCCGAGCGAGCCGTGGTGCTCGCCGTGTCCACGCACGGCCACGTCTCGATCGCCGACGTGCTCCCCGGCACGGCGGGCGTTCCGTGACGGTACGCCCGCCGGCCGAACCCTTACACCCCAACCGAACAGGCATCACCGACCCCGAAAGGCAGGAGCCCATGGCCACCCTGATCCCCACCCGCGACGAACTGCGCGACTTCTTCGCCGAAGAGCTCGAACTCCCGGCCGACGTCGTCGGCTACGAGAGCGACTTCGAGGCCGACCTCGGCGTCGACTCGCTTGCCACCATGGAGATCCTCGTGCAGTTGGAGAAGAAGTACGGCATCCGTCTGGAGGAGTCCGAGTTCGCCGGTCTCACCTCCGTGAACGCCGTCCACGCCTTCCTCGCCGACCGGCTCGAAGCGGCGTGAGCATGAAGGGCGCCCACCGCCCGGTCGCCATCGTGACCGGGGGATCACGTGGCATCGGCCGCGCTGTCGTGACCCGCCTGGCCGCCGACGGGTTCGACGTTGCGTTCTGCTACCGCACCCGTAAGGACGCCGCGGAGGAGGTGGCGGCGGAGGCCGGGGCGACGGGTGCCCGCGTGCTCGCGTACGAGGCCGACGTCGCGTCCGCCGACCAGGCCCGGGCGCTGGTCACGGCCGCCGAAGAGCACCTCGGGCCGCTGTCGGTGCTCGTCACCTGCGCTGGCATCGTCCGGGACCGGCCGCTGGCACGCATGACCGACGCCGAATGGGACGATGTGATCCAGACCAACCTGTACGGCACGTACCACGTCTGTCGTGCCGCCGCGCTCCCGCTCATGCGGCATGGCAGCGGCTCGATCGTCACGCTGTCCTCGGTCGCGGCCGCGCACGGCGGCCCGGCACAGAGCAACTACGCCGCGTCCAAGGCCGGCATCGTGGGCTTCACCGCGTCCTTGGCGCGCGAACTCGCCCGGTCCGGGGTGCGTGCGAACGTCGTCGCGCCCGGGCTGATCGCCACCGACATCACCAACGATCTGCCGCCCAAGGTGCAGGCGTCCATCATCGGGAAGATCCCGCTGCGCCGGCCCGGGACTCCCGGCGAGGTCGCCGATCTGGTCGCCTTCCTGGTCTCCGACCGCGCCCGCTACATCACCGGGCAGGTCATCGGCGTCGATGGAGGGCTGGTGCCGTGACCGCATCCGCCACCGGCCGTCCGGGCTCCAGTTCCGGTTCCGGCGTCGGCTATGACGTGATCGTCGTGGGTGCCCGCTGTGGCGGAGCACCCGCGGCGATGTTGCTGGCCCGCGCGGGCTACCGCGTCCTCATCCTGGACCGCGCTCGCTTCCCCCGCGACACCCTGTCCACCCTGTACATCCACCAGCCCGGCACCGCCCTGCTCGACCGCTGGGGCCTGCTCGACCGGGTCGCCGCCACCGGCTGCCCGCCGATCACCTCGGCCATGCACCGCATGGGCCAAGTCGCCGTCGAAGGCGCTCCCACTCCGGTTCACGGCATCCACGCGGCCTACGCGCCACGGCGTTACCTCCTCGACGCCCTCCTCGCCAAGGCCGCGACCGACGCCGGAGCGGAGTTCCGCGAGGACTGCCGGGTCACTGACGTGGTCGTCGAGGACGGGCGGGCCGTCGGGGTGCGATGGCGTACCGCCTCCGGCAGCGGCACCGACCGCGCCGCGCTGGTCGTCGGCGCGGACGGTATGCGCTCGGTCGTGGCGGGCGCCGTACGTGCCGAGACGGTCCGCGAACACCCGCCGCTGACCTGCGTCTACTACGGCTACTGGGAAGGCATGCCGGTCACCCGGTTCGAGGCCCACGCGGTACGCGGCCGCTGGGTCGGCTGCCTCCCCACCAACGATGGCCGTACCCTGCTCGCGGTCTACTTCCCCCAGGCCGAGTTCGAGGCCGTCCGTCGCGACCTGCCCGCCGCCTACCTGGGCGGACTCGCGGCCGCGGCCCCGGAACTGTACGAACGTGCCCTCGCCGGCACCCGGGTCGGCCCACTCCGCGGCAGCGGCACACAGCGGAACTTCTTCCGCCGCGCGGCCGGCCCCGGATGGGCGCTGGTCGGCGACGCGGGACACCACAAGGACTCCATCACCGCCGACGGCATCACCGCGGCGTTCCAGCAGGCGGCGCTCCTGGCCGCCCGCCTGGGCGCCGACCTGCCCGACCCGGCGCGCCGGCAGGCCGCGTTGGAGCGCTATGCCCTCGACCGCGACCGCATGCTCGCCGCCCGCTACTCCGACACCCTCGCGCTCGCCCGGCTCCGCGCCGACCGTGTGGAGGCCCGGATCGCCGGACTCGCGCACGACCCGGCGTGGGTGCAGGCGTTCTTCGACCGCGCGGCGGGCACCGGTCCCGACCTCGTGCCCGTGCCCGACCCCGTGCCCGACCTCGTGCCTGGTAACCGGTCTGAGGAGGTACCGGCGTGATCGCCGAACAGTACGGAATCGCCTTTCCCGGACAGGGCATCAAGGCGCAGACGCTGCTCTGCGCCCTGTGGGCCCACGTCCGGCACCCGCTGGTCGCCCGGCTGCTGACAACGTTCGGCGCGGCGGATCCCGAGGCGCTGGACCTCGGTGACACCTCGGTCGTCCAGCCCGCCACCTTCGCCGCCGGCCTCGCGGCGGCCGACACGGCCTTCGGGCCGGGCCACTGCCCACCGGTGGCGCTCGGCCACAGCCTGGGCGAGCTGACCGCCGCGGCGTACGCCGGATTCCTCCGTACCGACGAGGGCTTCGAACTGGCCGTGGACCGCGGCCGGTTGTGCCACGACCAGAGCCGGCGCAGGCCCGGGGCAATGGTCGCGATCGTCGGCGCCGACGCGGGCGAACTCGAATGGCTGCGCCGGAGCGTGGTCGCCGAGCACGGCGAGGTCCTCGACGTCGCCGGGCTCAACAGCGCCCGGCAGACCGTACTGTCGGGCGCTCCCGAGGCGGTGGCCGCGGCCGTACGCATCGCCGAGGAACAGTGCCTGCGCGCCGAAGTGCTGCCGATACCCGGCGGTTTCCACAGCCCGCTGATGATGGACGCCGTCCCGGCGTGGCGGCGCCGTCTGGAGTCCGCGGACTTCCGCCCGAGTACGACCCGATTCGTCTCCGCGATCGACGTACGACCGCACACCGACCCGGTCCAGGTCCGAGAACAACTCGCGCGCGGCCTGGTGCTCCCGGTGCGCTGGCACGAGGCCGTGCGTACGGTACGAGACCTCGGCGTGCCCGGCCTCATCGACGCCGGACCGGGTACGACCCTGCTCAAACTCGGACGCCGCGCCCGCATCCTCGAGTTCACCTGCCTCGGCGCGCTGCCCGAACCGGTTCCACCCGGGTGAAGGCGGCCCGCTGAGCACCGCCGTTCGACCACGTGACCCACAAGCGGACCAGCCCCGCCTGCCGCGCGACCGAAAGGCGCCCATGCACCACCACGATCCCACCACGGATGCCGTGCTCGACCCCGGCATCGTCCCCTACGGCACCGCATCCGCCGCCGGACCGGCCCGCCACGTGCTGCTCACCGGCGCCACCGGCTTCCTCGGCGCGTTCCTGCTCCGCGAACTCCTCGACCGCGCCGACGCCGACGTGTGGTGCCTGGTGCGCGCCGCCAGCGACCACCACGCGGCGTCCCGCTTGCGCGAGGCCATGCGGCGCTATCTGATCTGGGACGACCGGTCGGCCGGGCGCGTCATCCCGGTCGCCGGAGACCTGACCGCCCCCGACCTCGGCCTGACACCCGCCCGCTGGGCGGAACTCGCCGAGCGGATTGACGCCGTGCAGCACGCCGGCGCCCAGGTCGGCCACGCCGCACCGTACGCCGCGCTGCGGGCGGCCAACGTGTATGGCACCCAGGAGATCATCCGGTTGGCCTGCGAGCGCCGCGGCAAGCCGCTCAGCTTCATCTCCACCGCCGCCGTGCCGGGTGATCCGGCGGACCGTACCGCGGCACCTCCTCCGCCCGGGCGCCCGGGCGGAGGCTATGTCACCGGCAAATGGGTCGCCGAGCGCCTGGTCCGGCAGGCCGGCGACCGCGGGCTGCCGGTACGGATCCACCGCCCCGGCCGCATCAGCGGCCACTCCGTCACCGGAGCCTGCCAACTCGACGACGGAATATGGCACTTCGTACGAGCCATCGCCCTGCTCGGCCTGGCCCCCGTCGTCGCGGCGCCCGACGGCGGCGGCCCCGCGGTGTCGTTCTCGCCGGTCGACTACGTCGCCCGCGCCATCGTCCACATGTCCGCGCAGGACACTGGACCCGCCCCGCTGCGCTACCTGGTCAACCATTCCCGCATGCCGCTGAGCGCCCTGATCGGCCACGTGGCCAAGCGGTACGCCGTCTCCTACATCTCGCGCGACACATGGCTCGAACGCCTGTGGCAGGCACGGCACCGGTACGACGGCGCGCTGCTCAAGGCCGGCGTCCTGGTGAAGTACTACCGGGCGCTGCTCACCGGAACCGGCCGCCCGCCGACCGCCGACGACCGGAACACCGTACGGGACCTGGCCGGAACCGGCATCACCTGCCCACCCCTGGACGGCGCCCTCATCGGGGTGTACCTCGACTACTTCCAATCAGCGGGTTTCCTCCCGGTACCGCCGATACACCTGAACCGAGAATCGCCAGCCCGAGGCTGAGTGCAGGATTGGCGGCAGTGGCCTGCAGCGGCAGCCACTCGGTTGATCAGTGGGTACGGCGGAGGTGTGCTAGGACGTGTTCTGAGTTCGAATCTCTAGGCGCGCTGGAGGCCTCGGATTCACCCGATGGCACCTTGCAGATGGAGCGCGCTCCGACGCTTGTCGAAGGGAGGTCCGGCTCCCTCCAGCCGCATCAGCGCCAGGGGTTATTGTCGGTGAGCCTGACCATACTGATCGCGATCAACGATACGTTTGCCTATTACCAGGATCTCCTGGCCGGTGTCCTGGAGCACATCTCGGACGCCCTGACCTGGACCGTGATCCAGCCTATAACCGGCACTCCCACCCTTGCCGGACTTATGGAGCGCATGGGACTGCAGGAATCCGACCTGGAGCCGGCACGCCCGGTGGACCTGACGGGCGAGCTGGAAGATACATCTCGCACGCCGATATCAGCGGCTAGGCGGCTCATTTCGCCCACCCCGCTCGCGAGTTCGGCCTGGAGCACGTCGACCTCTCCAAGCGAGGGGCGCGTTTGTGATCCGAACCGGCCACCCCTTGGTTTGTGTCGGTGGCCGCCACTACGGGTGGGAGACCGGGCAAGACACGCATGCCGCTACAGGTACTGGCCCGCCTCGGCGCTGTCTGTCTTCGACACACGCGCCGACACCACGTTGGCGAGATTGATGATCACGCTGTTCACGTCGGTCTCACGGCCATATCTCGCCCGCATCAACACCAGGCTGCGCCGCTCGTCCGCAGCACGAGCGATCGCCGCCACCGCCTCCGGCTCCCCGTCGAATCACGGAGATGTCGTCACCGCCCACCAGGCGGAATCGAATGATCAGTGCGACATTCTCCGGCACGGCCGACTCCTTTCGCCAGACTCCGCACGGAATACCTGCCCAGCATGATCAACCTGGGATAAGGAAGTCGTCGCAATCACGCTACCCGCGGTCGAGTTCGATGATCCCGTGCTGGATCAGAGTGAACCGCGCCTTTTCCTACCGATGTCAGTCTGTGGGCCCCAGCCCGGCTATCCGTTGCTCGCGAACGTCCTGCAGAGCCCGCAGGTAGCCGACCTCCAAGGCACGACAGACCAGGTTGTTCATCTCGGGAGAGCCGTCGAGTCGACCCCAGCCGGAGAACTCGTTGGCCACCGCCTCATCGGCCAACCGCTCGTCACCGGCATCACCAGGGCGTGGACCGTCGTAACGGATCCGGCCGATGAACTCGCTCCATTCCTCCAGTTCGGCACGCGCGTCATCGTCGTCGCTCATACTGGCCATGGTGACCTATGATCACTTTCTGCGCGAGCTCATCCGGCATGCCCAGTGATGAAGCACTCTCTTCGGGCAGGCAGTAGCCGAGAAGATCAAACAGCGCCTCGCCCATCTCCTCCGTGCGAATCTCAATCTGGAGCCGTCGATTTCACCCCTGGCTTCCGGGTTCGAGCCACGGGGCGCCCTATCACTCCGGCCAGGCACGATGCTGTGCCGAGGAAGCGACCCGATAATCACGAGCTAGCCTGGGACACAAACGAGCCAAGCCGGCGACCCTGCCGCCGAAGCCACGCCTGCCCCATCGCGGGAGAAGCACCATCCGCCAAGTGGGATCATGGCCTGGCAAGACTCCTCGAGCAGTGCACTGATGCGTGAGGATGCGGGAATTCGCGCCCAGGGGTGGCGCTCAGTCACCCGCTCCCGCATCGAGCTGCCTACCACCCACGCCGGCGTCGAGGAGGTGCGCCCCGGCATCGTGCAGGGTGATGCCGTAGCCCCCCGGCGCGTCGATAGGAGGCGTCGACTCGCTCGTCACGGTGATCGCCTTGAAGCGGGTATCGCGGGTCGGGCCGTCGCCGACGAGGTGGCCGCGCAGGTGGCCGGCACGGTCGTATACCGCCCAGCGGCCGGCGCCCACCTGTGGCATGGCGGCCGGGTTGTCCTTGAGCCACTGCGCGTTGGCCGCATGATCGGGCCGTTTGTCGGTCTCATTCGGCTCGGCGGGCTCCATGACGTCATGGTCTTCGGTGCTGCGGGCGCTACTCATGGTGCGTCTCGCTCTCAGATTGTGGCTGACGCCCCCGAGCATCGGAGGAGCATTCTCAGCCTAGGAACACAAGGTCTGGCGCAGATCGCATTCACCTGACGCCGTTGGGGCAGCCGAGCCGGTGCGAACGGCGGGTCCTCTGCTCGGGGTGGCGGCGCCGGAGTCGTCTCCGCCGAGATCGAGGCGGAAGGGTGGGCATCGGTCGGTCATCAGGGCTGCGTAGCCGGCGACCCGCAGCCCCCAGCGGTTCAGGCCGAGGATGAGGTCGAACAGTGGCAGGGGTACTGGCCGGTGATCACGATCGCGACCAGTGCGACGAGGCTGAGCAGGCGGAAGGCGATCCACAACGGGATCAGTATCAGCGCGTGTGGCACGATCAGCAGCCATTTCACCAGCCACAGCCAGCGTGACAGGGAGCCGTCCTGCTGGGCGTGCACCCAAATCGGGTACAGCCACTCCTCGGTGGTGGGGCTCGCGTGGTCAGCGGAGTTGTCGAGCTCATGGTCGTTCCTCTCTTTGTCAGCGTCGGATCTTTGTCAGCGTCGGAAGGGGCGGAGGTCGCACGACCTCTGCCGTGGTGCGTCTCACACGCCGCCGACGCCTTTTCCTCGGCGTGGCCTGTATTGCGGATGGGATGACCGAGGGGATCTCACTCAGCGGGTAGCCCCGTCGATGACCCATGTCACCGTGCCGGACTGGACGAACGATCAGGTCCTGCTTGTTCTCCGCGCAGATGAAGGTACCCATCGTCGCGCTCGGACCATGTCCGCCTTCATCGAGAATCGGTGACTGCCGGGAACGCCGGCTTGGCGCAGGGTCAAGTGGCGGCGGGCACGAGATCGGCGACGCGGCCGCCCTCGTTCTCCCAGGAGGCTGAGCCATCCTGGCCGGGCAGGCCCTCGTCTGGAACGGCGGGGTGGAGGATGTCGCTGGGACGGATGCCGACCGTGTCTGCGGCGGCACGCGTGAGCGCGGCCATGGCCGGGCCGTTCGCCGTGTCGGGCGGGATGACCAGCAGAGTGATGGGCGCGGTGCCCGCGATACTCAAGGTGATCAGGTGCGGGTCGGCACTGCGGAACCAGCCCACTCTGACCTGACGGCCACGGGCCGGGATGCGGCGCGGTATGTGATCCCATGCGTCCAGATACAGCCCGACGCGCAGAACGGCTCTGTTGAGCCGTCGGTCGACGGCGGAGATGAGGGCGGGGAGTTCGGCGCCGGCGTCGCGGGTGTAAGGCCACCATGCCCCGTCGACGGTGCCTCTCCGATCCAGTACGGGATTCAGGCTGAGCCGGAGTGCGGACTGGTTCGCGGGAACAGCACCGGCACTTGGCGGTGTGAACGCAGACTGGAGTGTCATCATGTTGCCTGGCCTGTTCAGGCCCTCAAGAAGGGCCGAAAGCGGTCTATCGCCGCGGGCGACGCCAACCCGTATGCCAACGCACGAAATGTCCTCGGTATTGTTATTTTACCTCCTTCCACGAGGCAAGGAACGACATAAAGCCGCCATCGACAGAATCGGCTGGTTATCGATCGCAGTGATAACCAGGTCGGCGATTGCTTGTTTCCCGTTCTCGGCCAGAAGAGCACCCTTGGGTTCAGGCCGCGTTGCGGTCGTAAAACGCCGACCGGGCATCGTGCCCGGCGACGGCGGGGTCCATGGTTTCTTCGAGATGGACGCCCGAGAGCCACTGAAGGGAAGCATGGTGAGTCTGACAAGGAAGATCAAGACCAGGACGCGGCTCGTCAAGGGCTGGATCATGCTCTATTTCGGCCGCGCCACCGGAAACCAGCAACTGGAATCGAAAGGCCTGGCCAGCCGACCCGAAAATAATCTGAAGCAGCGCAATGGGAGGACCAAAGGTATTTTCAAGCGCTGACCACGGCCGTCGCCTACGGCATCGACTGCAGGCGCTCAATTACCGACCTCCGTGGGCCGACACATTTCCGGGATCGAGCACCGAGCAAATAGCTGGCAAAAAATCTGGAGGGGCCATGAATCGTGTCATTGTGGTGGGCACCGACGGCTCGGCCGCTGCGACCGCGGCCGTCGAGTGGGCGGCCGACGACGCCGCGCGCGCGATGGCCCGACTCCGCATCGTCCATGCCGTGGACCGCTCGCCGTACGAGATCGCGAAGTTCTCCAACCCGGGCCCGGATGATGCCGTCGCCCTCAGCGCGGAGAGGGTTCTGGCCGACGCCGAGGTGGTCGCGCGCAAACGACAGCCTGGCATCGATATCACCAGCGAGCTGTTTCAGGGCGCCGCAGCGACGGTGTTACGCGGCCAAGCCGGCAACGCCGGCGAGATCGTGATCGGCGGCAGAGGCCTGGGCGGCTTCCCTGGGGCCGTACTGGGCTCGGTGAGCACCCACGTAGCAGGGCACGCGCACGGCCCGGTGGTCGTCGTCCGCTCCGACCCCGACACCGCCTACGGGGAGATCGTCATCGGGCTCGACGACTATCACGCAGGCGAACCCGCCCTCGCCTACGCTTTCGAGCAGGCGCTGCTGCGCGCAAGCACGCTGCGCGTCGTCTACGCGTGGCAGCCGCCGGCGCATGCCCACATCCCCGAAAGCGCCCATGATCTGGACGAGATCCACGCCGCCCGGTGCCGGATCGCGGCCGGCATCCTCCTGGGATGGCGGCAGCAGTATCCGCAGGTTGAGGTGGTCGAGGACGTCCGGCGCGCCCACCCTGTCGGCGCCCTCGCCGGCGTTTCCGCTCAGGCGGATCTGGTCGTCGTTGGCTCCCAGGGCCGAGGGGCGATCGGCACCGTGATGCTTGGATCCGTAACCCTCGGCGTTCTGTACCACGCGCGCAGCTCAGTCGCGGTGGTGCGGCCATAAGGCGTTCTGCTCTCCATGGCCCGGAGATGTGAAACCCCGGCCGACGGCCATCTGGGTGGCTCAGTCGGCAGGATCGCTCTTGAGCAGAGGCTCAGACAGCACCGTCGGCGCGTCGGGCTGGACCGCAAGGCCGAAAACGAGCTTGTCGGACGGTGGTGGCCGCCTGCTCTTGCCGTCGTTGCAGCGCCTCAGCACGGACTCAGGCGGGAGCGGCGGCAGCGGGACCTTGCCGTCGTTGTCGTGCTTCAATGCGGGCTTGGGCGGGAGCGGCGGCAGGTCGGCGGTTTCGTCGGGGCGTTCATCGTCGTGGTGCATGTTCATGTCGCGTCACCTTTTCGCGAGCCGTTTCGGGAGTCGCCCTGGGATGTCGGTTGGTCGTCGCGGGTGCGGTCGGCGGGCTGGGGGCGGTGGTGTTCGTCAGCGCTGTCGAGGAGTTCCTGGAACAGAACGTGGTAGTGCACCATGGCCTGTCGCACGTCCTCGGTGGATGCCTTGCCTTGGGCGACACACCCGCTGATCTCGTGGGCCTGGCGGTAGCGGTGCAGCATGCGGTCGTGCACCGCCGCCGATTCTGATTGCTGCTGTTCGAAGTCTTCGGTGGGATATCCGCGCTCGGCCATGGCGGCCGTGACCAGCCGATCAGCCTCGATTACCGCAGGGCCTGGACCGTCGGCGAACTGCTTCTGGATCGCTGTCCAGCATTCGGCGTAGGTCCGCTGTGACTGGGGAGTGAGTGGCTTGACGTCGAGAGTGGCCGCCCGCCCCTGCCGGGCGCGCAGTTCCTGCTCGGCCCCGCCGCGGTTGTCGCTTTCGTTCATGGCGGGTTCGTGCTTGGGGCTGACGTACTGGCGAATGCGTTGCCAGCGCTGCTGCACCATGACGAAGCCGATGGCGGTGACCAGGATCGCCACCACAGCGATGGCGACGATTGTGGTCATAGTGGGCATGTCTGCCTCCAGGAGGAGATGGCCCTCGTCTCAGGCCGAGAGCGGGAAGGTGAGAGCAGCGGGTTGAGCTCGGGTCGGCCCTTCGCCGGCGAGGCCGGGAAGATGTCTACTCCCGCGTACAGACGACAGCGGCGCACCCGGACTTTCGAGGACCGGTGGGATGCTCGCTGCCTTTCAGTCCTTACGCCCGGCTAGCCGTCCGGCGCTGGTCAGGGTCGGCGGTTGCCGGGAGGCCTGTGGCTGCGGCGTTGTCCGGCGTCGTAGCCAGGAGGCTGGAGGCGGCGGCTGTGCCCGGCGTCATAGCCGGGCGGATCTGCCGGGCTGGGTGGCGGTCGGTCGTCGATGACGTCCTGAAGGCTGCGAGCGGTCGACTGGGGCCAGCGTGACCTCGTGCGGAGCAGCAGAAGCAGCAGGAGCCCGAGGGCACCGCCGAGCATCAGGATGACACCCGCGACGCGCAGGTCCAGGCCGCCCACCGAACCGTCCGCCAGGGCGAAGATGAGGAGGGCGCCGACCGTGATGACCGCGCCGGCTCCGGCGATGGCCATCACGCATCCCTTCTGCCGCGGCAGAAGGGATGCGTGAACTCCCCGGAGGTGCTGGGCGGGGTCATGGGCGGCCGGCCTGGCGATCCGAACGTCGGCCGATGATCAGGTGGTAGCCGCCTAGCAGGACTGCCGCGCCGACGATGGCGCAGAGCCAGGTGGACAGGTCGAAGAAGCCCTGGATGCCGGAGACGTGCAACACCTGGGTGGCCACGAGGCCACCCAGCAGTGCCCCGGCGATGCCGAGCACGAAAGTGATGATCAATCTTTGCGGGTCCTTGCCGGGGACCAGCATTCTGGCCACCGCCCCGGCGACCAGTCCGAGGATGATCCAAGCGATGATGCCCATGGCCGAACTCCTTTGGCGGTGCATCGATGTCTGCATGGGATCGGTTTTCCGGACCGGTCGAAGCAGGGGGGCCGGCCGCCGCGTGATCGCCGGCGGTCGAAGTCGTTCACCTTGAGTCGACACCCACGCGTGCCGCACGGAAACAGGCGATCCGGGAAGGATTCATCTCCAGAACCGATCACACTATGTGCGGAGCCGGTGGATCAGGCAGGCTCGTCGCCGTGGCTGGTGACTGTCGGGGCGTCTTCGCTGGGCGTTGGTCCGGTGGGCGGAGCGATGGGGTCCAGCCAGCCGAGCCGTTCGGCGAGTTGTCGGGCGCTGTTGATGACGGTGGCGATATGGGGAGAGGGGTTGGCGTCGTGCCACAACAGTGACCA
>NZ_JBFANV010000054.1:0-78544 GCF_040674955.1 Nonomuraea sp. NPDC049695 | reverse complement strand
TGTTCGGCGCCCGCCGGCTGTTCGCGGCCGGATGGCTGATCCTGCTGGCCGGCTCCCTGGTCGCGGGCATCGCCCCAGAGGTATGGGTCGAGCTGACCGGCCGCGCCGTCCAGGGCGTCGGCGCGGCCCTGATCGCCCCGTCCGCCCTCACCCTGCTGATGATGCTGTTCGGCCACGACCCCAAGGAACTCACCAAGGCCCTCGCCCTGTACGGCGCCGCCGCACCGGCGGGCGGCACCGCGGGCGTGTTCCTCGGCGGCGTCATCACCGAATACCTGAGCTGGCCCTGGGTCTTCTACATCAACATCCCCATCGCCCTCGTCGCCCTGCTGGCCACCGGCCCGCTCATGCCCGCCGCCCAGGCCCAGCGCGGCTCCATCGACATCACCGGCGCACTCACCGTCACCGCCGGCCTGGGCGCCGCCGTCTACGCCATCGTCCGGGCACCCGAGATCGGCTGGGACTCCCCCCAGACCTGGTTCGTGCTCGCCGCCGCCGTCGTCCTGCTCGGCGCGTTCGTCGCCGTCCAGGCCCGCCGCCGCGAGCCGCTCATGCGACTGTCGATCTTCCGCACCCCGAACCTCGCCGCCGCCAACCTCACCCAGCTCCTGCTCGGCGGAGCCTGGATCCCCATGTGGTTCTTCCTCAACCTCTACCTGCAGCAGGTCCTCGGCTACAGCGCCTTCCCCAGCGGCGCCGCCCTCCTGCCGATGACCATCCTCATCATGCTCGGCATGATCGTCCTCGCGCCCCGAGCCATCAACCGGTTCGGCCCCAAGGCCACCACCGTCACCGGCCTGATCCTGCTCACCGCAGGCATGGGCTGGCTCTCACTCATCAGCCCCGACGGCAGCTTCGCCGTCGACGTCCTGCCCGCCAGCCTCGTCGCCGCACTCGGCATGTCGCTGGCCTTCATCCCCTCCCTCGGCACCGCCATCTCCTCCGCCCGCCCCGAGGAAGGCGGCCTCGCCTCCGGCATCGTCAACACCAGCTACCAGGTCGGCAGCGCCCTCGGCCTCGCCGCCATGACCGCCGTCGCCGCCGCCAACGGCGCCGCCCAACTCGGCAACCTGCCCGCGCTGACCAACGGCTTCTCCTCCGCCTTCATCGGAGCATCGGCCATCGCCCTCGCGGGCGCCCTGCTCGCGGCGGCAACCCTGCGCACGCGCGGGACCGTACCCACCGAGTCCGCCGCCACCCGCAACTGACACACCGACCGCTACGACCTTCACCGCACACCAAAGGAGAAATCCCATGTCCAGGCCTATTCTCATTGCCTACGACGGCTCGCCCGACGCCCGGCATGCCATCGAAGAGACGGCCCGGCTGTTCCCGGGCGCCACCACGGTGGTGCTCTACGCCCGTCAACCACTCGAGAGTCTTGCCGCCCATTTGGAGGGACACCCGGCCCTCGAGGACCTTCGTGAGATCGACGCCAAAACCTTCGACGCCGCAGAACGCCTGGCTGCCGACGGCGCCGACCACGCCCGCAGCCTCGGGCTGCGAGCCGAGCCGCGCGTCGCTTCCTTCCCTCAGCATGTCGTCGCCGACGCCATCGTCGACATCGCCGAAGAGATCGACGCCTCGCTGATCGTTCTGGGCTCTCGCGGGCGGCAAGGACTGCGGCCGTTGTTGACCGGTAGCACCTCCACCCGCGTCGTTCACTCCACGGGCCGGCCCACGCTGATCATCCCGTCCAAGCCGCTGGCCACGGCCCGCCGCGACAGCAAACACCTCGCAGAGCGCTGAAGACAACCACGCGCAGCAAGGCCCAGGGCTGAGGGATCAGCCCTGGGCCTTCAGCGATGTGGTGGCCCGGAGGTTCACCCGATCCACGCCACAGCGATCAGTGCACAGTCACTCCAGCGCTACGGGCCATGGCCACCATCTCACCATCGAATCCGCGCTCGACGTCCTACGCGCTCTCTTCCACCGGTTGCAAACCAGCCATGAGGTTGAAAGCGCCCGTCAGGAGATTGAGGGCGACCACGCCCACGATCTCCGCCACGATGCGGTCGCTCCAGCCGTGTGCCCGCAGCTCTGCGACATCCTCGTCAGTGATCGACGACGGTTCGGCCAGCACGCGCACCGCCACGGCGATCAGTGCCGCCTCTCTGGTGTCGGCTGAGGTGCCTTGCCGTGCCAGCGCGATGTCGGTCTCGCTCAGCCCTGCCGCGCGCCCGGCCTCGATGTGCGCCTGCATGCAGGTGCCGCACCCGATCCATTCCTGTACGGCCAGCGAGATCTTCTCGCTGAGCGCGCGCGGGATCTTCACCCGCTTCATGGCCCGCGAGAAGTCCAGGTAGCCCTGCAACAAGGCGGGCGAGTGGGCCATCGTGGCGACCATGTCGCCAACGGCGCCTCTCCTGCTGATGATGTCGTTCAACATTTCCCTCGACTTTTCGGGCGCGTCGGCGGGATCGAGCGGGATCAGACGTCGCATGTGTCCTCCTTGAGAGTGCCCGATACTATACGGGCCTAGGGTATAGGAGGATGGCATGAATGTGGCGCCCAAGCTCGTGGAACACCTCACCCACTGGCTCGGCGGCTGGCCCGCCGCTACCGGACTCGAAATCATGGGCAACCCTCGGCGCATCCGACCGGGTTGGGACGGCAGGATTCATCCGGTCATCGGGGTCGCGAGCCTCGATCGCGGCGTGCTTTCGGTCCCTCCTGAGCACGCCATCACCGTTGCGGAGCAGTATGCCGAGAAGAAGGACATCGCCGTACTGGGACCAGAGATCCCCGCACTGGTCGGGTTCCGCGAACGTGGATGGTTCACTGCTGTCTATCGCTGGACCACCCGTCCCGCCGCCCTTCCCGACGTCGGCGTCTGGGTGCCTGCAGACCATCCCGAGGTGCCCGACTGGCTACGGCCCTTCGGTGGGGAGGTCCTGGTGGCCTGGGATCCGGCGACAGGAGCGTATCTGGCAGGAGTAGGGGTCAAACGGCACGACGCTTACGGGCACGAGCTCGCCGTTGTGACCGCCCCCGAGGCCCGAGGCCGCGGCCTGGCGCGCAGGCTGGTTGCTCAGGCGTCCAGAAGGGTGCTGGATGAAGGGGCGATCCCCACCTACATGCACGCTCAGGAAAACCTCACCTCCGCCGCCGTGGCACAGGCGGCGGGCTTCGGCGACTTCGGCTGGACCGCCTTCGGCTTGACGGAGGCTGGTTAGGCCGGCCTGTAGTCAGACCAGGTAGAGGGCCTGATCCACTGAGCGGGTCAGGCCCCTTTTCCGTTTCTGGCCGGTTCATCCCCAAGCTGGGGCGATGGCCGATGCAGGCAGGCTCGTACCATCTGCACAATGGGCGCCATGGATGAGAACATCGCGAACGAAGCGTGGTGGAGGCGGCAAGCCGCCGCACAAGCGGAATGGTGGAAGAAGCGGTCGGCGGGACAGCAGGAGGAGACCCTCCGCCAGAACAACCTGATGTACGGCGGCTTGATCGCTATCGGGGTCGTCCTGGTGCAGCCGTTCCTGACCCCGGGAGGCACTGCCCTTGATCTGTCCGCCAAGATCTGCGTGATCGCTTTCTCCTTGGCCATCCCCCTCTTATCTGCTCTTATCATGTTGAACCGTCACGAAACCTATCGTCGGCGCCAGACGAGTTCCGTTGTCGTGCTGGTGGCGCAGCAGGCTGCGCTCGGGCTCGGGTTCGTCGGGGTGGTCGCCGGTTTCTGGCACATCATGACGCTCGCCGGGATCGCGATCCTGGTTGGCACGATCTTGGGTGTGGCCGTTCATTCCGCAGGTTACGTGCGGGTGGAGGAAGAAGACGCCCAAGCCACACCAGGTGCGGAGCAACCGCCCCAACTATAAATGCGCTGACGTCCACGGCCGGGCTGAGATCGTCCGCCGAATCACGACGCAGTCGAGCCCATCACCCCCGCCGAAAGCCGCGAGAGCTCATGACTGGCGCCCGGCGTTCCGGCCGGCCTCGCCCTGCTGCCACTGCTCCATGACCTGCCGGAGGGACGCGTTCACGAGGAGCAGGAACTCGGCAGCGACGCCGAAGCGGGCGCCGGCCGGGGTCGCGACCCCGAGGATCTCGGCCGCGCGCTGCGATGCGGCGATCAGGGTGTCGTTCATGTGCAGAGCCGCAAGAGTGGACCGGACCCAGAGCTCGTCGTCGACGACGTAGCGTTCGCGGCGCCCGCCGGGAGTTCGTTCCCGCTTGATGAGTCCTTGCTGTTCGAGGAAGGCGACGGTATGTGAAATCGACGCGGGGCTGACGTGAAGCCGCTGGACCAGCTCAGCGGCGGTGAGGGTGCCGGAGTCGGTGACGTACAGGCAGGCCAGCACTCTGGCCGCCATCCGGGGCATCCCCTGCTGTTCGAGGAGTGTGGCGAAGGATTCGGTGAGGTTGTGGACCGCCTGGGGGTCACGCCCATGGCTGCTGTCGCCGAGCGGCGGCGCCGGGGCCTTGGCCTGGCGGTGCCGGCGTGCCCGCTGCTTGGTGGCCTCCTGCGCCCGCTGCGCTGCGTATTCGTCGGGTCCGCCGTTGCGGGTGACCTCCCGCATGATGGTCGAGGCGGGGCGGCCGAGACGCCGGCCGATCTCTGCGAATCCGAGCCCCTCGGCCAGGCCCTCAGCGATGTGCTGACGGTCCTCACTGGTGAGTCTGTCTCCGGGCATCGGTGCTCGTCTCCCATCTGCCGACATGCGCGGGACTCGGCGCCCACCCGCGCCGCACAGTATGCATTCACTCGAAGTCCATTGCAATTCAGGGCTTGATCACCCATTGCATTCAGCCTCACAGCCATTGCAAAGCTAGCCATATATCGCTGCTGAATAGGCCTGTATGGCCTCTCAGAATGTTGACTGAACTCTGAATGCAATGTACCTTCGGGGATGTTCAGCGATGCATGAACATGGCACCTCGTATCGAGCACTGTACGTAAGGACATTCATGATGGGACACAGCAACAGCGGCTTCTCCAAGGCCGGACTGAACAGACTGCGCGAGGTCCTGGCACGGCATGTCGAGTCCGGGAAGATCCCCGGGCTGGTCGCCCTGGTCAGCCGGGGCGAGGAGACGCACGTCGAGGCGATGGGAACAATGCGCCATGACGGTGGCGCGCCGATGAGCAGGGACACCATCTTCCGGATGGCCTCGACGACCAAGCCGGTCGCGGTGGCGGCGACGATGGTCCTGCTGGATGAGTGCCGGCTGCGGCTGGACGACCCGGTGGATCCGTGGCTGCCCGAACTCGCCGACCGGCAGGTGCTCAGGCGACCCGACGGCCCGCTGGACGACACCGTGCCGGCGCGTCGGCCGATCACCGTACGGGATCTGCTCACCTCCACGTGCGGGCTCGGACTGGATATGACGGCGCGGACCGCTCCGATGATGAGCGCGTTCTTCGAGCGGGGGGTTTACGGCCAGGAGGACGGCTGGCTGTTGCCGGCACCGGAGCCGGATGAGTGGATGCGCCGCCTGGGCACACTCCCGCTGATGTACCAGCCCGGAGAGCGGTGGCTGTACAACCTCGGCGACGACGTGCTCGGCGTGCTGGTGGCCAGGGTCACCGGCCAGTCGTTCGAGACGTTCCTGCGCGAACGCATCTTCGACCCTCTCGGGATGAAGGACACCGCCTTCCACGTGCCCGCCGACAAGATCGACCGGCTGCCGCCCCTGTACGCCCCTGACTGGCAGACCGGAGAGTTCCTCGTGGAGGACGAGGCCGAAGGGGGACACCACAGCAAGCCTCCGGCGTTCCAGTCAGGCGGCGGCGGACTGGACTCCACCGCCGACGACTACCACGCCTACTTCCGGATGCTGCTCAACGGCGGCATGCACGGCGATCAGCGGATCCTGTCCCGGCCCGCCGTCGAGCTGATGACCACCAACCGCCTCACCCCCGAGCAGACAGCCGCCCTGCAGACCTGGGCCCGCAGCGTCGTCCATTTGTCGCACGGTACGGGGCAGCACGGCGGCTGGGGCTTCGGCATGGCAGTGCGCACCTACCGCGGCGACTACGCCCCCATTGGCCAGTTCGGCTGGGACGGCGGAGCCGGCACCACCACACACGCCGACCCGGCCAACCAACTCGTCGGCATCCTGCTCACCCAGACCGGGATGTCCACCCCGGACTCGGCGCACGCCATCAACGACTTCTGGACCACCCTCTACCAGGCAATCGACGCCTGACCCGCCTACCTCACCCCGCAAGAACTCCAGGTGGTGGCAACCGCGACATCGCCGCGCAGATGTTCCTCAGCCCTCGTACGGTCAGCCGTCAGGTCTGCTGCGGTGTGTGTCAGCGCCCGTGTCAGTACGGCGTCGGCCTGGTATCAGCGCGATCGTCGATGGTGGACGCCATGAACGGTTCAGCGATGGCGGCCTCGGGGCCGGTCTCGCAGATCGAACACGGTGCGCAAAGGAGATTCATGATGGGACAGAGCAACAGCGGCTTCTCCGCAACGGGGCTGCGCAGGCTGCATGACGTGCTGGCACGGCATGTCGAGTCCGGGAAGATTCCCGGGCTGGTCGCCCTGGTCAGCCGGGGCGATGAGACGCATGTCGAGACGATCGGGACGATGCGTCATGACGGTGGCGCGCCGATGCGGCGGGACACCATCTTCCGGATGGCCTCGACGTCGAAGCCGGTGGCGATGGCGGCGGCGATGGTCCTGCTGGATGAGTGCCGGCTGCGGCTGGACGACCCGGTGCAGGAGTGGCTGCCGGAGCTCGCCGACCGGCAGGTGCTGAAGCGGATCGACAGCCCGCTGGACGACACCGTGCCGGCGCGGCGGCCGATCACCGTACGGGACCTGCTGACCTCCACGTTCGGGCTCGGCATGGATTTCACGTCGCTGGGCACTCCGATCATGAACGCGGTCTTCGAGCAGGGGCTCACGCCCAATCTGCCGGAGCCGATGCCCGGGCCGGATGAGTGGATGCGCCGCCTGGGCACACTCCCGCTGATGTACCAGCCCGGAGAGCGCTGGCAGTACCAGATCAGCCACGATGTCATCAGCGTGCTGGTCGCCAGGGTGACGGGCCAGTCGTTCGAGGCGTTCCTGCGGGAGCGCATCTTCGGTCCGCTGGGGATGAAGGACACCGGCTTCCACGTGCCCGCCGACCAGATCGACCGGCTGCCGACCCTGTACGCGCCTGACCCGCAGAGCGGCGAGTTCCTGGTGTGGGACGAGGCCAAGGGGGGACGGTGGAGCGAGCCTCCGGCGTTCCAGGGCAGCGGCGGCGGGCTGGTCTCCACCGCCGACGACTACCACGCCTACTTCCGGATGCTGCTCAACGGCGGGATGCACGGCGGTCAGCGGATCCTGTCCCGGCCCGCCGTCGAGCTGATGACCACCAACCGGCTCACGCCCGAGCAGAACGCCGCCCGCAGCGCGCTGGCGCGTGACAGCGTCCACATCTCCTTCGGTCAGGGGCAGCACGGCGGCTGGGGCTTCGGGATGGCGGTGCGCACCTACCGCGGCGACTACGCGCCCATCGGCCAGTTCGGCTGGGACGGCGGAAGCGGCACCTCCACCTACGCCGACCCGGCCAACCAGCTCACCGGCATCCTGCTCACCCAGGTCGGGGCGTCCGTCCCGAACCCGGTGCAGCTGATGCACGACTTCTGGACCACGCTCTACCAGGCCATCGACAGCTGACACCAAACGCACGCCCGACCGCAACAACCGTCGCCATCGAAGCAGCCGCCCGCCACTTGCGCGTGCTCCCTCGGCCCCCGCTGATCTGGCGGCCGCCGTTGTCGTCCCCAGCGGGCCGTCAGGGGGTTCACCTGCCGGCAGCCCTGCCCGACGCTGACAGGTGACCCCCGATCTGGTCAGCGGACCTTGCGGAAGAACGCCCGGACGTCGTCGACCAGCAGGTCGGGGACCTCCATGGCGGCGAAGTGGCCGCCCCGGTCGAACTCCGACCAGTGGATCACGTTGTGCTCGCGCTCGGCGACCCGCCGGACCCCGCCGTCGCCGGGGAAGACCGCGACCCCGTGCGGCACCTCCGAACGCTCGACCGGCATCCCCCACTGTGCCGAGCCCTCCTTGTAGAGCCGGGCGGACGAGGCGGCGGTGCGGGTCAGCCAGTAGATCGTCACGTCGGTGAGCATCTGGTCAAGGTCGACCGCGTCCTCGGGCAGGTCGTGCGCGGGGTCGGTCCACTCCTTGAACTTCTCCACGATCCAGGCCAGCTGGGCGGCCGGGGAGTCGTGCAGGCCGAAGGCGACGGTCTGCGGCCGGGTGGCCTGGATGATCGCGTAGCCGGAGCGGTCGTTGTCGGCATACTGCTGCATACGGGCCTGTTCGGCCTCGGTGAGTCCGTCCATCTCGGCCGGGTCGAAGGTCGGGAAGCCGAGCTGGCCGTTGACGTGCACGCCGACCACCCGGTCGGGGGCGACGCGGCCGAGTTCGGGGGAGATGACCGAGCCGCTGTCGCCGCCCTGGGCGCCGTAGCGCTCGTAGCCGAGGCGGCTCATCAGCTCGGCCCACGCGCGGGCGACCCGGCGCAGGTCCCAGCCGGCCTCGCGGGTGGGTCCGGAGAAACCGAAGCCGGGGATGGACGGGGCGACGACGTGGAAGGCGTCGGCGGGGTCGCCGCCGTGGGCGCGGGGATCGGTGAGCGGGCCGATGACCTTCATGAACTCGACGATCGAGCCGGGCCAGCCATGGGTGAGGACCAGCGGCAGCGCGTCCGGCTCAGGGGAGCGCACGTGCAGGAAGTGGATGTTCTGGCCGTCGATCTCGGTGGTGAACTGGGGGTGCTCGTTGAGCGCCGCCTCGTGCTTGCGCCAGTCGTATCCGCTGCGCCAGTACTCGGCCAGCCGCTGCACGTACGAGACCGGGATGCCGTACGACCAGCCGACGCCGGGCAGCTCATCGGGCCAGAGGGTGCGCGCCAGCCGGTCGTTCAGGTCCTCGAGCGCGGACTGCGGGATGTCGATGTGGAACGGACGGATCTCCGTGGTGAACGTCATGAAGAGCAGATTAGGAACGGGTTAGGACAGATTCGGTCCTAGGAATAGGGCAATCTGGAGCGCATGTTGGAGACATCGGCCCGGTTGCTCAAATTGCTCTCGCTCCTGCAGACCCACCGCGAATGGTCGGGCGTGGAACTGGCGGAGCGGCTCGGCGTGACCGCGCGTACCGTCCGCCGTGACGTCGGGCGGCTGCGCGAGCTCGGCTATCCCGTGCACGCCACCGCGGGCGCGCCCGGCTACCGGCTCGGCGCGGGCTCGGACCTGCCGCCGCTGCTGCTGGACGACGATGAGGCGGTGGCGGTCGCGGTGGGGCTCCGGACGGCGGCCGGGGGCTCGGTGTCGGGGATAGAGGAGACCTCCGTACGGGCGCTGGCCAAGCTGGAGCGGGTGCTGCCGTCCCGGCTCCGGCATCGCGTGCACGCGCTGCAGTCGATGACCGTGGCGATGGGACGGGCGGGTTCGGCGGTGGACCCGGCGTCCCTGAGCGCGATCGCCGCCGCCTGCCGCGACCATGAGACCCTGCGGTTCGACTACCGGACGCATGACGGGGAGGAGAGCGTCCGCGCCGCCGAGCCCTACCGGCTCGTCCATTCGGGACGGCACTGGTACCTGCTGGGCTGGGACACCGGCCGGGCCGACTGGCGCACCTACCGGATCGACCGCCTGAGCCTGCGGACGCCGAACGGGCCGCGGTTCGTCCCCCGCGACCCTCCCGAATCCGACCTGGCGGCCTACATGTCCCGGTCGATCTCCAGCGCGCCCTACCGGTACCAGGGCCGCTTCACGATGCATGCTCCGGCCGAGGTCGTCGCCGAGCACATGCCGGCCACGACAGGGACGATCGAGCCGATCGACGAGCGGTCGTGCACGCTGTCCAGCGGCGCTAACCACCTTGATGAACTCGCCGTCTGGGTCGCGCTGATGGACATCGACTTCGAGGTGCACGAGCCGCCCGAGCTCATCGACCGCATCCGGGCCCTTTCCGCCCGCCTCGCCACTGCCGCCGGATCGGGCTGAGCACTGGAGCCACCGGTCTGTCGCCGCGTCACCGCAGGTGCTCGGCCATGACCCGCCGCATGTCGGAGGCGGCCCGCAGCGTGCCCCGGACGGTGCCGGTCACCTTGGAACGGCCCGCTCTGCGCAGGTAGTCCACCTCCACCTCCGCGATCCGCCAGCCGCAGTCGGCCGCGCGCAGCACCATTTCGAGCGGGTAGCCGAACCGGCGGTCGCTCAGCCCGAGCGCCAGCAACCGGGACCGTACGGCGGCCCGCATGGGGCCGAGGTCGTGCAGCGGCGCCCCCGTGCGGCGACGCAGGCCGCGGGCGATGACGGCGTTGCCGAGCCGGGCATGCCAGGGCCACGCGCCTGCCGCACGTGGCCGGCGGGCGCCCAGGACCAGGTCGGCGTCGCCGTCGATGACCGGTTCTGCGACTCTCGGGAGCTGGCGGGGGTCGAGGGAGGCGTCGGCGTCCATGACGCAGACCACCTCCGCGCTCGCGGCCAGCAGCCCCGCGTGGCAGGCGGCGCCGAAGCCGCGGTTCGGCTCGTGCACCACCCGGGCGCCGAGGTCGCGGGCGACCTCGGCCGAGCGGTCGGTGGAGCCGTTGTCCACCACCAGGGCACGGTAGCCGTCGGGCATGCGGCTGAGCACCCAGCCGAGCGCGGCCTCCTCGTTCAGGCAGGGCAGGATCACTTCGACGGTCATGACCGAGCGAACTCCTTCATGCCCGCCTCGAACCCGATCGCGGCACGGAAGCCCAGCTCACGGCCGGCCCGGTCGGGAGAGGCGACGATGTGGCGGACGTCCCCGAGCCGGTAGCCGCCGGTGGTCTGCGGGGCCGGCCCGCCCCGTTCGGCCGCCAGCGCGGCGGCCATCTCGCCGACTGTGTGCGGGGTGCCGCTGGCGATGTTGTACGCGCGCGGCTCGCCGGGACGCGCGGGCGCCAGGGCGGCCGCCAGGTTCGCTCGGGCGACGTCGCGTACGTGCACGAAGTCGCGGAGCTGGCCGCCGTCCTCGAAGACCTTCGGCGGCCGTCCCGCCTCCAGCTCGGAACGGAAGATCGCGGCGACGCCGGCGTAGGGAGTGTCGCGGGGCATGCGCGGGCCGTACACGTTGTGGTACCGGAGTGCGACGACGCTGCCGCCGGTCTCCCTCGCCCAGTTCGCGGCCAGGTGCTCCTGGGCGAGCTTGCTGGTGGCGTAGGCGTTGCGCGGATCGAACGGCGCGTCCTCGGCGATGGTGACGCAGCGGACCGGCAGGCCGCAATCAGGGCAGGCCGGGTCGAACCGCCCCTGCTCCAGGTCCTCTCTCCTGCGCGGACCCGGACGTACCCGGCCGTGCCCGGGACACTCGTACGAGCCCTCGCCATAGACCACCATCGAGGAGGCCAGCACCAGCCTCTCGACCCGATGACGCGCCATGGCCGCCAGCAGCACGGCCGTGCCGTACATGTTGACCGAGGCGTAGTCCGGCAGGTCCGAGACGTCCACGCCGAGACCGACCTTGGCGGCCTGGTGCACCACGAGATCCACGCCGGGCAGCAGCCGATCCAGCGTCGCGCCGTCGCGCACGTCGAGGCCGGCACGCAGGTCGAGGCCGACGACCTCGTGCCCGTCGGCTTCGAGCGCCTCGACCACATGACTGCCGATGAATCCGGCCGAGCCGGTCACCATCACTTTCACCCGGCCGACGCTAGCCCCGCTCGCGGCCGGACTGTAGCGACGTTCGCACTTCGTAAGGGTTCTTATGGAATGCGAACGTCTGGCGCTCCGACGGCCACGAACCGCCTCCGGGATGTGAGGCTGCCGGCGTGAAGGTGATCGTCGTGCTTGTGGGTCTGGCCGTCGTCCTGACGCGGACGGTGGCCGGAGCGCCCGGTCTGGGCTGGTACCTGCTCGCCTGGGCGCTGTTCGCCGTGGCGGTGTGGCTGGCGCGGCAGGCGCCGGACAGGCAGCTGGCCGTCCTGGTCGTCGTCGGCGGCATCGTGATGGTCACGACCGGGCTGTCGGCGCCGCCGAGCAGCAGCACCGACTCTTTCCGGTACGCCTGGGACGGCCGCGTCCAGGCCGCGGGCATCTCCCCGTACGACCACCCGCCGGCCGACCCGGCGCTCGCCGGGCTGCGCGACAACTGGCTCTTCCCCTCCGGGTGCGAGGCGCGCAACCTCTGGCCGCTCCCGGACGGAGGGTGTACCAGGATCAACCGCCCCACCGTACCGACCATCTACCCGCCGGTCGCCCAGGGCTACTTCCTCCTGGTCCACTGGCTCTCGCCGGACGGCGCCCGGCACAAGGTCCTGCAGCTCGGCGGCTGGGTGATGGCCGTCGTCGTGCTGCTCGTCCTGTGCAGGTGGAACGTCCGGACGGCCGCCTACTGGGCATGGTGCCCCGCCGTCCCCATCGAGGCCGTGAACAACGCTCATGTCGACCTGCTCGCCGTGCTGCTGGTCGTACTCGCCATGCGCTCCGCACGAGCCCGCGGGGCGCTGCTCGGCGCGGCCGTGGCGGCCAAGCTGCTGCCCGCGGTAGCGCTGCCCGGCGCGCTGTCAGGAGTCCTGGCGAACGGCGTGGACTGGCGGCGCATCTTCAAGATCCTTGCGCCCGCCGCCCTGGTCGTGACGCTCGCCTACCTGCCTTACGTGCTGGCCTCCCGGGCGTCCGTCGTGGGTTACCTGCCGGGCTATCTCCAGGAGGAGCGCTACGAGAGCCCCGCCGACGGCAACCGCTATGCCCTCGTACGGCTGGTGATGCCGGACCCCTGGGCGCCCTACGCCATGATCGTGCTGCTCGCCCTGATCGCTCTCTACTTCCTGCGCTACGGCGAGGCCGAACGGCCGTGGCGCGGCGCGCTCATCGTCAGCGGGTCGCTCCTGCTGCTCCTCACGCCGGGCTACTCCTGGTACGCGCTGCTGGTCGTCGCGCTGGCGGCGATGGACGGCCGGTGGGAGTGGCTGGGGGTAGCCCTGGCGGGCGGTGTCGCCTATGTCGCCGGCCCGACGGCGCCTGCCGGCCCCGCGACCGCCTTCTACACCACGGCGGCGCTGGCCGTGCTGGTCGGCTGGGCCGTACGCCGGTCTCGGGAGACAGCGGCCGTACGCCGATGATCCTCACCCATTTGTCCGCCTCCGTCTCGTAAGGACCACGCATGTCCCCCAGCCGTACGGCGCAAATCATGATCATCGCCAAGGAGCCGGTGGCCGGGCGGGTCAAGACCCGGTTGACCCCGCCGTTCAGCCCGGAGCAGGCCGCCGCACTCGCCGAGGCGGCCCTCCGCGACAGCCTGCGCGCCGTGTCCGCCACGCCCGCCACTCAGCGGCTGCTCGCCCTGGACGGGCTGCCGGGCAGCTGGCTGCCCGGCGGATTCGTGGTGATCCCGCAGCGCGGCTCGAGCCTGGACGAACGCCTCGCGGCCGCCTTCTCGGACGTCTACCGGCTGCGGCCTGGCCCCGTCGTGCTGATCGGCATGGACACCCCGCAGGTGACTCCCGCCCTGCTCGGCGAGGCGGTCGATGCGCTGGAACGGCACGATGCGGTGTACGGCCCGGCGAACGACGGCGGCTTCTGGCTGCTCGGCCTGCGCCGGCCGGACCCGGCGCTGCTGCTGGGCGTGCCGATGTCGCATCCGGAGACCGGCAAGCTCCAGCTCGACCGGCTGGATCGGGCCGGCCTGAGCGTCCATGTGCTGCCCGAACTGACCGACGTCGACACCGCGGCCGACGCCGCCACCGTGGCCGGCCAGGCACCGGACTCCCACTTCGCCGCCACGCTGGGGAGGCTGGGCCGATGATGGGTCAGTTGTACGCCGACGCGCTCGGCGGAGCGGTCACCGAGCTCGAATACGTGGACGGCAGGCGCGTCGCGTTGGAGGCCGCGCGCTGGTTCGACCTGATCGACGGCGACGAGGCGCTGCTGGAGCGGTGCACCAGCCCCACGCTCGACATCGGCTCCGGGCCGGGCCGGCTCACCGTCGAGCTGACCCGTCGCGGCGTGCGGGCGCTCGGCATCGACATCACTCCTCGCGCCGTCGCCCTGACCCGCAGGGCGGGCGGCTTCGACCTGCTCCGAGACGTCTTCGACGAGGTGCCGGGCAGCGGCCAATGGACGACGGCGCTGCTGGCCGACGGCAACATCGGCATCGGCGGCCATCCTGAGGCTCTGCTGCGCCGGGTCAGGCAGCTGGTCCGGCCGGGCGGCACGGTCCTGGCCGAGGTGGCGTCGCCGGACACGAGAAGCCGGGTGGACCGGGTACGGCTGCGCCGCGGCTCCCACACTGGAGACTGGTTCGGCTGGGCGACCGTGTCGATGAGCGACATCCAGCGCCTTGCCCACGCCGCCGGGTTTCCGAAAGTGGAGCGCTGGACGGCACACGGCCGCTGGCTGGCTCGCCTGAGCTAGGTGCTGAGGTCGGTCACGTCCTGGTGATCCCGCGCGTGCACATGGCCGGGCTGGCGGACGCCGATGACGCGGTCGGTACGGCGATCTGGCGGGCGGCACGGCAGGTGTCGGCCGCGCTGCGGGCGTCGGGGCTCCCCTGTGAGGGGGTGCGGCTGTCACTGGCCGACGGGGAGGCCGCCGGGCAGGACGTCTTCCACCTCCACCTGCACGTGGTGCCGCGTTATCCGGGAGACGGCGTCGTGGTCGCCGCTGACTGGAAGGAGCGCTCGCGCGAACTGCTCGACCAGGACGCGGCGCTGATCCGGGAGGCCCTCACGTGAGGGTGAAGACGGGTGCGGGTTGACCTTCGTACCCGCCTCCACGATGCGGCATCGCCGGTCAGAAGCCGATCAGCTCCGGCGCTCCGGCGACGCGCCGCAGCATGCCGGGCAGCACCGCGCGCAGCTCGCCGATCGTCTCAGGCGGCAGGTCGAGGCGGACCTCGAAGACGGTCTCGGACTCCAGCCCGTCGGCGCCCTCGGGGGTCAGCTCCAGCCGGAGCGCCGCGCCGTCCAGGGTGATGGAGCGCACCCCCTCGTTCGTGCCGTGCATGCCTTCGCGCGCGATCCAGTAGCCCTCCTGGTGGCACATCACCAGAAGGTGCTCGGCCTCAGGATCCACCGCCTCCCCCAGGTAGACCGTGTGGCTGCCGCTCTCCTGACTGTGCGAGAACACGCGAGCGGTCATGGTCGTGGCCGGGACGTACGCCAGCTCCCCGTGGATGGGCGGAGGCGGCGGCTGGAGATAGTCGGGGAGCCCGTACAACCGGTCGAAGTCGCGGTGCGAGGTGGGCAGCGCGAAGGGCGCGGCGGTGGGCAGCGCGGACAGCAGCCAGCCGGGTGGCTCCTCACAGGGGAACGTGGTCAGCTCCGCCAGCGCCGCCGACGCCGGCATGTCCTCGAACGGCGGCGCGGAGGAGTCGACGCGGCCGGTGTAGCCACGGGTGCCGGGGGAGAACGCCAGCTCGTAGGTGAACCAGGTGCCGGCGTCGGCCCGGTAGGACAGCTCGCGCAGGCGCTGGAACGGCTCGTCCATGCCCTCGGCGGCGATCTCGTGGCCGTCGCGGGTGACGCTGGTCAGCGCGTGCCCGCCTACCTGGGTACGGCGGACGGCGAGCCGCGACCAGCCGGAGCCGGCGGCCGCGCGGGCGAGGTCACCGATCTCCATCCGCAGGGCGTGGCCCTCGTCGCGCCGCAGGCTCCGCTTTGATCGCTTGGACGCCATGATCATCCTTCCTGGCCGGTGACGCCGCTGACGCCGGGGACGCCGGTGACGCTGGGGACGCTGGTGAGCAGGTCGTGCAGCCGGCGGACCTCTCGCAGCAGGCCGCTGTTTCCCTTGCGCGCGGCCATGTCGCGTACCTCGGGGATCTCGCCGCGCGCCCCGCACCACTCCGCGGCCGTGCTGGCGAGCGTGACGAACCCGGCCAGGCCGTGGCGCGGGCGCCCGCCCGGCGGGGGCAGCAGCTCGGGCAGCGCCGCGGCGGCGATCCGCCACACGTGCGCATGGGCGCCCTGCCTGGCCGCGGCGTCGAGCGCGGCGACCAGGTCGATCAGCCGCACCTCGCCACTGACCGCGAGCAGCCCGGCCTGGCGGCCGATCTCGGCTGCGGGCAGCTCGTCCCGCGCGACGACCTCCAGCAGCACGTCGACCGACTCGGGCATCTGCGGATCGCCCAGGACGCGGGCGAGCACGACCGCGAACGCCGCTCCGGCCGGCCCTTCCGCGCGGGCGAGAGCGCGCGCCTGCTCCGGTCCTACGGGTGTCTCGCCGTAGTAGCGCCTGAGCACGTACGGCATCAGGTGCGCGGCGGCGACCTCGCGGTGTGACGGCAGCATGGACGGCCACCATTCGAGGTTCGCGTCGTCGGACCAGGTGGAGGGGACGCTGAGCATCAGGTCGACCAGCGGCAGCCCGGTGGGCACGGCCGTGGCCGTCGGCACCAGGCGTACACCGTGGCTGTTGCCGTGGGCGTGCCAGTCGTGTTCGCCGCCCTCGCGCGTACAGTCCCAGCTCGTACAGGTCCACGCCAGCTCGACAGCGGCCGCCGGGCAGGTCCACTCGGCGAGGATCCTGCCCGCGGCGGACGTCAGCCGCCCCGCCCGCTCCGCCGCCTCGGGGTCCCAGATGCGCGGCAGGCGCAGCAGCGCCTGCTGGAAGTCGGCCGCCAGCGGCTTGGTCCCGGCCGCCTCGATCACCTCCAGCCGCCTGACCAGCTCGGCCGCCGCCACGTGCCCCGTGCTGTGCGTGGGGGTGGCCAGCAGCAGCGGCGGGAGGGTGTCCTCTTCGACGGCCCGCAGGATCTCGGCCGTACGGTGCAGCAGGAGCCGGTGCGGAGCGGCCAGGCCACCCTGCGGCATGAAACGTCGCCAGGCCTGCTGGGTGGGTGCGGTGCCGGTCAGGGAGTGGACGGCGCCCTGGAGCCAGTGATCGACCTGATCCCAGGAATCCTGGCGGTATTCCCAGGAGAACCGGTCCCTGTCGGACCGCGATGGCCGCAGCGCAGCCGCCGCGCCCTGCCGGTCGCGACTGACGAGTGCGACGAATCCGGCGAGCAGCCGCTCCGACTCGTGCCAGGAACGCGCCCACTGGCCCATGAGCCGGACGACCTCCCCGACGGACTCGATCGGGGGCGCGAGGTCGTGGACGCGTTCGGGCGCGGCGGGCAGGGGCGGCGGCACGAAAACGGGCTCGGCCTCGGCCACCATGCCGCCCGAGAAGACCTTGACGGCGCGCCGGCCGAGATGGGGAGGGAGCAGCTCGATCGCCTCCCGTACGGCGGCGCGCCCTTCCTCGCTCATGCCGCCCGCGTGAGCGAGGGCCAGCTCGACGGCCTTCTCCTGAAGCTCGGTGGAGTCGGCGGCGAACGCGCGGGCGAGCGGCGCGGCGACGGCGCCGGCCAAGGCGGGCCTGTGACGTACGGAACGGTCGAGCCACGACAGCCCGGCGCGCACCAGCTTGCGCTCGGGCCTGAACAGCAGCGAGTCCCACGCCTCAGCGAGGTCGTCGGCGGCCAGGTCGTCGCAGGCGCGCAGGCACTTCATGGCCACTTCGGCGACCGGGCCTGGGGACGAAGGGAGCAGGCACAGGTAGTCGCGAGTGTGGGGGGCCGCCTCGGCGGGCGTGACCTCCAGCTCCTCGTGCAGGCGTACGAAGAAGCGCAGGTCGATGGCCGAGCCACCACGGACGAAGCGCCGCAGGCAACCTTCGATCAACGCCTCCCGCCGCACCCGGCCCACCCGCGCCAGCCGCAGCAGCGCCCCCAGCCAGCCCGCGCGCGGCTCCCTCTCCCACTGGAGCACCCGGCCCGCGCCCTCGGCCTCGAACAGGCGCGGCAGCAGGTGGTCGAGCAGTGGGTCGTCGCCAAGACCCGAGGGCTTCTGGCTCAACCAGCCGGCCACGAGCGGGTCGTGCTGCGGCGGCTCGATGCCGGTCTCGCGGAGCAGGGCCAGGGCGAGCTCCATGCCACGGTCGTCGGCGGCGCGCATGCGCAGCACCAGCCGCTCGGCCAGGTCGGCGCGCCAGGCGGTGGGCCGATCGGAGAGCACCGCCAGGACGAGGTCCACGTCGTTGTCGAGGCCGGCCCACCGCGGGGCGAAATCACGCCGGTACAGCCAGGACGCCACGGCCGCTGCCCCGCCGAACGTGGCCGCGCCCGCCACCCTCAGCACGGGCGCATAGTCCACCAGGCCGTCGTCCCACCGGTCGAACCGGCCGCGCAGCTCCTTCAGCAGTGCTGGTAATCGGGCCGCGATCTCTTTGCGGCCCTCGTCGTCCAGCGCCTTGAGCTCATCGGCGAGTCGATCGGCCTGCCGCGCCTCGATCAGTTTCCTGATCCCGCTCCAGTGATCCATGGCGGGGACAGTAACCAGCTCCGCCGACACTTTCGATCAACCGCGGGCACCATGGAGGTGGCTCTCCAGGAGGGCCTCGGCGATGGCCGTGCGGGCGTACAGGACGTATCGCCCCGTACGGTGTGCCGAGCACAGCCCTGCCCGGCGCAGCGCGGTGAGGTGCTGGTTGACGCCGGGCTCGGAGAGCCCGGCGCGGTGGGCCAGCTCGCGGGTCGAGGCGGGGCGGTCGAGCTCGGCCAGCAGCTGGGCGCGCGTCCGGCCGAGCACGGCGGCCAGCGCCTCGGGTGGCTCCAGCTCGCGGCGTTCCCAGAGCGTGGCGATGCCGCGCGGCGCGTAGCGGACGGTGGGCTGGTACGGCGGCGTGGTGACGGAGGCGACCCGCGGCGAGACGAACACGCATGGCACCAGCAGCAGCCCGAGACCGCGCAGCGGGCGGGCCCCGGAAACGTGGCGGTGCCGGACGCGCAGGATGCCGTCCTCCCAGGTGATGGCGTCGTCGAGGTCCGCCAGCATGCGCTGGGCGCCGCCCTCGGCGAGCAGCTTGGCCCGGTAGAGGATCTCCCCCTCCAGCAGTGACCTGATCCTCGGCCAGAACGGCGCCATCACGGCCTGCCAGTAGTTCTCGACCTCCACCGCGAGCCGTTCGAGCCCCTTCTCCGGGTCGTCGTGGAGCGCCTGGACCCGTTTCGTACGCGGACCGGGGATCTCGTCCAGGTCCGAGCGGACCCGGGCGGCCGCGCCCCGCATGGTGGCGAGTTCCAGCTCAAGATCCGGCATGGACGTCGACGGCGGGGTGCAGGTGAAGCCCGCGATCACGGTCGTCGGCACCGGTACGAGGTCGGACAGCAGGCGCCAGTCGACGTCCCGGAGGCGTCGGCGTACCTGCTCGGCCCAGGGACGCAGGAGCGGGTGCGCCGACGGATCCTTCACCACGCGGACGCTGGCCACCACCTCGCCGAGTGGCGAGATGGCGAAGCGGAGGTTGGCGATGTCGTGGGCCGTGAACGCCAGGTCCAGGGTCATTTGATTCGCGTCTCACTTAATCGATAGTGCTTTGAGCCCCACCTCAGCACTGTGGTGGACATGTCAGCAACTGTGATGGACGAGCCGCTGCTGCGGTCTCACGGATTTCGCAACCTCTTCGTGGCCGGTGCGGTCAGTCAGTTCGGCAGCCAGATCAGCTATGTCGCGCTGCCGCTGCTCGCCGTGACCACCCTGGGAGCAGGGGCGGGCGAGGTCGGGCTGCTGTCGGCGCTCGGCACGCTCACGGTGCTGCTGCTCGGGCTGCCCGCCGGGGCATGGGTGGACCGGGTCAGGCGGCGGCCCGTGATGATCGCCACCGACGTGCTGCGGGCGGCGGCGCTGCTGTCGGTGCCGGTGGCGTGGTGGGGCGGATGGCTGTCCATGGGGCAGCTGTACGCGGTGGTGATCGTGGTGGGGGCGGGGACCTTGCTGTTCGAGGTGGCGTCGATGAGCCTCGTGCCCGCGCTGGTCGGGCGCGAGCGACTGACCTCGGCGAACTCGCTGCTCGTGGGGACGGGCGCGGGAATGGACATCGCCGGACGCAGCGTGGCCGGGGTGCTGGTCCAGCTCGCGGGGGCGCCTCTGGCGGTGGTGGCGGACGCGCTCAGCTACCTGTGGTCGGCGCTCTGGCTGCGCGCCCTCCCTGAGCCGGCCGTCCCTGAACCGGCATCCGGCCGGGAGCCGATCCGCGGGCAGATCGCGGCCGGTGTCCGCTTCCTCTTCGGGAACTCGACGCTCGTGGCCGCCCTGGTCCAGGGCGCGATGGCCAACCTGGCGTACCCGCTCTGCTCGGTGCTGCTGCCGGTGCTCATCGTCGATCAGCTCGGCTACCCGGAGTGGGTGCTCGGCGCGTACCTCGCCGCCGGCGGGTTCGGCGTGCTGGCGGGCTCGTCTGTCGCGCACCTGATCGGCCGCCGCCTCGGCACCGGCCGCGCCACCTGGCTCGTCGGCCTGGCCGCCGCTCCCGCCGCGTTCCTGATCCCGTTCCTGGATCGGGGGCCATGGATCTGGGCGGCCGCGGCGGCGTGGTTCGTGATGACCTTCCGTACGGGCGTCAACAACGTGCTCCTGGTCAGCCTGCGGCAGCGGGTCACGCCTGACGCCATGCTCGGCCGGATGACGGCCACGATGCGACTTCTCCTGATGGGCGCGGTCGGCGTGGGCGGACTCCTGGCAGGCGGGCTCGGCGAACTCTGGGGAGTGCGCTCCGCGCTGTGGCTGGGGACCCTGATCATGTCCGTGAGCTGGATCCCGATCCTGCTCTCTCCGCTGCGCCGCCAGCCCTGAAGATCCGGCGTCAGCAGCCGCAGGCCGCTGCCGACACCGGGGCGGTCAGCGGGTCGGCCGGCTGTACGACGCGCCCGGCCGCCGTCTGCACCGCGAAGCCCTCGCGTACCCAGTACTCATAACCGCCGATCATCTCCTTGACCTGGTAACCCAGCCGCGCGAAGGCCAGCGCGGCCCTCGTCGCGCCGTTGCAGCCCGGCCCCCAGCAGTAGGTGACGACGACCACGTCACGCGGGACGACGAGGGGCGCCCGCTCGGCGACCTGCGCGGTCGGCAGGTGGACGGCGCCGGGCAGGTGGCCCTGTTCCCAGGACTCGACGCTGCGGGAGTCGACCACGATCAGGCCTGGCACGCCTGACTCCAGGTCGGCGTGTACGTCGGACACGTCGGTCTCGAAGGCCAGACGTGCGGCGAAGTGCGCGACGGCCTCGTCGGGCCGCGCGGGAGGGGTGAAGAGAACAGCTGACATGACGCCCATGGTCCCGGCGCGGAGCCGTCGCGCGACAGTGGCATGGATGACGCCTGTCGATAGGATCCCGCCATGCACACCGTCGCGAACGCCGGCCGGACGGTCGCGGTGCTCGCGTACGAGGGCATGTCGCCCTTCGAGACCGGCATCGTCACCGAGGTCTTCGGCCTGCCGAGACCGGAGCTGGAGGTGCCCTGGTACGACCTGAAGGTGTGCGCAGAACGCCCGGGTCCGCTGCGCATCGTCGGTGGCGCGACCGTGGACACGCCGTACGACCTGGAGGTCTTCGCCTCGGCGCAGACGGTGATCGTGCCCGGCGTCCCCGACGTGCGGGGCACCTGCTCCCCCGAGCTGGTCGCCGCCCTGCGACTGGCCCATGACCGAGGCGCCCGCGTCGTCTCCATCTGCTCGGGCGCGTTCGCGCTGGCCGCCGCCGGGCTGCTGGACCACCGCCCGGCGACCACCCACTGGCAGTACGCCGACCTGCTACGCCGCCGTTTTCCGCTCGTACGCGTGCACCCCGACGTGCTCTACATCGACGACGGCGACGTGCTCACCAGCGCCGGCAGCGCGGCGGGGCTGGATCTCTGCCTGCACCTCGTACGTCGCGACCACGGGCCGAGCGTGGCCAACACGGTGGCCAGGCGGCTCGTCATCCCACCGCACCGCGACGGCGGACAGGCGCAGTTCATCGAGGCGCCGGTGCCCCATGACCTCGACGACGACCAGATCTCCCGGACCATGACGTGGGCCCTGGCCAACCTGCGGCAGGAGATCAGCATCGAGACCCTGGCACGCCGCGCGCACATGTCCACCCGTACGTACCTGCGCCACTTCGCCCGCTGCACCGGGACCAGCCCCACCAGGTGGCTGATCGCCCAGCGGGTCCAGGCCAGCCTGCCGCTGCTGGAGAAGACCGCGGCGCCGGTGGAGGAGATCGCCCGCACCGTGGGCTTCAAGAGCCCGATCACCTACCGATCCCATTTCGTGAAGGCCATGCGCACATCGCCCTCGGCATACCGGCGCGCGTTCAATGCGGCCGAGCCGACGGAGCACGGCCACTGATCGCCGCCGGATGTGGCAGAGTGCGGGGCACCACAAGATCGAAAGGTGCGAGTCTTGGCAGTCCCCCTCGCCGCGTTGTTGCTGGCCTCGTTACTCACCGCTCCGTCCGCCGCCGCCCTGCCCGCGTGCCCGCAGATCTTCGGGCACGGCGGCTACCCCACCGGCGCCAATCCCTGGGAGAGGGATCAGGTACGCCAGCCGAACAATCCCACGGCCATCCGGAAGTACAAGGCATGGGGCGCGTCAGGCGTCGAGGCCGACCTTCAGCTCACCAAGGACGGCACCAAGGCCGTCATGTGGCACAACACCTCCACGTGGGGGCTGACGGGCACCAAGAAGAACATCACCGAAATCTGGTGGGCAGCGGGCGACACCGCGCTCAAGGGCCGGACCATCACCCGCGGCCCGTTCCAGGGCGAGACCGTGCACACCTTCCGCGAGTGGCTGTCCGCGATGAAGACCGCCGGCATGGTCGGGCTGGTCGAGATCAAGCCGGAGGCCCGGCAGTCGCTGCTCAGCTCCACCGCCTCGATCAAGACGCAGGGCTGGGCCGAGGTGCTCGACCCCGTCAAGGAGAACTACCGGTCGCAGGAGATCATCCTGTACTCCCACGACAGCGCGCTCGCCGCCGAGCTCAAGAAGCGGGTGACCGAAGCGGGCATGACCCAGGTGCTGAGCGGCGGCCCCATCTGGCCGGAGGTCACCAAGTGGGAGGAGCCGCCCCCCTCGTGGACGCTGAACGAGAACGCGTGGAAGGGCGCGCTCGCGAGCGGCGCCAAGCGGGTGGCCACCGACTACACGCCGCAGTTCAACGCCTGGCTCGAGGGAAAGTGCCAGTGACCATGCTGCAGAAGGGCGTCTTCCGCGGCTTCAGGTGACCGTCGCATCGTCGTCGCCCCCGGCCGCCGCCAGCAGCCGCCGCCCGAGGACGCGGGCGGCCTGCTGGAGCTCGGGACACCGCACGATCCGGTACGGCGCCGGGATCGCGGCGAGCTGCTCGGCGTACCACCTCGGATTGCTGGTGCTGCCGACCAGGCGGGACGTCCCGGCGTCGAGCGGCTCGAGCCGTCCGAGAGCGCGGGGAAGGCAGCGGCCCACGGTGTCGGCAGGGGCGTCGATGACGACCTCGACGTCGTACTCCCATCCGACGGAGAGATGCTCCTCGAGCGTGGCGACCGGGTCGAGGTCGGCGGGCGGGCTGAAGGTGTCGTCGAGGACCTCAACCCCGCGTACCCGGTCGATCCGGTACGCCCGGCGGGCGCCCGCGGTGTGTGACCAGCACAGCAGGTACCACCGGCCGTGGCGTACGACGACGGCCCACGGGTCGGCCTCGATGACCCGCTCCGGCCCGGCCTCGGAACGGTAGCCGAGGCGTACCCGGCGGCGGTTGGAGCAGGCCTGCACGAGGGCGGTCGCGGTGTCCGGGTCCGGGCGGGCGGCGGCGCGGTCGGGGGCGGGCGCCGTGGTCCGGCGTACGGCCTGGACCTGGGCGGCCACCGGCTCGGGAAGCGCCCGCACGATCTTGCCGAGCGCGCTGCCGACCGGGTCGGCGGCGTCGCCGGCGTCGTGATGGCCGTCGAGCACGGCCATGACCAGGCCGAGGGCCTCGGCGGCGCTGAACATCAAGGGCGGGAGCCGCAGGCCGCGGCCGATGCGGTAGCCGCCATAGGGGCCGCGGAGGGACTCGATCGGGATGCCGGCCTCGCGGAGGATCGCGACGTACCGGCGGGCGGCCCGCTCGGAGACGCCGAGCTTGTCGGCGAGCCGGTCCGCGGTGATGCCCGGACTGCCTTGGACCAGCTCGAGGGCCAGCAGTGCCCGTGCCGTGGGGCTCGCGTCGAGCTTCACCACATCCCCGCAATCCGGAAGCGGAACGTCCGGGACGGACCTTAACACGAGGTCATTTGGTGACGTCGAACGCCGCGTGCATACCCGAGGCGTAATGTCCGGGGAAGTTGCACACCAGCTCGTACTGTCCGGGGTGCAGCTGCAGCGTCACCCAGCCCATGGAGCCGGGCGCGATGCCCTCGCCCTCGCCTTGTCCGCAGTTGCTCGACGCCTCGCCGAGGCTGCCCGTCTCGCTCACGCGGGCGTCGGATCCGATCGGCCGCTTGCCGATGGCCTGCCCCTTCGGGAGCGGCAGCACGACCAGTTCGTGGGCCACCGTGCCCGTGTTGTCCGCCCGGAACGACACGGTGCCCGCCGGGACCCCGGCCGGGGTCACCGTCACGCGCATCGGCCCCGGGGCCGAGTCGGTCAGCTCCACGTCCACCACCTTGCCCGGCAGCGGCGGAGGGGTGCATTGTCGCCACTCGGCCGCCGGTGCGCCGGCGACCAGCGCGGTCGTCATCGCGGCCGTCGCGGTGGCCGCGGAACACAGGTCGTGCAGCCTCATCGGGCTCACCCCCAAGAGCGCGAACGGGTGGGCGTCCCTCTCTTCCAGCCTAGAAGAGATCGCCACCACACCGGGACCACACCCGGGCTTCCTAGATTCGACGTGCCAAGTGATCCATGGCGAACGGAGGAAGACGCATGCCGACTCAGACCGTCGAACTGCCGAAGTTCCCGCTGAGGAACGACGCCGCGCCGAGCGTGACGACCGACGCCCCGCACGAGCGCGCGTGGCGGCCGAGGTTCTCCTCTCCCAGCTCCAAGTAGCGGAGAGAACGAAATGACCGGCGGCGGGACGTCCCCGTCGCCGGTCCACACCGGTGAAATCGAGGTGACGTCATTGGCTCCCGAACCAAGTGTCGCACTGACATCCGACATTGACCTGGCACTCGGCTCGGACCGCCGGTTCGGCTCCGCCGAGGCGATCGAGGCCAGGAACCTGGCCCGCTACCGGCTGGGCCTTCAGGTGCTGGCCCGGTACCACCCCCGCGCCGCCGACAGGCTGACGCGGCTGTCCCTGGCGGGCGACGCCGACCTCCGCCCCCTGATGTACGACCCGGTCCTGCGCAACGCGTTCGAGAACGACATGACCGCGCTGGAGCTCCAGACCGGTGAAGCCGCCGATCTGGTCACCCATTTGGAGCGGGGCGTGGCGGACACGCTCGACGGCGTCGGGCCGTGTGAACGTCTTTCCCGCCCGAAGGTGCGCCCGTGGCCGGATCGCGCCGTCTCATGGGTGTGGACGGATCTCGAAACGGGCTCCGAACCGGACCTGGCACTGAGCACCCGTTTGGAGGAGCTGCTGGCAGGGACGCTGTCCAAGGACGGCTCCGGCACCCGGGTGCGTCCCGATGCCGGCCTGCTCACCGGGCTGAGCCAGGCCGCAGAGCTCCTCGCCGAACTGCTGCCCCACTCAGGCGCCGGGGTGCTGCCGCACGTCTCCCTGGCCGGGTTCATCCGGGACGAGCTGGCCGACGGAACCCTCAACTCGGTCTCCGGCGGCGACCCGCTGCCTTCGGCCCTCTTCCTGGCCCCTGAGCGGCTGTCCGATCCCTGGACCGCGGCCGAGACGCTCTTCCACGAGGGGCTGCACCTGAAGCTGTTCGACGTGCTGCGGACCGGCTCCCTGGCCGCCGAGACCGGCGAGCTGATCCCGATCCCGTGGCGCGTGGAGCCGTGGACGCTGACGCGGGTGCTGTTCGCCATGCACGTCTACGTCCACCTGCTGCTGTTCCACGCGGCGGCCGCCCAGGCATCCTCCGCCCTGCGGGCCCGGTACGGCGAGCCCGCGGCCGAGTTCGTCGACCTGGCCACCCCCGGCAGCCAGGCGGGCGAGAACGGCGGGTACACCACCAGCCTGGAACGGGCCACCTATCTCGCCCAGCAGGCCTCCCAGGCGTACGGCCACCTGCTGACCCCTACCGGCAGGCAGTTCGTCGACTGGCTGATCGGCAACGTGGCCCCCATCGCTCCAGGAATCGTGCCAGGACAGGCGCCTGTCGCGGCCGGGCGGCCGGCCCCGGAGGTGGCGTTGGGAGCGCGAGGCTACCGCCGGGCGGAGCCGGTGCAGGTGTGCCCGATCCCCGAGCAGGGACAGCTGGTGGCGTTCTCTCCGGCCCCGCCGAGCTTCCGCTGGCTGAACGACCACGCCTGGCTGATCTACGCGCTGTGCGACGGCGGGGACCTGTCGTCGCTGCGTGACCGGTACTCCCAGGCTGCGGGACCCGGCGCCGAGGACCGCCTGGCCCCGGGGGTGGCCGACCTGCTCTCTGCCGGGCTCATCGTGCCCGTGGGTTCCTGAGGACCCCGGCTACCCGGTCACCCCCAGTTCCTTGAAGATCTGTTCCGCGGCGGCCAGGTGGTGGGCGGCGGCGGCGCCGTCGCCCAGGTCGTTGTAGGCCTCGCCGAGCTCCTTGTGAGTGTCGGCGAGGCCCTTGCGGTCGCCGATGCCGGATCGGATGCGCAGCGCCATGGCGTAGTGCGCGAGCGCGTCCTGCTCCCGTCCGAGAAGGTGATAGAGACCGGCCAGGTCGTTGACCACCTGGCCCTCGCCCCTCGCGTCGCCGGTCTCGCGATGAATGGCCAGCGCGCTCAGGAGGTGCCCGAGCGCGGATTCGTACCGGCCGAGCTTGATCTCGGTCAGGCCGATGTTGTTCAGCGCGCGCGCTTCGCCCTTGCGGCTGCCCGTGGACCGGCGCAGCGCGAGCGCCCGGTGGTAATGCTCCAGCGCCTCGGCGTGGCGGCTGCGGATGTCCAGCACCACGCCCAGGTTGTTGAGCGTGTTGGCCTCGCCGTGGGCGTCGTTCGTGCGCCGGTGGATGGCCAGCGCGCGTTCGTAGTGGGCGACGGCCTCGTCCGTGCGGCCCAGGTTCCGCAGCACGATGCCGAGCAGGTTCAGCGTCTGCCCCACGGCGGCGTCCTCGCCCGCGTCCTCGAGGATGTGCCGTGCCTCGCGCAGCTCGGTGAGGGCCGCGTCATATCGGCCGAGCAGCCAGGAGACCGTGCCGATGCTGCGCAGCGCGGTGCCCGTTCCGACCGGGTCTGCCAGGCTCCGGTAGATCTCCAGTGCGCTGCGGTGCTCGGTCAGGGCCTCGGGGTAGCGGCCCAGGTACTCCAGGGTCGCGCCGAGGTTGTTGTGGGCCACCGCGGCCTGCAGGTGCTCCCCGGCCCGCTCGGCGGCGCTCGCGGCCAGGGCGTGCAGCTCCGCGGTGCCGTCCAGGCAGTGGCGTAGACGCAGCAGCGGGGCCAGGGCCGCGGGCAGCCGCCAGGCCGCGTCCAGGTGGTGCGCGGCGGCGTGACGGGTGGCGGCCAGCACGTTCTCGTACTCGTCCTGCAGCACGAGCGGGTCGTCGATGGTGCGGTACCACTCCAGCAGCCGGCGTACGGCCTGCTCGCGTACCGCCTCGTCGTCCTCGGTCTCGGCCCGGTGGCGGGCGTAGTCGAAGAGGAGATCGTGCAGGTGGTGGCGCTCCTCGTACGACTGGCTGCCACGGGTGTGGATCAGGCTGCCCGCCCGCAGCGCGTCCAGACGGGCACGGGCCTCGGCGGCGGAGACGTCGAGCATCGCGGCCAGCGCCCTGGCCGTGAAGCCGCCGCCGCCGGGGATCAGGCCGAGGCAGCGGAAGGCGATCCGGTCGGCCTCGGCCAGCGCCCGGTAGGACAGGTCGAAGGTGGCGCTGACGGCGGCGGACGGGGCGTCGCCGAGATGCAGCGCGCCGAGCCTCCCGCGTTCGGTGAGGTCGGCCACGTACGTGCCGATCCGGCGATGCGGGTGATCGGCCAGGTGGGCGGCGGCGATCCGCAGGGCCAGCGGCAGGTGTCCGCACTGGCGGGCGAGTTCGGCCACGGCGGCGGGCTCGGACTCGCAGCGGGGACCGATGACGGCGGACAGCAGGGCGGCCGAGTCGGCGGCGGTCATGATGTCGAGATCGATGGTACGCGTCGCGTGGTACAGGGCCAGGCCGGAGAGCCGGCTGCGACTGGTGACCAGCGCCAGACAGCCCTCGGTGCCCGGCAGCAGCGGCTGCACCTGGGCGGAGTCGGCCGCGTTGTCCAGCAGCACCAGCACGCGCCGGTCGGCGAGCAGCCGCCGATACGCGGCGGCGAGCTCGTCCTCTCCGGTGGGCACCTGCTCAGGAGGCAGCCCCAGGGCGCGGACGAACCGGTCCAGCGCCTCCCGCGACGTGATCGCCTCCTCCGGCCGGTGCCCGCGCAGGTCGATGAAGAGCTGCCCGTCGGGGAAGCGCTCGGCCATCCGGTGGGCCCAATGCACCGCGAAGGCCGACTTGCCGACGCCGGGCATGCCGCTGATGACGGCCACCGCCTCCAGGCGGGTCTCCGCCAGTGCGGTCAGTTCACGGAGAGCGGCACCGCGCCCGGCGAATCCGGCCAGGTCGGGCGGGAGCTGCCGGGGTACGGGCGTGTTCCCACGCTCCTCCTCCCGCTGGAGGATCCCGGCCTGCAGGCGGCGCAGCTCCGGTCCCGGATCCAGGCCGAGCTCCTCGGCGAGCACCCGCCGCGCCTCGTCGTACGCGGCCAGCGCCTCCCTGGGCTGTCCCGAGCGGTCCAGGGCGCTGATCAACCTGCTCCACAGGGACTCGCGGAGCGGATGCTCCGCCAGCAGCCCGCGGACCTCCCCCGCGATCAGGGCGTGCCGGCCGAGTCTGCCCAGAGTGTCGGCGTACTCCTCGAAGACGGCCGGCCGGAGCCCGTCGAGCCGGAGCCGCTCCGCCGCGATGAGCGGCGACTCCGGCACGTCCGCCAGCGCCCCTGCCCGCCACAGGCCAAGGGCCTCCTGGAAACCCCGCACGGCCTGCTCCAGGTGGCCGGCCTCGGCCAGCTTGCGTGCCAGGGCGGCCAGCCGCTCGAAGTCCTGGGCATCCAACGTGGTGCCCTCGAGCCCCAGCCGGTAGCCGCCCGGCTCCCTGACCAGCCCGGCGACGCCCTTTCCACGCAGCCGCGAGATCAGCGAGTGCAGGGTGCTCTCGACGCTCGCCGGCGGCGCCGTGCCCCACAGCTCGTCGACCAGGCGTTCGACGGAAACGGTACGCCCCGCTCTGATCAGCAGGATCGCCAGCAGCGCCCGCTGTTTGGGCGCGGTCAGAGGCACCCGAGAACCGTCGTGCCAGAGCTCCAGAGCCCCGAGGATCCGGAATTCCACGCCGCCCCCTTGAGCGCGCAAGCCCCGCGCAAGCCAGGTCTGGCAGTGTAGATCGAGATTGGCGCGGTCCGCTAACGCGGATTAAGCCTGTCCAGATTGAGGAGGTGGTCGTGCTCCCGACGTCCCGTGCACCCCAGATCGATCTGCTCGGCCCGCTCCAGGTCGTCCACGGCGACGGCGTGGTCCCGATCCCGGCACCCAAGCACCGCGCCGTCCTCGCCGTCCTCGCCATCAACTCCGGCCGCCCCGTTCTGGCGGACCGGATCATCGAGGAGCTCTGGCAGGGCTCCGAGCCCAAGTTCGCCCGCAAGACGCTGCAGGGATACGTCTGGCGGCTGCGCCATGTCCTCGGTGAGGATCTGCTCACGCGAGGCGGCTGCTACGAACTGCGCGGCACCCCGCGGGAGACGGACGCCGCCCGCTTCGAACGGCTGCTGGCCGACGGCCAGCTGGCACTGCGGACCCGTGATCCGGCCCTGGCCCGCAGGCGGCTGGAAGCGGCGCTGGCTCTCTGGCGCGGGCCCGCGCTCGCCGACGTGCCGAGCGGCCCGATGGTCCGGGCGCACGCCGACCGGCTGGAGGAGGCCCGGCTGCTGGCCGTCGAGGCCGTGCTGGAGGCCGATGTCGAGCTCGGCCGGCAGGCGACGGTGATCCCCGCGCTGCGCGAGCTCACCGCCGCGCATCCGCTGCGCGAGTCGCTGCACGCGCTGCTCATGCTCGCCCTGTACCGCTCGGGACGCCAGGCCGAGGCCCTGTCCGCCTACGCCGGGCTGCGGGCGACGCTGATCGGCGAGCAGGGCCTGGAGCCAGGGAGGGCGGTGCGGGAGCTCCATCGGAGGATCCTCGCGGCCGACCCGGCTCTCGACACCACCGTCCAGCCGGTTCATCAGCCCCAGTTCTGACCGGCGGGCTCCTTGATCGTGGCGTTGATGCGGTTGAAGAAGTTGGTCATGGAGATCGTCAGGATGATCGCGGAGAGCTGCTGCTCGTCGAAGTGGTCCGCGACCTCGTCCCAGAGCTCGTCCGGCACGGCGTCACCCGACCGGTCGGCGATCCGGGTGACGGCCTCGGTGAGCTGCAGCGCGGCCCGCTCGACGTCGCTGTAGTACGGTGCCTCCCGCCAGGCCGCGACGTTGCCCACGCGCTCGTCGGACTCGCCGGACTTCTTGAGGTTCTGGACGTGCGCGTGGACGCAGGCGCTGCACCCGTTGATCTGGCTGGCGCGCAGGGCGACGATCTCCAGCAGCTCCTGGGGCGTGCCGCCCTGGTAGATGGCCTTGTAGATGGTCTGGATGCCCTTCAGGCTGTCGGAGAGGACGTACGCCGGGTTCTTCATCCGTGCTTCCATGATCGAGGTTTCCTTTCTCGGCTGGCTGACCTGTGCATTCATCATGCGAAGCCGAGCTGATACATTCGCGATGCGTCCGCTATGGGCGGCCTATATGTCCCGTTCGGGAGGGTGGGTTGGGCGTTCGGTTCGCTGTCCTGGGGCCCGTGCAGGTGAGGGATGACGACCAGGAGCTGACCGGCCTGGCGCCACGTCACCGGGCGGTCCTGGCGTACCTGCTGCTGCATGCCCGCGCCGTCCTCACCGCCGACCAGCTGATCGACGCGGTGTGGGGTCTGACGCCGCCGGACACGGCGCGTTCGCAGATCCAGGCCGCCATCACCGCGATCCGCCGGGTGCTCCGCGAGGCGGGGGCGGCGCAGCAGCTCGCGACCCGGTCGGGCGGATACGTGATCGAGCCTGAGCGGCTCGATCTGGAGGAGTTCACCAGCCAGGTGGCGGCCGTCCCGAAGGCCGCCGAAGGCCCCGACGCCGGCCGGCGGATACGTGAGGCGTTGCGGCTGTGGCGGGGTCAGCCGCTGGCGGACGTGACCGCGGACTACGTCGAGAGCGCCCGCGCCCGGCTGGAGCAGCGCCGCCTGGCGGCCGTCGAGCGCCTGGCGGACATCGAGCTGTCGCTGGGCCGGCACGAGGAGCTGATCGACGAACTGTCCGCGCACGTGGCGGCGCACCCGCTGCGGGAGCGGCTGGCGGGTCAGCTGATGCTCGCCCTGCACCGCGCGGGGCGGCAGGCCGATGCGCTGTCGGTGGCCCGCTCGCTGCGCGAGTCACTGGTCGAGCAGCAGGGGCTGGATCCCGGCCGGACCTTCGTGGCGCTCGAACAGGCCATCCTCCGTGACGATCCGAGCCTGCAGGTCCAGGCGCAGGAAGAGCCCGTACGCGAGCCCGAACGGCCGGCGAACTTCCTGCCGTACGACATCCCCGACTTCGCCGGCCGGGCCGCCGAACTCGAGCGGATCGCCGGGCTCCGGTCCGGCATGACGATCGTGGCCATCGACGGGATGGCCGGCATCGGCAAGACGGCGCTGGCGATCCACGCCGCGCACCGGCTCGCCGAGCGCTACCCCGACGGGCAACTCTTCGTCGACCTGCAGGCGCACACGGCGGGGCACGAGCCGGTCGAAGCTGGCGCCGCCCTGGAGACGCTGCTGCGCCAGCTCGGGGTGCCGGCCGAACGCATCCCGGCCACGGACGCCACGCGGTCCGCGCTGTGGCGGGCCGAGCTCGCCGCGCGCCGTGCCGTGATCGTGCTGGACAACGCCGCCGACACCGATCACGTACGCCCCCTGCTGCCCGGCGCCTCCGACAGCCTCGTCCTCGTCACCAGCCGCCGCCGGCTGATCGACCTCGACGGCGCCCACGCGCTGTCCGTGGAGGTGCTGACGGCCAGGGACGGCGAGGCGCTGTTCACCTCGATCGTGGGAGAGCGGGCGCGGGCCGAGCCGAACGCGGTGCTCGACGTGCTGCAGCTCTGCGGGTTCCTGCCGCTGGCCGTGCGGATCGCCGCCGCGAGGTTGCGCCATCGCCCCCGCTGGACCGTCGCGTACCTGGCCGACCGGCTGCGTGACAAGCGCCGCCGGCTGGCCGAGCTGTCCACGCCCGACCGGGGGGTGGCGGCCGCGTTCACGCTGTCGTACGAGCATCTGGACGCCGCGGAGCAGCGCATGTTCCGGCTGCTGGGCGTGCACCCGGGGCGCGACGTCGACGCCCACGCCGCCGCGGCGCTGGCCGGCGTGCCGGCCGACGACGCCGAGACGCTGCTGGAGGACCTGCTGGACGCCCATGTCCTCGCCCAGCACCAGCCCGGCCGCTACACCTTCCACGACCTGCTGCGCGAGCACGCGCGCGCCACCGCGGCGGCCGAGGAGAGCGACGACGCCCGGCATGACGCCCTGACCCGGCTGCTCGACCACTACCGGAGCACCGCGGCCGCGGCGATGGCCCTGGTCTATCCGTTCGGCAGGCTCCGCAGGCCGGTGATCCCGGAGACGGAGTCGCAGGCCGTGCCGTTGCCGGATGCCGCCGAGGCGGGCGCGTGGCTGGCCGCTGAGCGCGCCAACCTCGTCGCCGCGGGCAGCCGCGCGGCCGACGGCGACTGGCCCCTCCATGCCGGTCAGCTGGCGACCATCATGCACCCCTATCTCGACGGGCACGCCCATCATGCCGACGCGATCACCTTGCACACGAAGGCGCTGGACGCCGCGCGCCGCCAGGGTGACACGGCGGCCGAGGCGCGGGCCCTGCTCGATCTGGCATGGGTCTACTGGCGGCAGGGGCTTTACGAGAAGTCGTACGAGACCTGCCGGCCGGCCCTGGAGCTGTGCCTCGAGAGCGGCGACCGGCTCGGCGCGTCGCGGGCGCACAACACGTTGGGGAACGTACGCCTGCGGCAGCACTCGTACGAGGAGGCGGAGCGCCATCTGACGCAGGCGCTCGACCTGAGCCGCGAGATCGGCAACCGGGTCGGGGAGGCCTACACGCTGAGCAACCTCGGCCTCGGCCACGAGCGGCAGGGACGGTATCCGGAGGCCCTCGACCATCTCCGCCGGGCGCTGCAGCTGCATCGCGAGTTCCGCAACCGCAACGGCGAGGCCCAGACACTGGACCTCCTCGGCCAGGTGCACCAGCGTCAAGGGCAGCACGAGCAGGCCCGTGACCACCACCGTCAGGCGCTGGAGCTCTATCGCGAGCTGGGGAACCGCGGTGACGAGGCCGCGCCGCTCAACGGCCTGGGAGAGGCCGCCCGGCTCGCCGGTGATCCCGAACGGGCCACGGCATACCACGACCAGGCCCTCGCCATCGCGCGCGAGCTGGGCAACCGGCCCGAGGAGGCCCGTGCCCACGAGGGCCTGGCGCGCATCCACCGTGATCGCGGCCGCCTCGACTCGGCCCGCGATCACGCCAAGCAGGCGCTGGAGGTGTACACCGGCCTCGGCGTGCCCGAAGCCGGGCAGATCACGGCGTTCATCGCCGAACTGGAGTAGACGCCTTCAAAAAAATCTGATCTGGTCTGTCGATCCGGCCCGGGCGAGTTCGACGCGTTGGTGAGAGAACTCGTAGGGAGGAAGCACCATGCAGAAGATCACCACGTACCTCTGGTTCGACAACCAGGCCGAGGAGGCCGCCACGTTCTACACCTCGCTCTTCAAGGACTCGCGCGTCCTGGACGTCCACCGCTACGGCGACGCCGGGCCCGGTCCCGCCGGGACGGCCATGATCGTGACGTTCGAGCTGGCCGGGCAGCGGTTCATCGCGCTGAACGGCGGCCCGCAGTTCACCTTCACCGAGGCCGTCTCGCTCTACGTCGACTGCGACTCGCAGGAGGAGGTGGACGAGCTGTGGGCGAGGCTCACCGAAGGCGGCGAGGAGTCGCAGTGCGGCTGGCTCAAGGACAAGTACGGCCTGTCCTGGCAGATCATCCCGCGCCGGCTTCAGGAACTGCTCAGCGACTCTGACCCGGCCAGGGCCCAGCGGGCCATGAAGGCCATGCTCGGCATGCAGAAGATCGACGTCCCGGCCCTGGAGGCGGCCGCCAACGGCTGAAGCCGGTGCGGCCGGCGGGGTCTAGAGGCCGAGCACCTGGGCGGGCTCGGCGATGACCTGCTGGATGATCAGGCCCGCCGCGCCCAGCACGGCCGCGTCCGGGCCGGTCTCCGACACCACGAGGGCGGGGGGTCTGCCGCGCATCTGGCCCAGGCGGGCCCCCAGCCCCTCCGACACCGGCCCTTCCAGCCAGGGGAACAGCGGCGCGTAGATCCCGCCCAGCACGATCCGGCCGGGGTCGAGGAGGTGGATGGCCGAGGTGAGCGCCACGCCGAGCGCGTGCCCGGCCCGCTCGCACGCCGCCAGCGCCGGCCGGTCGCCCGATTCCAGCCGCGCGACCAGCGAGGTGACCGAGGGCAGCGCGCCGAGCAGGGCGTCCTGCCCGGCGTACACCTCAAGGCAGCCCCGGCCACCGCACCGGCACGCCGGCCCGTCGGGCACGACGACGACGTGGCCCAGCTCGCCCGCCAGCCCGAACGTCCCCCTGAACACCGTCCCGCCCACCACGAGCCCGGCCCCGATGCCGATCTCGCCGGACACGTAGAGGAAGTCCGCCGCCCGCGAGCCGAACCACAGCTCGCCGAGCGCCGCCAGGTTCGCCTCGTTGTCGATCGCGAACGGCAGGTCGACCAGGTCCGGCACGCGTACGTCCCGCCAGCCGAGGTGTGGCGCGTTACGCAGCACCTCGCCCTCGACCGTGCCGGGCACGGCGAGTGCCGCGCCGATGATCCGCAGCCCGGCCTGCTCCGCCTCGGCCGTCGTCTCCTTGACGAGGTCGCGCAGGCTCTCCAGGATGTCCGCCGGGTCCGAGTTGCGGTTGTCGGCCCGCCGCGTACGGCGCAGCCGCACCGCCCGGGTGAGATCGACGACGCACGCGGCCAGGTAGTCGATGTTGATCTCCAGCCCCAGCGTGGCCACCCGGTGCCCGCTCAGGCTCACCGCCACCCCCGGCCGCCCCCGCTCGCCGCCCCGCACAGCCCCGCTCTCGGTCACCACCCCGGCGTCCAGAAGGTCGGAGACCAGGCTGGACACGGTGGTCTTGGTGAGACCCGTCATCTCGGCGAGCGCCGCCCTGGTGTGCGGTCCTGATCGGTGAATGGCGCCGAGTACTACGGCCAGGTTACGGGCACGCATGGAATCATGCCGGACCCCTCTTGACGCCGCCATGCTCACCTCCTCAGGATTATGTACAGATTATGGACTAATCCACAGGAGCGCACTCGAATGGCCAATTTCATCCCGACCCCGACCGACCGGTTCACCTTCGGCCTCTGGACGGTCGGCTGGCAGGCGCGCGACCCGTTCGGCGACGCCTCGCGGGCGCCGCTCGACCCGGTGGAGACCGTCCACCGGCTCTCCGAGCTCGGCGCGTACGGCGTCACGTTCCACGACGACGACCTGCTCGCCGTCGAGCCCGACAGGGACAAGGCCATCGCGGCGTTCAGGAAGGCCCTGGACGAGACCGGCATGAAGGTGCCGATGGCGACCACGAACCTCTTCACGCACCCCGTGTTCAAGGACGGCGCGTTCACCAGCAACGACCGCGACGTCCGTCGGTACGCGCTGCGCAAGGTGATCAGGAACATCGACCTGGCCGCCTCGCTGGGCGCCAAGACCTACGTGTGCTGGGGCGGTCGCGAGGGCGCCGAGTCGGACGCGGCCAAGGACGTCAAGGCCGCGCTCGACCGCTACAAGGAGGGCCTCGACCTGCTCTGCTCGTACGTACGCGAGCGCGGCTACGACATCCGCTTCGCCCTCGAGCCCAAGCCCAACGAGCCCCGCGGCGACATCCTCCTGCCCACGATCGGCCACGCCCTGGCGCTGATCAACGACCTGGAGCACCCCGAGATGGTGGGCCTCAACCCCGAGGTCGGCCACGAGCAGATGGCCGGGCTCAACTTCGTGCACGGCATCGCCCAGGCGCTCTGGCACGGCAAGCTCTTCCACATCGACCTCAACGGCCAGCACGGGCCGAAGTACGACCAGGACCTGATCTTCGGCCACGGCGACCTCAAGAGCGCCTTCTTCCTGGTCGACCTGCTCGAGAACGGCGGCTACGACGGGCCGCGCCACTTCGACTACAAGCCGCTGCGTACCGAGGACGCCCAGGACGTGTGGGACTCGGCCGCGGCGAACATGCGTACGTACCTGATCCTCAAGGAGAAGTCGCGGGCCTTCCGCGCCGACCCCGAGGTGCAGGAGGCCCTGCGCGCCTCCCGCGTGGACGAGCTGGCGCAGCCTACGCTGGCGCCGGGCGAGACCTGGGCCGACCTGGCCAAGGACGACTTCGACCCCGAGGTGGCGGCCGCCCGCGGCTTCCACTTCACCCGGCTCAACCAGCTCGCGCTCGAGCACCTCCTGGGGGTACGCGGATGACGAAACCCATCAGTGTCCAGCTCTACACCGTCAGGGACGCGCTGGCGGCCGACCGCGACACGGTGCTGAGCCGGATCGCGGAGATCGGCTACCGGTCCGTGGAGCCCTACGACCCCACGACCGATCCCAAGGGTTTCCGCGAGGTGGTCGACGACCTCGGGTTGAGCGTGTCGAGCACGCACGCGTACGCGCTGCTGAGCAAGGAGCCCGCCGAGGTCTTCGACGCCATCGCCACGATCGGCACCGACCTGGTGATCATCCCTGGCGGCATCGCGCACGAGGAGTTCACCACGCGCGACGGGCTCTCGCGCACGGCCGACCTGCTGAACGGGCTGGCCGAGCAGGCGGCGCGGTACGGGATGCGGATCGGGTACCACAACCACTGGTGGGAGATCGAGCCGCGGATCGACGGCCGGCACGCCCTCGAGGCGCTGGCCGACCTGCTCGTCCCCGAGGTGTTCCTGGAGATCGACACGTACTGGGCGGCCGTGGGCGGCGCCGACGTGCCCGCCCTGCTCGGCAGCCTGGCGGAGCGCATCCTGGCGCTGCACGTCAAGGACGGGCCGGTGGTCAAGGGCGAGCCGCACACCGCGGTGGGCAGGGGCGTCATGCCCGTGCCCGAGATCCTCGCCGCCGCTCCCGACGCCTGGCGCATCGTCGAGCTCGACGAATGCGCGACCGACATCTTCGCCGCTCTCGCGGACAGCCACGCCTACCTCACCTCTTTGGAGGGCTCTTGAGCAACGGCCCCGTCGGCGTCGCCCTGGTCGGCGCCGGGAACATCAGTGGCCAGTACCTTCGCAACCTCACAGCCTTCCCCGACGTGCGCGTGATCGGCGTCGCGGACATCGACACCGAGCGGGCCGCCGCGGTCGCGGCCGAGCACGGCGTGCCCGTGTCGGGCGCCCTCGCCACCGTCCTGGCGGTGCCCGAGGTCGAGATCGTCGTCAACCTCACCGTCCCGTCCGCGCACGCGGCTGTCGCGCTGGAGTCGCTGCGCGCCGGCAAGCACGTGTACGGCGAGAAGCCGATGGCCATGGACGTGGACGAGGCCACCAAGATCGTGACCGAGGCCGCCAACCTGGGCCTGCGGGTCGGCGGCGCGCCCGACACCTTCTTAGGAGCCGGGCTCCAGTCGGCCCTGCACGCCCTGCGCTCCGGCCTCATCGGCGAGCCGGTGGCCGTCACGGCGGCCACGCAGAGCCTCGGCCCCGAGTCCTGGCATCCCAACCCCGAGTTCTTCTACCAGCCGGGCGGCGGCCCCCTCTTCGACCTCGGCCCGTACTACCTGACCGCCCTGGTGTCCCTGCTCGGCCCCGTCACCCGGGTGGCGGCCGGCACGCGCAGGGCGCGCCTGCACCGCGTCGTCGGCTCGGGGCCGAAGGAGGGCAAGGTCTTCCCCGTGGACGTCCCGACGCACGTCAACGCGTTGCTCGACTTCCCCGGGGCGGCCACCGCCGCGGCCACCTTCAGCTTCGACTCACCGATCAACCGCCGGACCATCGAGATCATCGGCTCCGAGGGCGCCCTGTCGCTGCCCGATCCCAACACGTTCGAGGGGCCTCTGCTGGCTCGGGGGCTGCACGACACGGACTGGCACGAGCGGCCGGTCTCGGGCACCACGGCCGGGCGCGGCATCGGCGTGCTCGACCTGGCCAGGTCCCTACGTTCGGGCACCCCGCACCGGGCCTCGGGCGATCTGGCCTTCCACGTGCTGGAGCTCATGTCGGCCATCTCGGAGTCTGGCGAGCGCTCCGAGTTCCGGCCCATCACGTCCACCACCGCCTCACCGGAGCCTCTCCCGTCGGACTGGGACCCGTACGCCTCGACCCTTTGACGGGGCTCCCACGCTGACCCGCGGCGCCCACCGCCCCTCGGCGGCCGGGCGCCGCACCCTTCCCTCCGCCGCGCGTCCTCGCCTGCTCAGCGCCACTGTGGCGGCACCCCGGCCGTCCCAGGCGCGCTGAGCGCGGCGACATGCCACACCAGCCGGGACACGCCGCCACCGGGGCGAGAGGCGACACCGGCGGGGCGCAGGACCAGCGTGCACAGCGGGGCGAACGCGACACGCGCCCCCACCGCCACGCCATCCAGCCCCACGCCACCCAGCCCCACACCACCCCAACGCCACCCAGCGCGACGCCACTCGGCGGAGGCCGCGAGTGCGCGGCGGTGTGGGGCGTTCGTGGTCGCCCAGCGGCTCGGTCGTCCGCGCCGTGCCCAGCGGCGTGTTGCCGCACCTCCAACCGTCAACGGCGAGACGCCGCCACCCTGGTGAGCCTGGCGACGGAGCGTGAGGAAGGGCAACTCGTTGGCTTGGACAGGAGGGAGCCGCGAGAATGGCACGATGGTGGAGAGTGGCGAGACCGACTGGGTCTCCAGGTTCGCGGACGAGGTCATCTCCGAGGCGGAGCGTCGCGCGCCCGGCAAACCGGTCGTGTGCGCCTCCGGCTTGAGCCCGTCGGGCCCGATCCATCTGGGCAACCTGCGCGAGGTCATGACCCCCCACCTGGTCGCCGACGAGATCCGGCGGCGCGGCGTCGAGTGCGTGCACCTGCTGTCCTGGGACGACTACGACCGCTTCCGCAGGGTGCCCGCGGGCGTCGACCCGTCCTGGGCCGAGCACATCGGCAAGCCGCTGACCTCCGTCCCCGCGCCTCCTGGCAGCGCGTACGGAAACTGGGCCGAGCACTTCAAGGCACCCATGATCGAGGCACTCCGGCAGCTGGGCGTCGAATACCACGGCATCAGCCAGACCGAGCAGTACACGAACGGCGCCTACCGCGAGCAGATCCTGCTGGCCGTGCGCGAGCGCGCCAGGATCGACGCCGTGCTGTCGCGCTACCGCACGAAGCAGGCGGAGCAGGCGAAGCAGGCGGAGCAGGCGGAGCAGGCGGAGCAGGCGGAGCAGGCGGAGGACTACTTCCCGTACAAGCCGTACTGCGAACTGTGCGAGCGCGACCTGACCACGGTCACCGCCTACGACGACGAGACCACCGAGCTGGCCTACACGTGCGAGTGCGGCTTCGGCGAGACCGTGCGCCTGGCCGAGCACGACCGCGGCAAGCTGGTGTGGAAGGTCGACTGGCCGATGCGCTGGGCGTACGAGGGCGTGGCCTTCGAGCCCTCCGGGGTCGACCATCACTCGCCGGGGTCGGCGTGGATCGTCGGCGGCCAGATCGTGGGCGAGGTGTTCGGCGGGCAGCAGCCGATCGGCCCCATGTACGCGTTCGTCGGCATCACCGGCATGGCCAAGATGAGCAGCTCCAAGGGTGACGTGCCGACCGCCGCCGACGCCCTGGAGATCATGGAGGCGCCGGTGCTGCGCTGGCTGTACGCCCGCCGCAAGCCGGCCCAGTCCTTCAAGATCGCCTTCGACCAGGAGATCCAGCGGCTCTACGACGAGTGGGACGCCCTGGGCCGCAAGGTCGCGGAAGGCCGGGCCCAGCCCGCCGAGCTGGCCGCGTACAACCGGGCCATGAGCACGGCCGCGGGCCCGCTGCCCGCGACGGCGCACCCGGTCCCCTACCGCACGCTGGCCTCCATCGTGGACATCACGACCGGCGATGCCGACCAGACCCTGCGCATCCTGCGCGACCTCGACGCGATCGGGACGCTCGACGAGGCCCGCCCCCGGCTCGACAGGGCCCAGCGCTGGGTCGACGGCCACGTGCCCGCCGACCAGCGCACGCGCGTGCGCGAAGAGCCCGACGAGGAGCTGCTCGACTCGCTCGACGCCGGCCAGCGGGAGGCCCTGCGACTGCTGGCCGACGGCCTGGACGACTGGTCGCCGGCCGGCCTGACCGCGCTGGTGTACGGCGTACCGAAGATCCAGGCCGGGCTGCCGGCGGACGCCGAGGCGACGCCCGAGCTGAAGGCGGCGCAGCGGGCCTTCTTCGCCCTGCTCTACAAGCTCCTGGTCGGCCGCGACACCGGTCCGAGGCTCCCCACGCTGCTGCTGGCCGTGGGCGCCGACCGGGTGCGGAAGCTGGTGGGCGCGTGAACGGCGCCGTCCTGATCACCGGCGTCATGGCCGCCGGCAAGTCCACCGTGGCACAGGCCCTGGCCGAGCGGCTGCCGCGCTCCGCTCACGTGCGCGGTGACACGTTCCGGCGCATGGTCGTCGGCGGCCGCGCCGAGATGACCCCCCAACCCACCGACGAGGCCGTCCGCCAACTCGATCTCCGTTACCGCATAGCGGCCAACACGGCCGACATGTATTTCGATGCCGGATTCACACCAATAGTCCAGGACATCATTATCGGCGGAGACTTGGAACGGTTTACGAGACTTATTCACACTCGCCCTCTCCATGTAATCGTCCTGGCTCCGGACGCGGATGAAATCGATCATCGAGAAAGATCCAGAGCAAAGATCGGATATGGCGGAAGATGGACGATTGCCCAGCTAGATGCGGTTCTTCGCGCGGAGACACCGCGCATCGGACTATGGCTTGACACCACCCGGCAAACGCCCCACGAGACCGTCGACGAGATCATTAAGAGGGCCGCAGAAGCGGAGATCTTGAATTAGCAGACCAATGCAAGGAACCGTCAAGCGACTTGCATGTGTCCGGGGTGACCTTTAGCACATGAACAAGCAGCCTTTCGCCGCCAGCGTCAGTGTCATCGTCCCGGCGATGAACGAGGCCGAGAACCTCCCCCATGTCTTCGCGACGCTGCCCAACTGGATCGACGAGGTCATCCTCGTCGACGGCAACTCCACCGACGACACCGTTGCCGTCGCGCGCAGGCTGCGCCCCGACCTCCGGGTCGTCGTGCAGACCCGGCGCGGCAAGGGCAACGCCCTCATCGAGGGCTTCCAGGCCGCCCGGGGCGACATCATCGTCATGATCGACGCCGACGGCTCGACCGACGGCCGGGAGATCCACTCCTTCGTCACCACGCTCGTCAACGGCGCCGACTTCGCCAAGGGCTCCAGGTACGCCCCTGGCGGCGGCTCGGACGACATCAGCCCGATCCGCTCGTTCGGCAACAAGTTCCTCACCGGGCTGACGAATCTCCTCTACGGCACCCGTTACACCGACCTCTGCTACGGCTACAACGCCTTCTGGGCCTGCCACCTCGACGCCCTCGGGCTCGACTGCGACGGCTTCGAGATCGAGACCCTGATGAACGTGCGCGCCGCCCAGGCCGGCCTCATCATCCGCGAGGTCCCCAGCCACGAGCGTTCGCGCATCCACGGCGCGAGCAACCTGCACGCGGTGCGCGACGGCTGGCGCGTGCTGAAGACGATCATGCGCGAGCGTGCGCGAGGGTCTGCCGTGACCGGGCAGACGCAAGTTGCGCTCGCCAAGTGACATCCTTGGACGATGCGTTACATAGTGATCGGAGCAGGAGCAGTCGGCGGAACCATCGGCGCCCGTCTCCACCAGGGCGGGCACGATGTCCTCCTCATCGCGAGAGGCGCCCATTACGAGGCGATCAAGCGCGACGGCCTGCGTCTGATCACCCCCGAGTCATCCGAGACCCTCGACATCCCCGCCGCCGACGGCCCCGTGCCCGCGCGCGACGACGACGTGCTGATCGTGGCCACCAAGTCGCAGGACACCATCGCCGCACTCGACGGCTGGCCGTCCGATCTGCCGGTGGTGTGCGCCCAGAACGGTGTGGACAACGAGCGCACCGTCCTGCGGCGGTTCGAGCGCGTTTACGGCATGTGCGTGTGGCTGCCCGCCCAGCACATGGAGCCCGGCGTCATGGCCGCGTACGCGCATCCGTACTCCGGCATCCTGCACGTCGGCCGCTATCCCCAGGGTGTGGACGAGCTCGCCCGGCGGATCGCCGACGACCTGGGCAAGCGCGGCCTCGTGGGCCTGGCCCGGCCCGACGTGATGCGCTGGAAGCACGGCAAGCTGCTCGGCAACCTGGGCAACGCCGTGGAGGCGCTCGTCGGCCACGTCCCCGGCATGGAGAAGGTGATCGAGCGCGCCAGGGCCGAGGCCAGGGCCGTGCTGGACGAGGCCGGGATCGCGTACTCGACGCCCGAGGAGGAGGCCGTCGTGCGCGGCCGCAAGGCGGACGTACGGCCCATCGACGGCATCGCCCGCGGCGGCGGCTCGTCGTGGCAGAGCCTGGCGAGGAGCAGCGGCTCCATCGAGGCCGACTACCTCAACGGTGAGATCGTGCTGCTCGGCCGCCTGCACGGCAGGCCCACCCCGGTCAACGAGGTGCTGCGGCGCGAGGCCAACAGGTTCGCCAAGGAGAAGCGGCCGCCGGGCTCCATGCCGCTGGAGACCCTGCTGGCGCTCATCGACGGGCGTTCCGCAGCCTGATCCCGCTGAACTCCAGCGTGCTGGCGATCACCTCGTCCCAGAACGGCCAGAGGCTGGGCAGCACACGGAGCTGGATCCCCGCCTCCTCGTGGAGTTCGAACAGGTCGCCGACCCGCTCGGGCGGGCCGAGCGGCTCGACGGCGACCGTGGACACCACGGCGTGCGGCCGGTCCCCGATGGGCTTGAAGCGCTCCGCCGGCAGCCGGTACGCGTACAGCCGCACCTCCCTGAGCGCCTGCAGCCAGCGGTACTCGACGGCGTGCACCCGATCGCCGCACCCCGCGCCGATGATCCGGTCCGTGTCCTGCTCGGTGGTGCGCGGCCCGACCCAGGCCATGGCCCGCGGGCAGGCACGCGGGAACCAGTAGTCGGGGCAGCGGTCGTGATCGACCGCCCACACGTACGACTCCGTCAAGCTGGAGGTCGGCGCCACGTGCGGGACGAACCGCTTTATCGTCGGGTCCTCGGAGAAGTGGAGCACTTGCCCGGGCTCTGGCCGCATGAACGCAATCATGGCGCATATACCGGCGATCCCGGGGCAGTGGGAGCGGGCTCTGACGACAAGGGGTGAGTTGGATGATCCTGTTAGGACTGATCCTGGTCCTGCTCGCCGGCGGCGCCCTCGCCTTGGTCCTGACCGAGGAGAGCGCCAGGTACATCCTGTTCGGATACACCTTCGAGCTCAATCAGGTGGAGATGTTCCTCGCGGGTGCGGCCGCCGCGGCCGTGCTGCTGTTGGGCCTCTGGCTGATCGGCTCGGGCTCGCGCAGGTCCGCGAAGCGCCGCCGTGCGCTACGCGGAGCCAGGGCCGAGGCCTCCAACCGGGTGGCCCGGCTGGAGAACGAGAAGCGAGAGTTGGAACGGCGGCTGGAAGACAGCCCCGAACCCGGCGACCGCCTAGTCTCGCGTGGCTCCCAGAACACGAGACCGTGATTCCTGGCGCGAGGGCAGCAGGTTGCCCTCGCGCCAGAGCGCGAACCCCGTGATGAGCGCGCCGAGCCCCTCCCAGAGGCCGATGCCGATGAACTTGCCCGGCGCCGCCCCCGTCAGCACCAGCGTGGTGAAGACCGTGAACGTCACCAGCCTGAACGGGACCGTCCAGCGGAAGAACGGCGTGTAGTTCGCGGATGCCGCGAAAATGTAATAAACGCCCATGTTCACCGCCGCCATCGACGAGGCGGCCATATAGACCAGCGTGTAGTCCCCCGTGGCCCGCGCGTCGAGCACCTCGAACCCCAGCATGGCCAGCATGGTGTCGGGCGAGATCAGCCCGAGCAGGCCGAGTGCGAAGGAGATGAGGCCGAAGACCCACATGGTCCAGCCGGAGAAAGAACGCGGAAGACGCACAGAAATCCTTCCAAAGGGGGGTGTAATCTGCGAGGCGATCTCATCATGCACCCGGAGGTCGCATGCCCCCCACGCGTGGCCGTCCCATCGCAGTGAAACTCCTTGTCCTTCTTCTCGTCCCGCTGATCTCCCTGGTGGGCCTGTGGGCGTTCGCCGCGGGCCTGACAGGCGGCGACGGCATGCGCCTGCTCGCCATCAACGACCTGGCGACCAAGCTGGCCGACCCGTCCGAGCGGGTCAACATCGAGCTTCAGGACGAGCGGCTCGCGTCCGTGGACTTCCTGGTCAACGGCCAGGGCGCGAACAAGGTGGCCAAGCAGCGCGAGGACACGGACAAGGCCGTGGCCACGTTCCGCGGGCTGTCCAAGACCCTGCGCGACCTGTCACCCGAGATGACCGCGCAGCTCGCCGCGCTGAACACCCAGCTCGACCACCTCGCGGGCGTCCGCCGCGACGTGGACTCCACCACCGTGGCGCCCCTGGACGTGATCGACGCCTACAGCCAGATCGTGGACGCGTCCTTCCGCATGTACGACTCCATGGTCCTGGTGCCCGACATGGCCCTCTACAAGCAGGCCAGGGCCGTCTCCATGCTGGGCGAGGCCAAGGACGTGCTCTCCAGGGAGCGCGCCATGGTCTCCATCGTGCTGGCCAAGGGCAGGGTGGAGCAGCGGGAGCACGAGGCGTTCACGGGCATGGTGGCCACCAGGCGGCTGCTGTTCTCCCAGGCGCTCTCGCACCTGGACGCGGGCCTGCGCGGGCCGTACGAGCGGCTGGCCGCCTCGCCGGTCTACAAGGAGTTCCAGGCGGCCGAGGACGCCATCCGGGGCCAGGCGGTCACGAACGGCCTGCCCGCCACCGCCGCCACCTGGCCGGTCGACGGCCAGAACCTGTGGGCGGCGGTCGAGCGCAACCAGTCCGTGGCCGTGCAGAGCCTGGTACGGCGGGTGACGCCGACGGCCATCAGCATGCTCGTCAAGGTCGGCGTGGCGGGCGGCGTGGGCCTGATCGCCGTCATCGCCTCGATCATGGTCTCGCTGCGCTTCCGCAAGCGGCTGGTGCGCGAGCTGGCCGGGCTCCGCGACGCCGCCACGGAGCTGGCCGAGGTGCGCCTGGCCGGCCTGGTCAAGCGGCTGCGCACGAACACGGCCCCGCCCACCGCCGACGAGGTGGCCCCGATCGAGGTCAGGACCAGCACCTCCGAGATCGGCGACATCGTCCAGGCCTTCAACGACGTGCAGTCCACGGCGGTCGAGGCCGCGGTGAGCCAGGCCAGGCTCCGGCACGGCGTCAGCCAGGTCTTCGTGAACCTCGCCAGACGCAACCAGTCGCTGCTCCACCGGCAGCTGCTCCAGCTCGACAGCATGGAGCGGGCCACGGAGCAGCCTGAGGAGCTGGCGGACCTGTTCAAGCTCGACCACCTGACCACCCGCATGCGCAGGCACGCCGAGAGCCTCATCATCCTGTCGGACCAGACTCCGGGACGCGGCTGGCGCAACCCGGTGCCCCTCCTCGACGTGCTGCGCGCAGCCGTGGCGGAGGTGGAGGAGTACGAGCGGATCGAGATCCTCCAGCCGCCGCAGGTCGCGCTGCTCGGCGCGGTGGTCACGGACGTGGCCCACCTGACGGCCGAGCTGATCGAGAACGCCACGCTCTTCTCGCCGCCGCTGACCAGGGTGGACGTACGCAGCGGGACCACCGCGCACGGCGTCATGATCGAGATCGAGGACCGCGGACTCGGCCTGCCGCGCGTCGAGCTGGACGAGCTCAACGAGCGGCTGGCCAAGATGCCGGAGTTCGATCTCGCGCAGAGCGACCGGCTCGGCCTGTTCGTGGTGGGCAGGCTCGCGGCCAGGCACGGCATCAAGGTGACTCTGGCGTCCTCCCCGTACGGCGGCCTGACCGCGATGGTCGCCCTGCCCGCGGCGCTCCTGGCCGAACAGCCGGCCATGAGCGGACGTTAGCCGCTAGGCCAGGACCTGGAGCAGCGCCCGGTTCCTGGCCTTGGCCGGTTCGGCGATCCGCTGGGCCGGCTGTCCCGCGCTGTCGAGCACGACCAGCGAGTTGTGCGCGGGGCTTCCGGACCCGGACTGGCCGCGCGTGCCGGCCGTACGCACCACGAGGCGGCCGTCCGGCAGGTAGAAGGCGCCGATCTGCTTGCCCTTGACCGCCGGCCGCTCCTTCTTGCCCGTCCTGATGTCGAGCACGACCGGCTTGAACGAGGCCGGCCAGGTCCCGTCGCCGAGCGTCTCCGGGCTCTCCGGGATCGAGACGACCGCCTTGCTGCCGTCGGGCGACAGGCTCTGCACGTGGTTGATGTACTTGACTCCCTTGGCCGGCAGGCTCTTGCCGGTCTTGACGTTGAGCCGGTAGAGGGAGTCGCCCTGGGTGTTGTAGCCCGCGAGGTAGCGGCCGTCGGCCGACCAGGCCAGGTGGCAGACGCCCGGGGACGTGCCCACCTTCTCCGGGGCGGCACTGCCGTCCGCCTTGGCGACCATGATCTCGTTGCCCTGGGCCGGGTAGGCCACCCTGCTCGAGTCGGCGGACCAGACCGGGGTCAGGCACGGCGTGCCGCCCTGGAGTCCGTTCACGAGCGTGGTGGCCTTGCCGCCCTCCATGACCTGGAGGTTGCCGTTCTCGGTCACCCAGGCCGCCTTCGTGCCGTCGGGCGACGCGGCGAACTGCGGTGTGGCACCGACCTTGGCGAGCGTGCTCCACTCGCCGTCGGCGTACCGTGTGAGCTGATTTCCGAATCCGGCGTAGACGGCGCCCGAGAGGTCAGGCGTGGGCGCCGCCGACGCTGCCGGCGAGAACACCAGAACGGCGCCAAGAGCGACGCCGGTCACAATGTGTGTCTTCATGGCTACACATCGTGCCCGTAAGTCGCTCAGAGACGTAGGAACGGCTCGCCGAAATGAGCGGTGGCGAGAATCGCCCGCTCGGCCCTCAGCGCGCCGAGCACCTCCGCGCGGGTGCGCGCGGCCGTCTCCTGGTCGTCGTCGTAGACGTACCGGATGGACGGGTCGTCGAGCTGCACGGGGTGGAGCACGAGGTCTCCGGTGATGGCCACGTCGCCGACCCTGGCGATCTGGTGGCCCGGGGTGTGGCCGGGCGCCAGGTGCACGTGGACTCCCGGCGAGACCTCGGCCTCGCCCTCGACGGCGTGCAGCTGGTCCTTGATCGGGGTGAGCAGCCGGTCGAACACCGGGCCGCGCGCGGCGTCCAGCTCGGCCTGCTGGAGCACGTATCGCGCGTTCTCGAACGCCGGCCTGCCGTCCACGACCACGCCACTGGCATGGTCACTGTGCAGGTGGGTGAGGACGACCGTGCCGATCTCGGCGGGCGTGACGCCCGCGGCGGCCAGCTCACCGGTCAGCGTTCCCGGGACCGGCGCCCAGCTCGCGGCCGGTGAGTCTTCGTCACCGATGCCGGTGTCGACGAGGGTCAGGCGACCGGCCGCGTCGCGGATCAGATAGCAGTGGAAGTGCAGGTCCCACGGCCCATCCTGAAGCTCCGAACCGAGGAACATCTCGGCGAGTGGGCGGCGGATCGCCGCTCCCATGGGGCCCACGGCGTCGCAGAGCGGTGTCACCTCGACGCCGGAGACGGTTGTAGGTCTATGTGGCACTCGCCCAGATTAGGCGGCTACGGGCTCGGCGGGAACGAACTCGTTCTCCAGGTCGGCGGCGTAGACGGCGCGGCAGCAGTGCGCGCACCTGTACATGATCGGGCCTTCGTCGAGCTCGTGGTGGCACTGCGGGCAGCGGTTGACGGTCTTCATGATGCTCCCCCAAGGAGTCCTGTTTGTTCTATGGAACCTTCACCGAGTTGCAGGGGTCCTGCATGCCACTTGACACGATGACGCTGCTTCGATGGGGGTTCTGTGCCCTCCGGTACACCGGGCGCGGTAATTTTCCTCGCAGTACGGTGCCGAGAAGAACATTGTCACGCGCCCTGTCCCGCGTCCGTGGGAGAAACTCCGAGAACGGCCCGGGAATAGCCCAAGAGGGCTAGGCGTTTACTGGGCCAGATGGTGTGGTATCTTGCCACCAAGCGTTGAGCTTCCGCTCCGCTGGTTCTTCATCTGAGTCTTGGCCCCCAGGGCCCGACTTCCTTTTTTCGCCACCGCGCCCTGCCCTGGTCAGGCGCGTCTCCCCCAAAGGGGTTCACCATGTCTGTACACATCCCTGAACAGCGTGCGGACGTACCCGTCCGCCAGGTCGAGGGCCTCCTGGACGTACGCGACAAGTCCGCGTTCATCCGGGCCGGCCAGCTGCCCGGCCCCGGCGACGTCCGCCTTCAGCCCGACAAGGTTCGGCAGTTCGACCTGCGGAACGGCGACCACGTCGTCGCGTCGTTCGCCGGCAACAAGCTCGTCGGCATCACGTCGGTCAACGGTGCCACGCAGTGGCGCGATCGGCCGCGGTTCGCCGAGCTGACACCCGTACATCCGACCGAGCGGCTGCACATCGAGACCGAGTCGCTCAGCACGCGCGTCGTCGACCTGTTCGCGCCCATCGGCAAGGGACAGCGCGGCCTCATCGTCGCGCCGCCCAAGGCCGGCAAGACCATGGTCCTGCAGGCGCTGGCCGCCGGGATCAGCCGCAACCACCCCGAGGTGCACCTCATGGTGGTCCTCGTGGGCGAGCGGCCCGAGGAGGTCACCGAGATGCGCGCCACGATCGCCGGCGAGATCTTCTCCTCGACCTTCGACCACCCCGACCGCGACCACGCCGCCGTCGCCGAGCTGGCCATCGAACGGGCCAAGCGGCTCGTGGAGTCCGGCCAGGACGTCGTGCTGCTGCTCGACTCGCTGACGCGGCTGGGGCGGGCGTACAACAACCTGGCGCCCGGCGGCGGCCGGGTGCTCACCGGCGGCATCGACGCCGGGGCCCTGTACCCGCCCAAGCGCTTCTTCGGCGCCGCCCGCAACGTCGAGGGCGGCGGCTCCCTCACCATCCTCGCCACCGCGCTGATCGACACGGGGTCGCGGATGGACAACAACCTGTACGAGGAGTTCAAGGGGACGGGGAACATGGAGCTGCACCTCGTCCGCGAGCTGGCCGAGCGCCGGCTGTTCCCGGCCGTGGACCTGGACGCCTCGGGGACCCGGCGCGAGGAGATCCTGCTGCACGCGGAGGAGCGGCAGGTGGTGTGGCGGCTGCGGCGGATGCTCACGGGGCTGGAGAAGCAGCAAGGGCTCGAGGTCCTCATCGGCAAGCTCCGCACCACCCCCTCCAACGCCGCCTTCCTCCTTGAGGCCACCGCCGCCTGACTCCCGTGCCTCTCTCCTTACGGCCTGCACTTTCCACCGCCGCCCCACTCGGCGGCACACACACCGAAGGCGACGCCCCAAGGCGCCTGCACCTGGATCGCAAGGCCATGGCACATCGCAGGCGCGACGGCCCCTCCACCACCACAGGCGGCGCCCCCAAGGACGCGCGCACGCCGGCGACACGGCCGCGGCGCATCGCGGCTGCGACGACTCCTTCCACGCGCCGCGTCGGCGAGACGATGTGCGGCGGAGCCCGGCGCAACGCCCGCAAAGTCCAGCCACCCGCCCACCGCGCACCTGCGCCGCACTGTCCCCCAGCCGCCGACACGAGGACCCACAGGCGCGCTCCCACGACCGCCTACATGCCAAGGACGGTGCCCCTCCACACAGGGGCGGGGCGGAGCCCCGTCGGGAAGGGTCCCCGGGGGGTGGACGAGAATGGGCGGCATGCTGGCCGACATCGTCGAATACCTCGTCTGCCCCGTCTGCCGTGCCGGCGTGCGGCTCGACGCCGATGCGCTGCGGTGCGCCAACGGGCATGCGTACGACGTCGCCAAGCAGGGTTACGTAAGCCTGCTCGTAGGCAGCAAACCCCCGGGAACGGCCGACAGCCCTGAGATGGTGGCCGCGAGGGCGCGATTTCTCGATGCGGGTCACTATGCACCGCTGCAAGACGCAGTGGCAGAAACCGTGCGAAAGTACGCGTGCGGCGAGAACGGTCCAGCAAAACGTGAGTACTCCACCGAAACGAATGACGGCGCGGAGTTGAGGGCGTACCGTGGGGCGGAAGTGGAGGCCGGTTACGGCGCGGGGCCACAACGTCTCGCGTACGAGCCGGAAATAACCGGCGGTCGGCGTCGCGCGGAGGGATGGTCCGCGCCGTTGGTCGTCGATGCGGGCACGGGCACCGGGCACTACCTGGCGGCCGTGCTCAACGCGGTGAACGATGGCATCGGGATGGCGTTCGATGTGTCGAAGCACGCTGTACGCCGGGCGGCGCGGGTGCATCCCAGGGCAGGGGCGTTCGTGGCCGACGTGTGGCGCCCGCTCCCCATCAGGGACGGGGTGGCCGATGTGGTGATCGACGTGTTCGCGCCCAGGAACGGGCCCGAATTCAGGAGGATCCTCCGTCCCGGAGGCGTCGCGGTGGTCGTGACCCCGGCCAGGCGGCACCTGAGCCCGCTCGTCGAGGAGTTGGGCCTGCTCTCCGTGGACGAGGAGAAGGAGCGCAGGCTGGCGCGGAGCCTGGAGGGCTTCGTCGAGTCAGAGCGGCGCTCGATCGAGTTCGAGATGGAGCTGGGGCATGACGACATCGCACAGGTGGTCGGGATGGGCCCGAGCGCGTGGCATACCGACCCGGATGAGCTGAACCAGCGAATCGCGGGATTTATCTCCCAGAATGTCGCGAAAAGGCAGAAAAAAGTGCGAACGCAGGCGTCGTTTCACCTGTCTATCTTCGAGCCCGCGACCCGATCAAGGGTCGTTCCTTGACGGACGCATGGGACTGGTGTTACTGATGGGGCATTTAGTCCGAAATTCCCCCACATTCCCCGAGTATTTCTCCGGAACAGGCGCAATACTGGACGACATCCCTCGCCCGGAGGCGCGGGGCAGCCAAGGGAGGGGGCGCACCGGATGAAGGCGGAGGAACGCTGGCAGGCCAGGTTCCGGGCGTCGCGCATGACGCTGCCGTCCTGGGCGCGCCTGGCCCCGAACCGCTCCATCTACCGCTCCAACGCCACCGGCACCTGGGAGGTCTACGCCTGGGACCGCGTGACCGGCGCCACCCGCCAGGTCACCGAACGTCCCAGAGGCACCGCGTACGCGGCCATCGACCCCACCGGCCAGTGGATCTACTGGTTCGCCGACACCGAGGGCGACGAGTTCGGCGTGTGGTGGCGTCAGCCGTTCAACGGCGGCCCCAACGAGCCGGTGGCCCCCGACCTGCCCCCGGGCCAGCCCGGCGGCATCGCCCTGTCCACGACGGGCGTCGCGGCGATCACCATGGCCAGCGACGGCACGTTCAGGGTCTACCTTGTACGCGACGGCGAGCCGACCAAGCTCCTGTACGAGCACAGCGAGGCCGCCTGGGTGGCCGACATGACCCTCGACGGCTCCCTTATCGCGATCAACCATGGCGAGTACGGCGACTTCCGTCACCCCGCACTCCGCGTCATCCGCCCGAACGGCCACACGGTGGGCGAGCTCTACGACGGCCCCACCAAGGGCGTCACCGGCCTCAAATTCGCCCCGGTCGTCGGCGACCGCCGCCTGCTCGCCCTGCACGAGCGCCGCGAGCGCCACGAGCCCCTGGTCTGGGACCCGGTGACCGGCGAGCAGCGAGAGATCTGGCTGAAGGACTCAGGCGACCTCGACGCCGAGTGGTACGACGACGGCCGCGGCCTGCTCATTCTGCGCGACGACCGCGCCCGCAGCTACCTGCACCGCTACGACCTCGCGGGCGGCGGCCTGACCCTCCTCGAGACGCCGCACGGCGTGATCGACGAGGCGGCCCCCCGGCCCGGCGGGCACGTCGAGTACTCCTGGTCCAGCGCCTCGCGCCCGCCGATCATCCGCTCCACCAACGGCCAGGTCGTGGTCAATCCCAGCGGCCCGCCCGCTCCGCCGAGCGTCCCGGTCGAGGACATCGACGTCAACGGCGAGGGCGGCCGGATCCACGCGCTGATCTCCAAGCCCGAGGTGGGCGGCGCCCCGTACCCCACGGTCTTCCTGCTGCACGGCGGGCCGACGGCGCACGACCGCGACGTGTTCTCGCCCGAGGTCGCCGCCTGGGTGGACGCGGGGTTCGCCGTGGTGCGCGTCAACTACCGGGGCTCGACCGGGTACGGCTCCGCCTGGCGCGACGCGCTGCACGGCAACGTCGGGCACATCGAGCTGGCCGACGTGGCCGCCGTACGCCGGTGCGTGGTCGATCGCGGCATCGCCGACGAGCACCGGATCGTGCTGGCCGGCTCGGGGTGGGGCGGCTACCTCGCGCTGCTCGGCCTCGGCACGCAGCCGGACCTGTGGGCGGCCGGCATCGCGGCGGCGCCGATCGCCTGCCACCAGACCGCGTACGAGGACGAGGCGGAGAGCCTGCGCGCCTACCACCGCGCGCTGCTCGGCGGCTCGCCCGACGAGCAGCCCGCACGGTATGCGGCCAGTTCCCCCATCACCTACGTCGACCAGGTCAAGAGCCCGCTGCTGATCCTCGCGGGCGAGGACGACACGCGCTGCCCGCTGCGCCAGATCGAGAAGTACGTGGCCAAGCTCGCCGAGCACGGGCGCGATCACGAGGTCTACACCTACGACGCCATCCGCGGCTCTCTCGTGGTCGCCCAGCGGATCGCACAGCTCACGCTCCAGCTCGATTTCGCCAGGAAGCACGTGAATCCACAGTGAAACTTGACACCCTGTAAGAAGCTGGCTGACTCCATGCCTTGATCGTCGGCCGATCCCGGTGACAGCATGCGCCCACGCTGTCACAGGGAGGCGTCAATTGAGCTGGGAGCTATCGGGCGCGCAGCACCAGGATGGCCAGGTCGTCCTGGCTCGGCTCCGAGGCGAAGTCGGCCGCGCCCCTGCGGATGCGCTCCGCGACCGCCCTGGCCGACAGCCCCGCGCACTCGGCCAGCAGCTTGGCCAGGCCGCCGTCGTCGTCGAGCAGCCGGCCGCCCGAGCGCCGCTCCGTCACCCCGTCGGTCACGGCCAGCAGCACGTCGCCATGGTCCAGATGCACGGTGTCGGCCTCGAACACGACCTCGTGGAAGACCCCCAGCAACGACTGCGGCGTGGTGACCGCCTCGACCTTGCCGTTCGGCCTGAGCCGCAGCGCCTCGGGATGCCCCGCCGAGACCAGGCGCACCTCGAGGCCGGTCTTCATGGGGGTGATGTCGCCGTGCAGCAGCGTGAGGAACCTGGCGCGCTCGCCCTCCTCCAGGATCGCCTGGTTGAGCCGCCCGAGCACCGCCGCGACGCCGTACCCCTCGCGGGCCAGCAGCCGCAGCGTGTGGCGGGCCAGCCCGGTCACGGCGGCGGCCTCTGGGCCGGTGCCGCAGACGTCGCCGATCGCGAACCGCCAGGAGTCGTCGCCCGCCTTGAACAGGTCGTAGAAGTCGCCGCCGACCTCGTTGGTCTCGCCGGCCGGTTCATAGATGACGCCGTAGTCGAGCCCGGGGACCTCGGGCTCGTTGGGCGGCAGCAGGCTGCGCTGGAGCGCCCGGTTGGCGGCGGCCTGCTGGGCGTAGAGCCTGGCGTTGTCCATGGCCAGCGCGGCACGCCTGCCGATGTCCTCGGCGAACTGGATGACCTCGTCGGGAAAGCGGTCGGGCCGGCCCAGGCACATCATGCCGAGGCCGCGTCCGCGTGCCGTGAGCGGCACGGCGAGCACCTGCGAGTCGGGCAGGTGGAGGGCCGAGGTCACGCTGGTGTCGGCGGCGGCGACGTCCATGTCGGCGAGCTGCTCGCGCAGTCCGTCTATCCTGGCCTCGTCGGCGTGCCAGAGGTAGACCAGCCGCAGCGGCCCGGCGGTGCTGTCGGCGGTGTAGACGGCGCACCAGCTCGACAGCCGGGGCACCACGACCTGCGCGATGATCGCCGGGACCATGTCGGGGTCGAGGGTGCCCGCGAGCAGGTCGCTGGCGTCGGCCAGAAATCCCAGCCAGTGCGGCCCTCGGGAGCTCTCCTCCAGCCATTCGGCGGCCAACCGGTCCGCGGAGCCAGGTAGCGTGAGTCTGGCCCAATGGACACGAGAATCGCCCGTGAAGGTGACTCCCCACTCTTCGACGTTCGCGGAAGGAGCTTTCGGATCACCCTGGGAGAGGTGTCGCTGCTTCAACTCAACCTGGACAGCATCCCCAAAATGCTTCCAAATCACCTCAAACGGCTCATCAACCACCTGTTCGGCCAAGTCCCCCGCGACCTGCTCGGCGGTGTGGAGCACGCCGCCGGTGGCCCACGCGGTCATCACCTCGCGCGTGAACCTCATCGCAGCCGTCACAGCGGTCTCGCCGGGCGCGAACGTCGCAGCCAGCACCGCATGGGGAGAAGCAGTCATCCCCACGTGCCTACCACACTTCCCACTGACTTGGGGTAAATCCAAGGGCAGGACTACGAGCTACTCATCGTGACAGACTTGAATCACTCGCCGGAGCCCGCCGCGAGTGAAGGAGGCCCCATGACCACGGCCAAGGCCATGCCAACCGCGGAGGAGAGGACCTATACCGAGTCGGATCTCGTGCCCATCCTTGAGACACTGTTCTCTTGGCGTGACGGCGATTTCCGGCGTCGTGTTCCTCATGCGCCCCCTGGGATCCTGAGCGAGGTCCGGCTGCTGCTCAACGAAGTGGCCGACCGCCGCGAGCATCTCGCCAACGAACTGGTCCGCGTGCGCAAAGAGATCGTCAAGGAGGGCCGGTTCGGCGAGCGGCTGAGCCCCGGTCCCGGCGTCGGCGCGTGGGCGGAGGGCGTCGAGTCGGTCAACCAGCTGATCGACGCCCTGGTGAGCCCGGTGAGCGGCGCGGCCGACGTGATCGACGCGGTCGCCAAGGGCGACCTGTCGCGCCGGATCGACCTCGACCGTACGGCCAGAGGCGAGGTGCGGCGCCTGGGCAAGGCGATCAACGGCATGGTCGACCAGCTCGCCCTGTTCAACTCCGAGGTGACCAGGGTGGCGCGCGAGGCCGGCACGGAGGGGCGCCTGGGCGGCAGCGCCAACCTGCGCGGCATGTCGGGGAGCTGGCGCGACCTCACCGAGGCGGTCAACACGATGTCCTCCCGCGTGGCCGCGCAGGTGCGCGACATCGCCGTGGTGACCACCGCCGTGGCCAAGGGCGACCTGAGCCGCAAGGTGACGGTCGACGCCGTGGGCGAGATGTTCGAGCTGAAGAACACCGTCAACACGATGGTGGACCAGCTGTCCGGCTTCGCCGAGGAGGTCACCAGGGTCGCCCGCGAGGTGGGCACGGAGGGCCAGCTGGGCGGGCAGGCGCAGGTGACCGGCGTGTCGGGCGTCTGGAAGGACCTCACCGACAACGTCAACTTCATGGCCAACAACCTGACCTCCCAGGTGCGGAGCATCGCGACCGTGGCGACGGCGGTGGCCCAGGGCAACCTGTCGAAAAAGATCACCGTTGACGCGCAGGGCGAGATCCTGCAGCTCAAGGACACTCTCAACACGATGGTGGACCAGCTGTCCTCCTTCGCCGACGAGGTCACCCGAGTCGCCCGCGAGGTGGGCACCGAGGGCAAGCTGGGCGGCCGGGCCGAGGTGAAGGGCGTGTCCGGGGTCTGGAAGGACCTGACGGACAACGTCAACTCGATGGCCAACAACCTGACGTACCAGGTGCGCAACATCGCCCAGGTGACCACGGCCGTGGCCAACGGCGACCTCACCCGCAAGATCGACGTGGACGCCCAGGGCGAGATCCTCGAGCTCAAGTCGACCATGAACACGATGGTCGAGCAGCTGTCGTCGTTCGCCTCCGAGGTGACCCGAGTCGCCCGCGAGGTGGGCACGGAGGGCCAGCTGGGCGGGCAGGCCCAGGTGCGCGGCGTGTCCGGGGTCTGGAAGGACCTCACCGACAACGTCAACTTCATGGCCAACAACCTGACCTCCCAGGTGCGCCAGATCGCGACCGTGTCGTCGGCGGTGGCCCAGGGCGACCTGTCGAAGAAGATCACCGTTGACGCGCAGGGCGAGATCCTGCAGCTCAAGGACACCCTGAACACGATGGTGGACCAGCTGTCCTCCTTCGCCGACGAGGTCACCCGAGTCGCCCGCGAGGTGGGCACGCAGGGGCAGCTCGGCGGCCAGGCCCGGGTGACCGGCGTGTCCGGGGTCTGGAAGGACCTCACCGACAACGTCAACTTCATGGCCAACAACCTGACCTCGCAGGTGCGTAACATCGCCGAGGTCACCACGGCCGTGGCCAACGGCGACCTCACCCGCAAGATCGACGTGGACGCCCAGGGCGAGATCCTGGCGCTGAAGACCACCATCAACCGCATGGTGGACCAGCTGTCGTCGTTCGCCTCCGAGGTGACCCGAGTCGCCCGAGAGGTGGGCTCCGAAGGACAGCTCGGCGGCCAGGCGCGGGTCGAGGGCGTCGAGGGCACGTGGAAGCGGCTCACCGAGAGCGTCAACGAGCTGGCCGGAAACCTCACCACCCAGGTGCGCGCCATCGCCACCGTGACCAGCGCCGTGGCCCGCGGCGACCTGACCCGCTCGATCGCCGTCGAGGCGAAGGGCGAGCTGGCGGAGCTCAAGGACAACATCAACTCGATGGTGGCCAACCTCCGCGAGACCACGCAGGCCAACCAGGAGCAGGACTGGCTCAAGTCCAACCTGGCCCGCATCTCCCGGCTGATGCAGGGCCACCGCGACCTGCTCGAGGTGGCCAAGCTGACGATGAGCGAGCTGACGCCGCTGGTCTCGGCCCGCTACGGCGCCTTCTACAGCATCGACCCCGAGGGCGACCACGAGCTGCTGCTGATCGGCGGTTACGGCGTGCGCCCCGGCAGGGGGCCGCGCCAGCGCTTCGCGATCGGCGAGGGCATCGTGGGGCAGGCGGCGGCCGAGGGCCGGCACATCATGCTCGACGACGTGCCGCCGGAGTTCATCACCATCGACAGCGGGCTCAGCCAGTCCACGCCCGCGCAGATCGTGGTGCTGCCGATCCTGTTCGAGAGCCGCGTGCTCGGCGTGCTGGAGCTGGCCTCGTTCACGCCGTTCGGCGAGGTGCACCTCGATTTCCTGCGCCAGCTCGTCGAGACCATCGGCGTCACGATGAACACGATCATCGCCAACTCCCGCACCGAAGACCTGCTGACCGAGTCGCAGCGGCTCACCAGGGAGCTGCAGGAGCGCTCCGACGAGCTGCAGCGCCAGCAGGAGGAGCTGCGCAAGTCGAACGCCGAGCTGGAGGACAAGGCGGCGCTGCTGGCCAAGCAGAACCGCGCGATCGAGATCCAGAACTTCCAGATCGAGCAGGCCCGCCGCACGCTGGAGGAGCGCGCGGAGCAGCTCGCGGTGTCCTCGCGCTACAAGTCCGAGTTCCTCGCGAACATGTCCCACGAGCTGCGCACGCCGCTCAACAGCCTGCTGGTGCTGGCCAAGCTGCTGACCGAGAACGCCGAGGGCAACCTGACCTCGCAGCAGGTGGAGTTCGCCCGTACGATCCACAGCGCGGGCTCCTCGCTGCTCCAGCTCATCAACGACATGCTCGACCTGTCCAAGGTCGAGGCGGGCCGGATGGACATCCACCCGATCAAGGTGTCGCTGCCGAAGATGGTCGACCTGCTCGAAGCCGCATTCGCGCCGCTGGCGCAGGACAAGGGGCTGTCGTTCAGCGTCGATGTCGAATCCGAAGTGCCGCAGGAGCTGCGCGCCGACGAGCAGCGCCTGCAGCAGGTGCTGCGTAACCTGCTCTCCAACGCGGTGAAGTTCACCCCGCGCGGCGAGGTCAAGCTGCGCGTGTCGATGGCGCCCCCCGGAGTCGACTACGACGACGACAGCCTGCACGATGCCGACAACCTGCTGGCCTTCCAGGTGATCGACACCGGCATCGGCATCGCACCCGACAAGCGAGACGTCATCTTCGAGGCGTTCAGGCAGGCCGACGGCACCACCAGCCGCAAGTACGGCGGCACGGGCCTGGGCCTCGCGATCTGCCGCGACATCGCCAGGCTGCTCGGCGGCGAGATCCACGTCGACAGCGAGCTCGGCCAGGGCAGCACGTTCACGCTCTACCTGCCGGCCTCCTACACCGGCCCGCTGGCCGTGACCGACACCGGCGGGACGCGGCGGCAGCTGATGACGGCGCCGTCGGAGGAGCAGGCGGCGGCCGTGCCGGAGCCGCCGATGCCGCTCGACCTGCCGATGCCGGAGCTGGTCGAGCCGCCGCTGGAGACGCCGATCCAGTGGCAGGGCGACGACCCGCTCAGCGGCGCCAAGATCCTCATCGTGGACGACGACATCCGAAATGTCTTCGCGTTGACCAGCGTCCTGGAGCGACACGGGTCCACCGTCGTCTACGCTGAAAACGGTCGGGAGGGGATCGAGCAGCTCGAACGGAACGAGGACGTCGCGCTCGTGCTGATGGACATCATGATGCCGGAGATGGACGGCTGGGCCACCACCTCGGCCATCCGGCGCATGCCGCAGTTCGCCGATCTGCCGATCATCGCGCTGACCGCCAAGGTCATGCGGGGCGACCGCGAGAAGAGCATCGCCTCCGGCGCGTCCGACTACGTACCCAAGCCGGTCGACGTGGACCGTCTGCTCGAACGCCTGCGCGGCTGGCTCAGCCGCGGGCGCGGCTCCACGTCCGACTCATCAGCTTCAGCAGCCGAAGGGTCGTGATCGATGCCGGATCGAGCCAAGATCCTCCTCGTCGACGATCGCGAGGAGAACCTGATCGCTCTCGAAGCCATCCTCAGCTCTCTCGACCTGGTGCCGGTGCGCGCCAGGTCGGGTGAGGAGGCGCTCAAGGCACTGCTCAACACCGAGTTCGCGCTCATCCTGCTGGATGTGCGGATGCCCGGCATGGACGGGTTCGAGACCGCCGCGCACATCAAGCGGCGGGAGCGCACCAGGAACATCCCGATCATCTTCCTGACCGTGGTGGACAGCGCGCCCGACTACGCCTTCCGCGGCTACGCGGCCGGGGCGGTCGACTACCTGACCAAGCCGTTCGACCCCTGGGTGCTGCGGGCGAAGGTGTCGGTGTTCGCCGAGCTGTACAACATGAACAAGCGGCTGGCCGAGCAGGCGTCCATGCTCCGCGACCGCCTGACCGGCGAACTGCCGCCCGGGGTCGGGGACCACGCGGCGGTGCTGCCCGAGTTGTCGCGGCGGCTGACGGCGGTGGAGGACGAGCTGGCCCGGGTGCGTGAGCTGGCCCGCAAGACCCAGGATCCGGCGCTCGCCGCACCCCTGTCCGACCTGACGGACCGCCTCACCCACCTCCGCGCCGGCTTCGACGCCCTGTCCTGACCGGCCCGGGGTGGCGCCCCCGGCCGTCTCGTGGGATCCGGCACGCACTCTCCCGGGGAGGCGGCGGAAGCCGGTCAGTGGCGTGCGCGTTCCAAGGCGTCCCAGAAACCGCGCCGCAGCGCGTGCCGTACCTCGTCGTGCAGCAGGAAGTCGATAGGCAGCGAAGACCCCTGCAACAGCCGCGCCTCCAGGTCGGAGGGCATGCGCGGCTTGCGCGCCAGCACGGCCTCCAGCCAGAGCGCGGGCGCGTCGCGGGCGACGGACTCGCCGAAGTCGTGCCCCTCCCGATGGGCGGACTTGACCGCGTCCGCCAGAGTCGTGGCACCGGCGGTGGCGGCCGAGGGCGGGCTGACGGGGGCGGGCTGCGGCCCCGTGTACGGCCCCAGCTGCGAAGGCTGGTAGGTCCCGCTGGAGGACGGCGAGGCGAACTGCCCGGTGCTGGGCGACTGCGACTGGATGGGCCCGGTGACGGGAGCCGACGGCGGCGGTGTGGCCGGCGGCGGCTGCTCGGGCTGGTAGTTGGAGTACGTCGGCAGCGCGGGCGGCGTGGACGACTGCCCGCGCCCGGACGACGATCCGTTGGACGAGGGCTGGGACGGCGCGGCGGAGGATGAGCCGGCGGCGTGGCTGCCGCTGGAGGGCGGTATCTGGGGCAGCGACGGCGGCAGGGAAGGCTGGGCGGGCGGCAGCGAGTGGGCGGCCTGCCCGTTGCTGACCGGCTGGTGGCCGTTGGACGACTCGGCGGCCCCCGAGACCAGGCTGACATAGGGGCGCAGGTGTACGGCCCCGAGCTCGACCAGGTCGTCGCACTCCTGCCGCAGCGAGCGGGACACGGCCCAGCCGCCCTCGGCCGCGACGTGGATCACGCTCACCCTGATGCCGAGGTCCTGCGCGTCGCACACGACCTGTGCGAGATCCTCGTCGCCGCTCACCACCACCGCGTCGCAGATGGCGTTGTTGCGGGCGAGTGTCATCAGGTCGCGATGGACCTGCGCATCGACGCCCTCGCGCCGGCCCGGCCGGATGCGCGACAGCCTGAGCTTGAGGCCGGGTATGTCGGCCAACGCGTCGTGCTCCGGCGTGCGCCGGCCTTCGACCGTCGCCTCGTACCAGTAGCACCGAAGCAGCGGCAGGCCGGTGCGCTCGCGCGACAGGCCGGTCATCAGCTGGAGCAGCCCGGGGTAGTCCCAGGCAACCGCTTCGCGATGACGCGTGCCGTGCACGGCCATCGCTCCGTCAGCCAGCAGATAGCCGGCGTCCACGAACAGCGCACAGCGATCCACTAGCACCGCCCCTTTCCTGGTGGTCCGACCTTGCTGGCTCTGCACCGTCAGAGACCGGACTTGGCGGCCCTCTCTCAGGGTAATGAAAGCAGGTGATCGCGCGAGGGTTAATCCAGACGATTCGGCACTCGCCCGCTAACACACCAGATCGGCCAGGAAGACCGTACCAGTTTGTCCAAATTAGGGTCACTGTCGCGCACGCACACTCAACGCGGCCGCTCCGAGCAGGACGACGTCCTTGTCCGTGGCGACCGTCAGCCCCGGGTCCACGCCGAGCTCCGCGCTGATCGTGTCGACGTCGACGCCGAACGTCATCTCCGCCGCGCCGCTCGACGACTCGTCGAAGACGTTCGCGGGATCTCGGTCACCGTTCGCGGGGGCCAGCGCGCCGGACCCGAGCGAGACCTTGTCGCCCTGGAGATCGGCGTCCCCCTCCCACGTCACCAGCTCGACCCTGGCGGGCGAGGCGGCCGGGCTCAGCCCACCCAGCGGGATACGGACCCGCCGCGCCGCGCCCCCGACCACGGTGGCCGCGTCGAGCACCACAGCCTGGCTGTACGGCTCCGCCGGATCCGTGACGATCACCACGAGGCTCCACCCGGCATGCCTGGACACGCCCTCCTCCAGCGGTGCGTCGGCCGCCCACCACGTGCCGTTCCTGCGGGAGGCGGCGACCAGCTCACTGACGTCGGCGTACGCCTGGTAGACGGGCCCGAGCGGCAGCTCGCGGACGGCCACGTCGCCGGGCTGGACCGTCACGTAGTCGCGCTGCCCCGGCGCTCGCAGCTTGATGGGCCCGGCCTCCGCGGTGCTCGCGGACCAGTAGAGCCCGGCCCACACCACCCTGCTGCCCTTCGGCAGGGTCAGCTCGGCTCCGCTGGACGTGTGGGTGCCGGGGTCGTCGTCCCGGTCGAGCGCGGTCATCGGCCAGAGGTCGTTGTCGCGCTGACCGCGCTGACGCCGCCTGGCCTCCAGGCAGCCCGCACGCTCCTCGGGGCAGCTCAGCAGCGAGTTGCCGATCGCCCTGACGGCCACCCTGCCGTCGGTGGCGAACCTGGCCGGCGCCCCCACCAGCCGTACGCCCTCCTCGGCCTGCGCCGTGACATGCAACGAGCCCGCGTCGACCCGGACGGCGGGCACCGCGCCCTCCCGCGCCTCACCTGACACCCGCACCCGCAGGAACAGCGCCGTGCCCTGACCGGCCGCGAGCGGGGCCCTGCCGCACCGTGCGCCGCGTCCCGCCGCCCGGCACGACCAGCCGTCCACGGTGCCGGCGGCGTCGTGGCGGGTGCGCCGCGTGGGCGGGATGAGCGCCACGCCCGCCGGCAGATAGACGAACGCCGTCAGGCTCTCGCTGTCGGCCCCGCCGTAGTTGCGCAGCCGCATGCCGACGATGCCGGGCCGGGCCCGTACAAGAGATCCGAGCGCGTCGATCGTGGCGCGCAGCCGCGCCTGGGCCGGCGGCCTGCCCCTGACCGGCGGCGGTGGGGGCACCCGGGCGGGCTCCTCGCTCTGCAGCGGCACCGGCACCGGCTGCACCGAGGCCGGCGGCACGGCGACCGGCGCGGCGACGGGCTTCCTGCCCGGCCTGCCGTCGGAGAGCAGCAGCACGGTCGCCACGGCCATCGTCACCGCCATGCCGCCGGCCATCGCGGCCTGCTGGTGCCTGGGCGCCCGTCGCGCCCGGCCGAGCACCCGCAGCAGCCCGCGCGCGCCACCACCCGCCACAACCGACCTGGCCTGCGCCGCCGCGTACCCGCCGAATACCGGCCCCGCGATCAGCGGCCCGACCATGACACGCAGCCCGCGGTCGACGTCGGCCAGCTCCAGCAGCACCCCGTGGCACTCTTCGCAGCCGCTCACATGCTCGTCGACCTCTTTGGCGTCGCGCCTGGTCAGCCCGCCCCGCACGTACGCGCCCATCTTGCCGAGCACGGGGCGGCAGTCGTGCCGCGGCGGCGAGCCCAGGTGGATCTGCAGGTACGCCTGCCGCAGCCCCTCCCGCGCCCGGTACGCGAGCGCCGCCACGCCGTTGACGGACAGACCCAGCAGCGGAGCCACCTCGGCCGGCCTGCACCTTTCCACCTCGGTGTGCCAGAGCACCGCCCGCCACCGCTCGGGCAGCGACAGGAACGCCCTGGCGATCAGCGACCTCTCCAGCCCGACGAGCGACGGATCGACGAACGGCACCCCCGGGTCGTACTCCCCCATGGTCATCTCGCCGCCCTCGATCCTGGAGCGGTCGTGGACCGTGTGCCGCACCACGGTCAGCAGGTAGGTGCGGAAGCCGGACTGGGGCCCGCCGCCCCTGCCGACCAGGTCGAGGATCTTCGTGAACGACTCCGCGACCACGTCCTCCACCTCGACGCGCGAGACGAGCTGCCTGGCCAGCGCGCGGGCGGCGGCGACGTGGCGCTCGTAGAGCAGCCCGTAGGCGGCGGCGTTGCCCTCTCTGACCGCCTGAAGGAGCTCTGCATCGCTTTGTGGAGATTCGACACCCATAGTGACCTCACGATTACACGGGGTTGCCCGCGCATTCATTCCGCACTATCGGCGATGACTAAACCGCGCCCGTGCCTTTGCCTCCGAGTCGAGACCTTCGGGCAGGCCCATAAGCTTGGACGCATGACGGATCGCGACAACCTGCTGGCCGAGATCAAGAGCAAGGCCGTCGTCCACGGCAAGGTCATCCTCTCCTCCGGCATGGAGGCCGACTTCTACCTCGACCTGCGCCGCATCACGCTCGACGGCGTGGCCGCGCCCCTCGTCGGCAGGGTGATGCTCGACCTGACGGCGGACCTCGAGTTCGACGCGGTGGGCGGGCTCACGCTGGGGGCCGACCCGGTGGCGGTCGCGATGCTGCACGTGGCGGCGGCGCGCGGGCGCACGCTCGACGCGTTCGTGGTCCGCAAGGCGCAGAAGCAGCACGGCATGCAGCGCAGGATCGAGGGCCCCGAGGTGAGGGGGCGGCGCGTGCTGGCCGTCGAGGACACCTCCACGACGGGCGGCTCGCCGCTGACGGCCGTCGAGGCGCTGCGCGAGGCGGGGGCCGAGGTCGTGGCCGTGGCGACGATCATCGACAGGGGCGCAAGGGAGCGCATCACCGGCGAGGGCCTGGAATACCGCTCGGCCTTCACCCTCGAAGACCTCGGGCTCTAGCCTCCGGGGCTCTTGACGGTGAACGCGTCGCGTTCGCCGTCCTTGCCCTGGTCCCTGGGTTTGCCGTTCTCGGTGACGCGGACCGTGCCCGCGTCACTGAGCACGACGTCGAGCTCGGGCTCGAAGTAGCTGACCTCTTCGCCCCTGCTCATCTCGCGGTACTGCAGCACGTCGCCGCCCGGCACGCGTACCGTGACGATGGGGCAGGTCTCGGCGACGCACTCGATGCGCACGGTCGGCTCCCGCGCGGTGGCCGCCGTGACCGGGCCGGTCGTGGCGGCGACGGCACGCTCTCGCTCCTGCGTCGCGTCGGACGAGCCGAGCAGCGCGCGAGCGCCGATGACGAGGAGCGTCACCACGGCGCCCGCGGCGAGGAGGGCGAGCGCCAAGCGGGCAAGGCCCATCGGATCTGACCTGTGGCGTCCCACAGACGGCAGCGTACCCCGGGTAACCCCCGGTTTTCGGGTCAGTGCACGCGGTGGTGCTTGCCGTTGGGCGTGGGGGTGTTCTTACGCTCCCGGCGCTTCTTGATCACCTCGATGATGATCGGGATCAGCGAGATGAGCACGATGACGAAGACGCCCGGCAGGATGTACCTGTCGATCTGCTTGGGGTCGACCTTGCTGCCGAGGAAGTGGCCGAGCAGGAGCAGGCCCTCGACCCAGACCACGCCGCCGATGGCGTTCCACAGGAAGAAGCGCTTGGCCGGCATCTCCAGCACGCCCGCGACAGGATTCATGAACGTGCGCACGATCGGCACGAACCTGGCCAGGATCACCGCTCTGGCCGGACCGAACTTCTCGAAGAACTCCTCGGCCCTGACGACGTGCTCCCTCTTGAACAACCGCGAATCAGGTTTCTCGAAGAGTTTGCGGCCGAATCTGGCTCCCAGGAAATGCCCCAGTTGAGCGCCCGCAATGGCGCACAGCGGCGTGCCGATCAACAGGACGGGCATGGAGAGAGGCTCGATGCCCATTCCGTCAGCCACCGCGGCCGAGCTGAAAATCCCCGCGGCCACCAGGAGTGAGTCGCCAGGCAGGAAGAACCCGAGCAGCAAACCGGTTTCGGCGAAGATGATCGCGAGAACGCCGATCGTCGCGAAAGCCCCCAACACGGTCAGCCACCACGTCGGGTCGAGGAGATTCCAGAGCCAGTCCACGCCGAGAGCCTACCCGTAGCGGGCACAAACGCGTTGTGTCTACCACATGGGGTAGTGACCCGGAATACTGGGCCTGGCGCGAAGCCGTAACTTCTCAGGGAGATGAATCATGCCTATTGCGACTCCAGAGGTCTACGCTGAGATGCTCGACCGGGCCAAGGCCGGCGGATTCGCCTACCCGGCGATCAATGTGACGTCGTCGCAGACGTTGAACGCCGCCCTGCGCGGCTTCGCGGAGGCGGAGAGCGACGGCATCGTCCAGGTCTCCACGGGCGGCGCCGAATTCCTGTCAGGAGCCACCGTAAAGGACATGGTCACGGGCGCGACGGCGCTGGCGGAGTACGCGCGGGTCGTGGCCGCGAAATATCCCGTCACGGTGGCGCTGCACACCGACCACTGCCCCAAGGACAAGCTCGACGGCTTCATGCGGCCGCTGATCGACATCTCCCTCGAGCGGGTCTCCAAGGGCCTCGACCCGCTCTTCCAGTCGCACATGTGGGACGGCTCGGCCGTGCCGCTCGACGAGAACCTGGAGATCGCCAAGGAGCTCCTGGAGAAGTGCGCCAGGGCGCGGATCATCATGGAGATGGAGATCGGCGTCGTCGGCGGCGAGGAGGACGGCGTCGTCGGCGAGATCAACGAGAAGCTCTACACGACGCCCGAGGACGCGCTGGCCACCGCCGAGGCCGTGGGCCTCGGTGAGAAGGGCCGCTACATCCTGGCGGCGACGTTCGGCAACGTGCACGGCGTCTACAAGCCGGGCCACGTCAAGCTGCGGCCGAGCGTGCTGAAGGACCTCCAGGACGCGGTCGCGGCCAAGTACGGCAAGGAGAAGGCGTTCGACCTGGTCTTCCACGGCGGCTCCGGCTCGTCGCTCGAGGAGATCCACGAGGCCATCTCGTACGGCGTCGTCAAGATGAACATCGACACCGACACCCAGTACGCCTTCACCCGGCCGGTCGCGGACCACATGTTCCGCAACTACGACGGCGTACTGAAGGTGGACGGCGAGGTGGGCAACAAGAAGGCGTACGACCCGCGTTCGTACGGCAAGGCCGCCGAGGCCGGGATGGCGGCGCGCGTCGTCGAGGCGTGCGAGAACCTCAAGTCGAGTGGGACGAAGATCTCGTAGCGCCTTTCGCGGCCCGGCGGGTATGACTTGTCGTATGGATAACCTTCTCGCCGGGCCGCCCCCGACTCAACTGCCGGATCTGCCCGAGGCCAGGGAGGCGCTCGAATCGGGCGCCAAGGCCGCCGACGTGGCCGCCCGCTTCCCCGCCCATCCAGCGGCATGGGCGTCGCTCGCGGAGGAGTACTTCGCGCAGGGCCATGCCGTCACCTCCTACGCCTTCGCCCGCACGGGCTACCACCGCGGGCTCGACCAACTGCGTCGCAACGGCTGGAAGGGACACGGCCCCATCCCTTGGGAGCACGAGCCCAACCGCGGCTTCCTGCGCTGCCTGTACGCCCTGTCCAGGGCCGCCCAGGCGATCGGCGAGAAGGACGAGGCCGAGCGGTGCCTGCAGTTCCTCAAGGACAGCACGGAGACCGGTTACGACGCGCTCACCAAGGGCTAGCAATCGCTGTCTTGGGACGTATGGGCACGTTCGGGTAGTCTCTCTACGCAAGAGCCCCTGTCGCGCTTGCGCCAGGGGTTTCGATTTGTGCACGGGAGACACAACCATGCCGGCTGCCGTTCTCGTTGGCGCCCAGTGGGGCGATGAGGGCAAGGGCAAGGCCACCGACCTGCTCGGTGGCGACGTCGACTACGTCGTCCGCTATCAAGGTGGCAACAACGCGGGACACACCGTGGTCATCGGGGACCAGAAATACGCGCTCCATCTCCTACCCACGGGAATCCTGTCGCCTGACGTCGTGCCCGTTATCGGCAACGGCGTGGTCATCGACCCCGGGGTGCTGCTGAGCGAGATCGACGGGCTGGCCGCGCGCGGCATCTCCGCCGAGCGGCTGCTGATCTCGTCCAACGCGCACCTGATCATGCCCCACCACAAGGCCCTCGACAAGGTCACCGAGCGCTACCTGGGCAAGGCCAAGATCGGCACCACGGGGCGCGGCATCGGGCCGGCGTACGGCGACAAGATCGCCCGCATGGGCGTGCGCGTGCAGGACCTGCTCGACCCCGGCATCCTGGCGAAGAAGATCGAGGTCGCCCTGACCGAGAAGAACCAGGTGCTGACCAAGGTCTACAACCGGCGCGGCATCGAACCCTCCGCCGTCCTGGAGGAGTACCTCGCCTACGCCGAGCGGCTCAAGCCGCACATCGCCGACACCTCGCTGGTGCTCTCCAAGGCGCTGGACGAGGGCAAGTTCGTGCTGCTGGAGGGCGGCCAGGGCACGCTGCTGGACATCGACCACGGCACGTACCCCTTCGTCACGTCCTCCTCGCCCACCTCGGGCGGGGCCTGCGCCGGCGCCGGCATCCCGCCGAACCGTCTCACCAAGATCATCGGCATTCTCAAGGCGTACACCACCCGCGTCGGCTCCGGTCCCTTCCCGACCGAGCTGACCGACGAGGTGGGCGACTGGCTGCGGCAGACGGGCGGCGAGTACGGCGTCACCACCGGCCGCAACCGGCGCTGCGGGTGGTTCGACGCGGTCATCGCCCGCTACGCGACCCGGATCAACGGGATCACCGACTACTTCCTCACCAAGCTGGATGTGCTGTCCGGACTGGAGAAGATCCCGGTGTGCGTCGCCTACGAGGTGGACGGGGTGCGGCACGACGAGATCCCGATGACGCAGACGGACTTCCACCACGCCGTTCCGGTCTACGAGGAACTGCCGGGGTGGCAGGAGGACATCACCAGCGCGAAGTCGTTCGACGACCTGCCGCCCACCGCGCAGGCGTACGTGCGGGCGCTGGAGGAGATGAGCGGCGCCCCGATCTCGGCCATCGGCGTCGGCCCCGGCCGCGACCAGACCGTGGTGGTGCGCTCGCTCGTCTGATCCCGCGATCGACTCGTTCCCCTTACCGCCTGATTAGTCCCTGTCGGCCGTGATATTGACAGAGGGCCACGGAAGATCGGAGAGGGGGCGCGGTGACGTTGCTCGGGGGCCGCTACCGGCTGCAGTCGCAGCTCGGCGAGGGCGGCATGGGCACGGTCTGGCGGGCGACGGACGAGCTGCTCCAGCAGGAGGTCGCCGTCAAGGAGGTCAAGTTACCGCCGGACCTCGACGCGGCCTCGCGGACCGAGCTGACCGAACGCACGCTCCGCGAGGCACGGGCCGCGGCGCGGCTGCGTTCCCACCCCTCCATCGTCACCGTGCACGACGTCGTCCTCGACGGCGGGCGGCCGTGGATCGTCATGGAACTGGTCCGCGGCCGCTCCCTCGACCAGGCCGTACGTGACAACGGCCCGCTGCCGCCGCGGCAGGTCGCCGGGATCGGCCTGCGGGTGCTCGACGCCCTCGCGGCCGCGCACGCGTCGGGCGTCCTGCACCGGGACGTCAAGCCCGCCAACGTCATGCTCACCGACGACGGGCGGGTGCTGCTGACCGACTTCGGCATCGCGACCATCGCCGGAGACCCCGCGCTCACCCAGTCCGGGTTCCTGACCGGCTCGCCCGGCTACATCGCGCCCGAGCGTCTGAGGGGCGAGACGGACGGCCCTGCCGCCGACCTGTGGTCGCTCGGCGCCACGCTCTTCACGGCCGTGGAGGGCGGCCCGCCGTTCGCCGGCCCGAACACCGCCGCCGTGCTGGCGGCCGTGCTGATGCAGGAGCCCGCCCCCTTCCGGCTGGCAGGACCGCTCGCGCCCGTGCTGGCCGCGATCCTGGAGAAGGACCCGGCGCGGCGCTGCCCGCCGGACGAGGCGGGCCGCTCGCTGGAGGCCATCTCGCGGGGGAACCCCGCGACCGCCCCGGCCCTGAGGCAGCGGCACACCAGGCCGGTACGCCAGCCTCGACGCGGCCGGACCAAGCTCGCCGTGGGTGCCGTGCTGGCGGTGGTGCTGGTCGTGACGGCGACGGTCGTGGTCGTGCCGCGCCTGTTTCCGAACGTCGTCCGCGTACTCGGCTTCGCGCTCTCACCCCCGGTCACCTACTCGGTGCCGACCTACTCGATGCCGACATTCGGCCCGCCGTCGCCGACAACGCCGCAGATCAAACGCGCCTTCGAGGCGTGCGACCTGCTGACCAGCGCCCAGGTGCGCTCGTTGCTGGGCGGTTCGGCCAAGCGCCAGTATCTGTCCGCCGGCAGCTGCATGTGGAACAAGGGGGACGGCACCGGGCTGAACCTCAGCGCCATCAGCTCCTCCTGGAGCGCGTGCGCCGCCCATGAGCAGACGGTCAAGAGCATGAAGGAGGAGCCGAAGCGCGTCCCTGGGACCAAGCTCCGCAAGGGTCCGGCCGTGGGCGACGCGGCGTACAGCTTCACCCAGAGATCGGTCCTCGGCGGGCTGCGGCTCTATCGGACGCAGATCTCCTTCTGCCTGTCGAACGTCTGGGTGCTCATCTACCTGAACCACCGCCGGTCCGGGTTCGCCACCGGTGACCAGGCGGCCAAGCTCGTCGCGGCGGCCCTCGACAAGTATCGCTAGTGCGCCCTGGTTGATGCCTGGGCCCGCCGGGCCTCATATGGTTAGGTCATGCCTCGTTTCCGCCACATCCTGGACACCATGGCCGCCTACAAGCCGGGCAAGGCCGTTGTGACCCCCGACGGCCGGTCGTACAAGCTGTCGTCGAACGAGTCCCCGTACGACCCGCTGCCGTCCGTGGTCGAGGCCATCGCCGAGGGGGCGCGGCAGATCAACCGCTATCCCGACCCCGGCGCGGTCAAGCTGACCGAGGCCATCGCCGAGCGGTTCGGCGTGCCGGTCGACCACATCGCCCTCGGCGCGGGGTCCGTCACGGTGGCGCAGCAGCTGTTCGAGACGGTCGGGGAGCCCGGGGCCGAGGTCGTGTACGCATGGCGGTCGTTCGAGGCGTACCCGCTGCTGGCCGACCTGGCCGGAGTCACGTCGGTGAGGGTGCCGCTGGTCGGCGAGGACCACGACCTGGACGCCATGGCGGCGGCGATCAACGACGACACCCGCATGGTGTTCGTGTGCAACCCGAACAACCCCACCGGCACCGCCGTCCGCCGGGGCCCGCTGGAGGCGTTCCTGGACCGGGTGCCCGAGCACGTGCTGGTGGTGCTGGACGAGGCCTACCGCGAGTACGTGCGCGACGAGGACGTCCCCGACGGCCTGACCCTCTACCGCGACCGGCCGAACGTCTGCGTGCTGCGTACGTTCTCCAAGGCATACGGGCTGGCGGGCCTGCGGGTCGGCTACCTGGTCGCGCACGAGCCGGTGGCGACGGCCGTGCGCAAGACGATCATCCCGTTCGCGGTCAACCACCTCGCCCAGGTGGCGGCCATCGCCTCGCTCCAGGCCGAGGACGAGCTGCTGGAGCGGGTCGAGCGGGTGGTCAAGGAGCGCACGCGGGTCCGCGAGTCGCTGATCTCCCAGGGCTGGACGGTGCCGCCCACCGAGGCCAACTTCGTCTGGCTCAGGCTCGGCGAGCGCACCATGGACTTCGCCGCGGCATGCGCGGTCGAGGGGGTGGCCGTGCGGCCGTTCGCGGGGGAAGGCGCCCGCGTGTCGATCGGCGACCCGGAGGCCAACGACGCCTTCCTCGCGGCGGCGAGCGCCTTCCACGGCTGATCAGCGGCTGATCACCTGCGGCGCCTACACGCCGCGCTGCTCGACCGGGGGGTCAACATGGTGCCGCGCGGGCTGTGGTGCCTGTCCACCGCGCACACCGAGGCCGACGTCACCGTCACCGTCGAGGTCTTCGAGGACGCGCTTCGGTCTCTTCCCCTCGTTTGAGATCACCAGCGCCACGCCCACCAGGATGACCAGGCCACCGACGAGCACCTGCGTCGTGATCGGCTCGTGCAGCACGAGCGCGCCCAGCGCGACGGCCACGGCCGGGTTGACGTACGCGTAGGTGGACACCAGCGAGATGGGGGCGTTGCCGAGCAGCCACGAGAACGCGGTGAACCCGATCAGGGATCCCACCAGGATCAGATAGGCCAGCGCCACCCAGGACCTGGTGGTGACGGCCGACAGGTCGAGCCGCTCGCCGATCCCGGGGCCGAGCACCAGCAGTCCGGCGCCGCCCACGACCATCTCGACGGCGCTGGTGGCGAGCGGGTTGGCCGGCATCTGGATCCTGCCCGACAGGAACGAGCCCACGGACCAGGACACCGAGCCGAGCAGCACCGCCACGATCCCGACGCCGCTGCCGCCCTGGGCGCCGGTCAGCGAGAGTGCCGCGACCCCGCCGAGCCCGATCAGCACACCCACGAGCGTGAGCGCCTTGGGACGGTCGCGCACGGCGAACCTGAACACGACCAGCCACAGCGGCACCGAGGCCACCAGAAGCGCCGCCAGGCCCGTGGAGATGTACTGCTCGGCCACCGCCAGCAGCCCGTTGCCCAGGGTCAGCAGCAGCACGCCCACGAGGGCCGCGCCGAGGAACTGCCTGCGCGACATCCTGAAGGCCGCCGGCCCCGACCGCACCAGCAGGAAGCCGGCGAGCAGGACGGCGGCGGCGATGAACCGCATGGCCCCGCTCAGCATGGGCGGCATCGACTCGACCGCGATGCCGATCCCGAGATACGTCGAACCCCACACCACGTAGACGGTGGCCAAGGCACCCCAGACCATGAGCGGAGTGCGACTGTCAGTGGTGTCTAACTTCATGACTCATGACCATACAGGTCGGCTCTGACGTGCTCCGGCAGGTATCGGACCCAGAACGACGGCGACCCGCAACGCCGGACGGATCAGCCCGAAACCGGTCACATCGCTACCACGACTCGCGGCCATGCACGTGATGTTGGGCGAAAGCACGGCGCCCCGACCAGAAACGCACACCGGGAGCGCGCGACTCGACTCACCGAGCGGCAGGGGCGGCGCCGGAAAGAATTTGGCGCCCCCGTCCGAATCTCGTCGATCGGGGGCGTCCGAGAACATACCCGCATCTACACGGGTCAACCAATAACTTCACCGGGGTCAATGTGGGAGTTCGCAGTGATGACACTGATTGTCAATGCCATCGTCTGCCACAGGTCACGACAAAGTACCCAAACGCCCCGGAACCACTCAGCTCTTTCCGCGCGGACGAGAGCCCGCCGCCATCAGGCGACGGGCTCAAGCACGGCACTCCCCAGGAACCGGGGCCTCATCGGGGACCGAGTTTCTCCACGATCAGCCGGTACAGCTGGCGCGGACGGCCAGGCTGGGGTGTGCGGTTCGGCGGGAGCGGCCACGCGAGTCCCTCGTCAACCAACGTGCGCAGCAACCGCCGGGCCGTGCGGGGCGTGACGCCCAGCATCTTGCCCGCCCCCTCGGCGTCGACCACGGTGTCTCCACCCTCGAGCTTGGCCGCCAGCCGGGCCAGCACCTCCACGCCCTTCGGCTTGAGTGCGGCCGATCCAGCGGGTGGCATGCGGGGAGCGGGGATGAGCGCTCGCCCTTCGCGGTCCACGGCGAACCCCTGCGCCTGTTTGCCCGCCTGCGTGCGGGCCAGCGCCGCCCGAGCGTGCGACTCCGCGTCGTGCGTCGTGCGTCCCATGCCCACGCCGACCTCGACCGCCAGACCCAGCTCGTCCCTGATCCTCCCGGCGAACGGCAGCACCCTGAACCCGTCCGTCGCCGCCACGATCGAGCCTCTGGTCGCGGTGACCAGATAGCTGTGATCGTCGATGGGCCAGACGGTGGCGTTCATCCGGTTCGCCTCCTGGACCAGGAGCCGGTGGAGCGACAGCCGCAGCTCGTCGCGCCAGTAGCGGGGCGCGGCGCGGCGTACGGGCTCGCGCAGCGTCGGCACCTCCACCAGGACCACCGTCAGCTGCGACTCCTCCAGCCGGTGATGCGCCCCCAGCAGCGCCGCTGTGTGCAGCGCCGTGCGGACCGCGCCCGAGGTCGGCCTGATCCTGATGACCGGCACGCCTGCCGCGTGCAGGCGCTCGCCCACCGCGGGCAGGCACGTCAGCGCCCCGGAGGTCGCCCCCTGCCTGACCAGGCGTTCATGGTAAGCCGCGATCGTGCCGGTGGCGCCCGGCTCGTCGCGGCTGTGCACGTCGGCGGCGGGAATGCCGAGGTCCGTGTAGGCCTCCTCGACATCTGCCCTGCTCACCACGTCGATGCTGACCCGTTGCGGGTCGATGCGGGGGTCTAGCGCGGCCTTGGCCAGCGCCGCCACCAATGCTGCTCCGCCGAGTTGGACGTACGTCGCGGGCATCGTCAGCACGCCGGAACGCCTGGCCAGGTCATAGGGGACCGGGCTGGCGAACAGGCATGCGTCGACTCCGGGACCGAGCCGCGTCACCTTGTCCGGTGCCTCCTGTTCGTCGCGGTACGCAGCCGCGACAAGGCGACACGGCAATGGTGCCGCGGCATGACCCATCAGCATGACTCGCTCGACCAAGTCGTGAGGTCCGACCACGCCGATGGTTAGGTCCGGTGTCATAGCGCCCGGGCGTGACACTCGGGGAGTTTCTTCGGCCCTATCGACCAATGTTCGTCCCATCCTGCCGTCCGTTGCAGTGCTCTCTTTTGGAACGATCGCTCGCGGGGGCCGTAATGTCACGCCCGACTTTTCCGGAAAGCCGTAGAGGTTGACCGCCCGACAAGATGTCCTAGCAGCTCAACGAGGTTTTTCCAGCGTTTTTTAGCGCTCTGAAATCTCTCGTGTAATGTCCGCGCCGAGCGCGCGCATTCGGGCGGCGAGATGCGCGTGGCCGCGGTCGATCAGGTATCCGGAGTCGATCACGGTCTCGCCCTCGGCGGCGAGCCCGGCGAGCACCAGGGCGATGCCCGAGCGCAGGTCGTGGGCCGTCACCTGGGTGCCGATCAGCGGCGTCCTGCCGCGCACCACGGCCCGGCTGCCCTCGACCTCGACGTTCGCGCCCATCTTGTTCAGCTCTCCGGCCAGGGCGAACCTGCCGTCGAAGATGCGCTCGTGGATGTAGCTGGTGCCGTCGGCGAGCGCCGCGACGGTCATCATCGGGGACTGCAGGTCGGTGGCGAAGCCGGGGTAGGTGTCGGTGATGATGTTGATCGGCCGCAGCGGGCCCTCGCACCGCACGTGCAGGACGGCGCCCTGGCGGGCGAAGTCGACCCCCATCTGCTCCAGCTTGTAGCGGACGACGCCGAGGTCGAGGCCCGTGCCCACGAGGCTCAGCTCGCCCCCGGTGATGGCCGCGGCCATCGCGAACACACCGGCGTCGAGCCGGTCGGGCATCACCGTGTGCTCGACGGCGTGCAGCTCCTCCACGCCCTCCACGGTGATGAACCCCGTGCCGCCGCCGCTGATCCGCGCGCCCATTTTGGTGAGCATGTCGATGACGTCGAGCACCTCGGGCTCCAGCGCCGCGTTCTCGATCACCGTCGTGCCCTTGGCCAGGGCGGCGGCCATGATGAGGTTCTCGGTGCCGGTGTGTGACGGGGTGTCGAGGTAGAGGGTCGCCCCGGTCAGGCCGGACGCCTTGACGTGGATGACGGTGTCGCCCTCGTCCACGATGGCGCCCAGCCGCTTGTAGCCGAGGTAGTGGAAGTCGAGGTTGCGGCTGCCGAGGTTGCAGCCGCCGACGCCCTCCACGATCGCCTCGCCCAGCCGGTGGAGCAGAGCGGGGGTGAACAGAACCGAGCCGCGGAAGCGCCTGGCGATCGCGGCGGGCAGCACGGGGCTGTCCACCCTGGAGGCGTCGATGACCAGCGTGCGCTCGGACTCGTGCAGCTCGACGTACGCGCCGACCGCCTCGGCCAGCTCGATCGCGCGGCGGACGTCTTCGATGATCGGCACGTTGCGCAGGACGGTGCGGCCCTTGGCGGCGAGCAGAGCCGCACCGATCATGGGTAGCACGGCGTTCTTCGCGCCCTGGATGAACGCGGTTCCACGCAGTGCGTTGCCACCGCGCACGCGGTAACGGACCATTCGTGCGGCTCCTTGAAATCAACGGTGAGGCTCGATCGGGCCAACAGTAGTCGCTTACACCACATGACCCAGCCGAATCATCCGCTAAAGGAAGCCCCCGTGACGCGCTCATATGCTTCTAGGTATCGCTGCCTTGTGCGCTCGATCACGTGGTCAGGAAGGGGAGGTGGGGGGGTTCCGGAGGATTTGTCCCATCCCGATTCGGGCGATAGCAACCAATCGCGCACAAATTGCTTGTCAAAAGAATACTGCGCACGGCCCGGCTGCCACTGGTCGGCCGGCCAGAATCGCGACGAGTCGGGCGTAAGCACCTCGTCGCCGAGCGTCAGAACCCCGTCGGCGTCCCAGCCGAGCTCGATCTTGGTATCGGCCACGATGATGCCGCGCTCGCGGGCGATCTCCGCGCCGCGGGTGTAGACGGCCAGGGTGATCCGCCGCAACTCCTCGGCGGTCTCCGCACCGACCTCCTGGACGACCTGCTCGTACGAGATGGGCTCGTCGTGCTGCCCCATGGGCGCCTTCGTGGACGGCGTGAAGATCGGCTCAGGAAGCCGGGAGCCGTCCTCGAGCCCCTCCGGCAGACGGACGCCCGAGACCGTGCCGTCGGCGCGGTACTCGTTCAGCCCGCCGCCCGCGAGATAGCCCCGTGCCACGCACTCGACCTGCACCATCCGCAGCGGCCTGCACAGCACGCTGCGGGCGGCGTCGCCGGGTGCCACGACATGGTTGGGCACGACATCCTTGAGCTGGTCGAACCACCACAGCGACATCTGCGTGAGAATGGCGCCCTTGTCGGGGATCTCGGTCTCCAGCACGTAGTCGAAGACCGAGATCCGGTCGGAGGCGACCATCAGGAGCAGACCCTCGTCGGTCTGGTAGAGGTCGCGTACCTTGCCGGAGTGCACGTGTTTCATCGGGCGATGTCCGTCCTGTGGAAGGAGCCGCGCAGCTCGATCCGGCCGACGAGGTCGTAGGCCGCCTGGCGCGCGCTCTCCTGGTCGGGTCCGTGGCCGACCACGTTGAGCACCCGGCCGCCGTTGGAGACCACCTCGTCGCCCTGCCGCTTGGTGCCGGAGTGGAGGACGTACGCGTTGTCGGTCTCCTGAAGCCCATTGATCACGTCGCCCTTGACCGGCGCCTCGGGGTAGTTCTCCGCGGCGATCACCACGGTCACGGCCGAGCCGTCCTTGAACACCGGGTCGAGCCCCAGCTCGCCGGTCGCGCAGGCCATCAGCAGCCCGCCCAGCGGCGTCTCCAGCCGGTCGAGCAGCACCTCTGTCTCCGGATCGCCGAAACGCGCGTTGAACTCGACGACCTTCGGCCCCTTCGAGGTCAGGGCCAGCCCCACGTAGAGCACGCCCTGGTAGGGCAGCCCGCGCCGGGTCAGCTCGCCGATCGTCGGGTGCACGACCTCCCGCATGACCTGCTCGGTCAGCCCGTCAGGCGCCCACGGCAGGGGGGTGTAGGCGCCCATGCCGCCGGTGTTGGGGCCCTCGTCGCCGTCGTAGGCGCGCTTGAAGTCCTGCGAGAGCTGCAGCGGCACGGCGGTGCTCCCGTCGCACAGCGCGAACATCGACACCTCGGGCCCGTCGAGGAACTCCTCGATCACGACCCGGTCGCACGCCTGCGCGTGCGCCAGCGCCTTCTCCCTGTCGTCGGTGACGACCACGCCCTTGCCGGCGGCCAGCCCGTCGTCCTTGACCACGTACGGGGCGCCGAACTCGTCGAGAGCGGCGGCCGCCTCCTCCTCCGTGACGCAGCTCCTGGCCCGCGCGGTCGGCACGTCGGCCGCCCTCATGATCTCCTTGGCGAACGTCTTGGAGCCCTCGATCATGGCGGCCTCTCTCGACGGCCCGAAGCACGCGATGCCCGCCTCGCGTACGGCGTCGGACACCCCCGCCACGAGCGGCGCCTCCGGCCCCACCACCACGAGATCGACCCGCAGCCGCAGGGCCAGCTCGGCCACCTGCTCAGGGTCGAGCGGATCGACGGGATGGACGGTCGCCACCTCCTCGATGCCCGCGTTGCCCGGGGCACAGTGGAGCTCGCCGACCTGGGGATCGAGTTTGAGTGAACGGCACAGGGCGTGCTCACGCCCTCCGGAACCAATGACTAGAACGCGCACGCGGTCCATTGTCGCAGGCCCGCCGCCCCGCGCACGCGAGGGTGCTCGACCACACCATTCGCCCGAATAGCACCGGAACTTTGTCGAGTTCTACCTGAGTCCAGGCCATCCTTGCGAGTATCGTCAAGTAGGTTCACCCGCCTGTGGTAAGTTAGGGCGGCTTCGCGGCGTCCCAATGCGATTGGAGGTGGTCCGGGATGAAACCTGGTGATCCCAGCAGTACGTGCTCGTTCACGTACACCCCGTATACCCCCGACCACTCCAATCCGGCAGCCTGATCGTGCCTCCGCGCATTCTGTGAGGTGACTTTTCGTCGCGCGTGGAGCGTGCCAGGTCGGGCGGAAAGGGACTGCCATGCGCTCGTCCACGCTTTTCCGTCGCATCAACCGTCACCCTGTTCGTCCGCACACCGGGCTCGCGCTCGCCGAGTCGGTGCGTGAGGTCTGCGTGCCCCCCGTTGACTCCCTCGTCGAGTACGGCGCCTACATCCAGGGCAAGAAGGTCGCCGCCTCCGGCATCGTCGAGGCGCTCGACCTCGTACGCGAGCACAACAAGAGCTCCGACGGCGCCAACGCGTTCGTCTGGGTCGGGCTGCACGAGCCCGAGGCCCCCGAGGTGGAGTGGCTCTCCGAGGTGTTCGGGCTGCACCCGCTGGCCGTCGAGGACGCCGTCAAAGCGCACCAGCGCCCCAAGGTGGAGCGCTACGGCGAGTCGCTGTTCATGGTGCTCAAGACCGTCTCCTACCTCGACCACGACGAGCTGACCGGCAACAGCGAGATCATCGCCACCGGCGAGATCATGGTGTTCCTCGGCGTGGACTTCGTGGTGACGGTGCGCCACGGCGAGCACTGCCCCCTCACGGTGGTCCGCGAGCGCCTCGAGGACAAGCCCAAGCTGATGAACCGCGGCCCCGCCGGCGTCCTGCACGCCATCGCCGACCACGTCGTCGACCAGTACCTCCAGGTCGCCGACCTCATGCAGCTCGAGCTGGAAGAGGTCGAGGCGACGGTGTTCGCCGACGTCAGCTCCCGCGACATCAACCGGATCTACCAGCTCAAGCGGGAGATGCTGGAGATGAAGCGGGCCGTCATGCCGCTGCTCTCCCCCCTGGCCGCACTGCCGCAGCGCCGCGTCATCCCCAACGACATGCGTGAATACTTCCGCGACGTCGGCGACCACCTCTCCCGGGTGTGCGAGCAGGTCGAGTCCTCGAACGAGCTGTGCAGCTCGATCCTGCAGGCCGCGCTCGCCCGCTCCAACGCGCTCGCCAACGAGGACATGCGCAAGATCTCGTCCTGGGTCGCCATCCTGGCCGTGCCCACGATGATCGCCGGGATCTACGGCATGAACTTCGACTTCATGCCGGAGATCCACCAGGTCTGGGGCTACCCCGCGGTGCTGGCCGTCATGGTGGCCGCCTGTGTGCTCCTGCACCGGGGCTTCCGCAGGAACGGCTGGCTCTAGACCCAACGCCGTTCAGTTAGGGCTGTGGTGGCGGCGTCAAGGGCTGGCCGGGATCATGTTGATGCTGATGGTGGCCTTGTAGGTGGTCCGGTCGAT
>NZ_JBFANV010000053.1:0-78699 GCF_040674955.1 Nonomuraea sp. NPDC049695 | reverse complement strand
AGCAATATCCGTCAATCATGACGGGGTCATGCATGTGTATCTCATGCACTGGCTTTTAACACACTGTTGAGTTCTCAAGAAACGGACGCGTACATGCCCGCCAGAATCCTTGCGAGACCCTAGCGCTCATGGCGCACATTCCACTACCGTATCCTACCCGATCCGGACGATCCTTGTCAAACCGCCCGATCCGGGAGCTTCCGGACTCGCCTCTCTCCGAGGCAACCCTGCTAACTTACTCCAACTTTCGCGCTTTGTCCAACCGCGAGGCTGGACGGCCCGAAGATCGGGGATCATCAGAGGGGGTTGTCGGGCTTGCCGCCCTACGTTGAAAACGATAGCAGCCCCGACGGCGTCGGAGGTCCATCTTAGGTAACGAATGGACCTTCCCCGCGTACGTATGGTTCAAACCCCGAGCCCGGCGAGCTGAGCCTCGAGGCGCGCGATGTCCGCGGACGCCTGCTCAGCCCGCTCCCTGACCTTGGCCACCACTGCTTCCGGCGCCTTGGCCATGAACTGCTCGTTGTTCAGCTTGGCTGCCACCTGAGCGGCCTCCTTGCGCGCGGCCGCCAAATCCTTCTCCAGCCGCTTGCGCTCGGCCTGGACGTCGATGGCGCCCGCGGTGTCAATCTCCACGGTCACCCCGCCCACCGAGAAGCTGGCCGTCGCGCTGAACGACTCCGCCGGCTCGGTAAGGCGCAGCAGCGCGCGGATCGCGGTCTCCTGGCCGGCCAGCGGAGTGCCGGCCAGCCCGAGCCGGGCGGCCACCTTCTGGCCGGGCTTGAGCCCCTGATCCGAGCGGAACCTGCGGACCTCGGTCACCAGCTCCTGCAGCGCCTCGATCTCCGCCTCGGCCGAGGCGTCCGTGTAGCGGGCGTCCACGGCCGGCCACGGCGCCACGACGATCGACTCGCCGCCCGTCACGGCCCGCCACAGCTCCTCGGACACGAACGGCACCAGCGGATGCAGCAGCCGCAGCAGCGCGTCCAGCACGTGGCCGAGCACCAGCCGGGTGTGTTCGAGCCCCTCAGCGAGCTGGATCTTGGCTAGCTCCAGGTACCAGTCGCAGACCTCGTCCCACGCGAAGTGGTAGAGCAGATCGGACGCCTTGGCGAACTCGAACTCCTCGAAGGCCGCGTCCGCGGCCCCCACCACGGCCTGCAGCCGCGACAGGATCCAGCGGTCGGCCGCCGTGAGCTCGGCTCCTTCCAGCGATCCCACGGCCGCGCCGTTCATCAGAGCGAACCGCGTGGCGTTCCAGATCTTGTTGCAGAAGTTGCGGGAGCCGGCCGCCCACTCCTCGCTCACCGCGACATCGGCACCGGGGTTGGCACCGCGGAGCAGGGTGAAGCGGGTGGCGTCGGCGCCGAAGCGTTCGATCCAGTCGAGCGGGTCGACCACGTTGCCGAACGACTTGGACATCTTCTTGCCGTACTGGTCGCGGACCATGCCGTGCAGCGCGACGGTGCGGAACGGCGGCTCGCCGTCCATCGCGTACAGCCCGAACATCATCATCCTGGCAACCCAGAAGAACAGGATGTCGTAGCCGGTGACCAGCACGGAGGTCGGGTAGAAGCGCTGGAGCTCTGGCGTCGCGTCCGGCCAGCCGAGCGTCGAGAACGGCCACAGCGCCGAGGAGAACCAGGTGTCGAGCACGTCCTGGTCCTGCGTGTAGCCGGCGGGCGGATCCTCGTCGGGGCCCACGCACACGACCTCGCCGTCCGGCCCGTACCAGACCGGGATGCGGTGCCCCCACCAGAGCTGGCGGGAGATGCACCAGTCGTGCATGTCGTCGACCCAGTCGAAGTAGCGCTTGGCCAGCTCGGGCGGGTGGATGCGGGTGCGGCCGTCGCGAACGGCGTCGCCCGCCGCCTTGGCCAGCGGCCCGACGTTCACGAACCACTGCAGCGAGAGCCTGGGCTCGACGACGGTCTTGCAGCGCGAGCAGTGGCCGACCGAGTGGAGGTAGGGGCGCTTCTCCGCGACGATCCGCCCCTCGGCGCGCAGCGCGGCCACCACGGCGGGCCTGGCCTCGAAGCGGTCGAGCCCCTGGAACGGGCCGTGCGCGGTGATGACGCCGCGCTCGTCCATGACGGTCAGCGACGGCAGCGAATGGCGCCGCCCGATCTCGAAGTCGTTGGGGTCGTGAGCGGGGGTCACCTTGACCGCGCCGGTGCCGAAGGCCGGGTCGACGTGCTCGTCGGCGACCACGGGGATCATGCGGCCGGTCAGCGGCAGCTCCACCATCGTGCCGATCAGGTGCGCGTACCGCTCGTCCGAAGGATGGACGGCCACGGCCGTGTCACCGAGCATGGTCTCGGCGCGCGTGGTGGCCACCACGATCTCGTCGGAGTAGCGGATCGAGACCAGCTCGCCCTCGTCCTCGCTGTGCTCGACCTCGATGTCGGAGAGCGCGGTCAGGCAGCGCGGGCACCAGTTGATGATCCGCTCGGCGCGGTAGATCAGCCCCTCGTCGAACAGCTTCTTGAAGATGGTCTGCACGGCCCGCGAGAGCCCGGGGTCCATCGTGAACCGCTCACGCGACCAGTCGACGCCGTCGCCGAGCTTGCGCATCTGGCCGAGGATCCGGCCGCCGGACTCCTCCTTCCACTCCCAGACCCGCTCGACGAACGCCTCACGCCCGAGGTCATGTCGGGACTTGCCCTGCTTGGCCAGCTCGCGCTCGACGACGTTCTGGGTGGCGATGCCGGCGTGGTCCATGCCGGGCACCCAGAGGGTCTCGCGCCCCTGCATGCGGGCGCGCCGCGTCAGCGCGTCCTGGATGGAGTGGTCGAGCGCGTGGCCGATGTGCAGGACACCCGTCACGTTGGGCGGAGGCAGGACGATGCTGTACGGCACGCGCGGGCTGCCCGGGTCGGCGGTGAAGTAGCCCTCGGATACCCAGCGCTCATAGCTCCGGGTCTCGACGTCGGCCGGGGTGTACTGGGTGGGCAGCTCTGGCGTTGTCACGGTGACCAATTCTAAGGAGGTGGGAAAGCAAAACGCCCCAGGGATCGTCTCCGCGGGGCGCTTGCCGATGGGTTGAAGATCAGGCGGACTTTTCCCGCGGCGTGCGCTGCTGCTTGGCGGCGAGCTGGTCGCGGGGTACGAGCGTCGGGATCGCGTGCTCGAGCACGGACTCGCGCGTGATGACCACCCGGGCGACGTCCTGGCGCGACGGCACCTCGTACATGACGGACTGCAGCACCTCCTCCAGGATGGCGCGCAGTCCGCGGGCGCCGGTGCCGCGCAGGATCGCCTGGTCGGCGATGGCCTCGAGGGCGCCGTCGGTGAACTCCAGCTCGACCCCGTCGAGCTCGAGCAGCTTGCGGTACTGCTTGACCAGCGCGTTGCGCGGCTCGGTGAGGATCTGGATGAGCGCCTCGCGGTCGAGGTTGTGCACCGAGGTGATGACCGGCAGACGCCCGACGAACTCGGGGATCATGCCGAACTTCAGCAGGTCCTCCGGCATCACGTCGGCGAAGATGTCGGCCGTGTCGACCTCTTCCTTCGACCGGATGATGGCGTTGAAGCCGATGCCCTTTTTACCGATGCGCGACTCGATGATCTTTTCCAGACCCGCGAACGCGCCGCCGCAGATGAACAGCACGTTGGTCGTGTCGATCTGGATGAACTCCTGGTGCGGGTGCTTGCGGCCGCCCTGCGGCGGCACGCTGGCCGTGGTGCCCTCCAGTATCTTCAGCAGCGCCTGCTGCACGCCCTCGCCCGAGACGTCGCGCGTGATCGACGGGTTTTCGCTCTTGCGGGCGATCTTGTCGACCTCGTCGATGTAGATGATGCCGGTCTCGGCCTTCTTGACGTCGTAGTCGGCGGCCTGGATGAGCTTGAGGAGGATGTTCTCCACGTCCTCGCCGACGTAGCCCGCCTCGGTCAGCGCGGTGGCGTCGGCGATGGCGAAGGGCACGTTGAGCATCTTCGCCAGGGTCTGTGCCAGCAGTGTCTTGCCCGAGCCCGTCGGGCCGAGGAGCAGGATGTTGCTCTTGGCCAGCTCCAGGCCGTCGTCTCTGCCCCGGTCACCGGACTGCACCCGCTTGTAGTGGTTGTAGACCGCCACCGAGAGGGCCTTCTTCGCCTTGTCCTGACCGATGACGTAGGCGTCGAGGAACTCGTAGATCTCCCTCGGCTTGGGCAGGTTGTCCCACTTGAGCTCGGAGGACTCGGAGAGCTCCTCCTCAATGATCTCGTTGCAGAGATCAATGCACTCATCGCAGATGTAGACGCCTGGACCGGCAATGAGCTTCTTGACTTGCTTCTGACTCTTTCCGCAGAAAGAGCACTTCAGCAGGTCTCCCCCGTCGCCGATGCGTGCCACCCCAGATACTCCTTTGCGTGGGACCGCCCTGCTGCCGCGAGCAGTGTCTCCGGACATCCTCCGGACTAGGCCGAACCGCTCAGGTTTCGACGTTACCGTCTTCTGGGCCCTCAGTGAGCCCCCTAGCGGCGAGTCGCACCGGAACGTGCCCTATTGGGCAGCGCCCCGGCGCGTCACGTCTCGTCAGGAAGCTACGGCCTGAGCTCGCTTCTTCCTGGACGGGATGATGTCATCGATCAGACCATACGCCTTCGCCTCGTCCGCGTTGAGAATTTTGTCGCGTTCGATGTCCTTGCGGACTTCGGCGGGGGTCTTGCCCGAGTGCCTCGCCACGATCTCCTCGAGGAGATTGCGCATGCGAAGGATCTCGCGGGCCTGGATCTCGATGTCGCTGCCCTGGCCACCGCCCTCGGTGGACGGCTGGTGGATCAGCACCCGGGCGTTGGGCAGCGCGAACCGCTTGCCCGGCGTGCCGCCGGCCAGCAGCACGGCCGCGGCCGAGGCCGCCTGGCCGAGGCAGACCGTCTGGATCTCCGGCCGGACGAACTGCATGGTGTCGTAGATCGCCGTCATGGCGGTGAAGGAACCGCCCGGCGAGTTGATGTACATGCTGATGTCACGGTCGGGGTCGAGCGACTCCAGCGTCAGCAACTGGGCCATCACATCGTTGGCCGACGCGTCGTCGATCTGCACTCCGAGGAAGATGATGCGGTCCTCGAAGAGCTTGTTGTACGGGTTCATCTCCTTCGCGCCGTATGACGTGCGTTCGACGAAGGAGGGGAGAACGTAGCGGCTCTGGATGTTCACTTCTACTCCCCCTTAGGAGACCGGGCCCGCGGAGGGCACCTGCCGCGCGCTGCGCACCACGTGGTCGATGAAGCCGTAGTCCTTGGCTTCCTCGGCCGTGAACCAGCGGTCGCGGTCGGAATCGGCCTCGATCTGCTCCAGCGGCTGGCCGGTGTGGAAAGCGATCCGCTCGGCAAGCGTCTTCTTCACGTAGAGCATCTGTTCGGCCTGGATGGCGATGTCGGCGGCGGTACCGCCGATGCCGCCCGACGGCTGGTGCATCATGACCCTGGCGTGAGGCAGGGCGTAACGCTTGCCCCTGGCACCCGCAGTGAGCAGGAACTGCCCCATCGAGGCGGCCATGCCCATCACGACCGTGGACACGTCGTTCGGCACATACTCCATCATGTCGTAGATGGCCATGCCGGCACTCACCGAGCCGCCCGGCGAGTTGATGTAAAGCGAGATGTCGCGGTCGGGGTCATCTGCCGCGAGCAGCAGCAACTCGGCGCAGATGCGGTTGGCGATCTCGTCGTTGACCTCCTGACCCAGCACGATGATGCGTTCCCGGAGCAGGCGCTGGTAAAGCTGGTCTTCAAGCCGGAAGGCGGAGCCGTTCTCACGGCCTCGAGACTCAGGCTGATAGAAGGTCGGCGGGCTGGTCACAGCGTCACCTTCCGATGCGTCGTAATCGATTGGCTTTGCTTGTGACCTTAACGCGCGCCGCGCATAGCTCATGCCCGGTCCCCCGTACTGTTCGCTGACGGCGCAGGTTCGGACAAGGTTCTGCCTGCCATCTTCGGCCCGACCTCACCCGGTCCGTCCCCGGAAGTCCGGGTGACAGCGGTTGCCGGCAGGCAACCGCTCCAGGTGCCCTACGAGCCCTATGAAGCCGCCGTACGGCCTGCCGGCCCGCCGATCCCCGCCGGAGAGACGGAGAGGCGGACGAGCGCCTAGCCGCGCCTGTGGCCGCAGGACGCCGGAAGTCCCGCCTCCGCCCCCGAGAAGAGGCGAAGCCCCCGAACCGGCTGGTTCGGGGGCTCAGGACCGCAATTCGCCACGGCGCGGACCTCAGGGCCCGCACCGTCGGCGGAGGGGGTTACGCCTCCTGCTTGTCCTCGTCGGCCGCGGCTTCCTCCTCCACGACCTCCTCACCGTTGAGCTCGGTGTAGATGGCCTTGACGTCCACCTCGTTGCCGTCGGTGTCCACGACCTTGGCGGCGTCGCCCAGGACGGCCTTGGCCTTGTCGCGGACGATCTCCACCATGGCCAGCGTCAGCTGGTCGTTGTCGGCCAGGTGCTTGGCCAGCTCGTTGGGCTGCACGCCCATCTCCATGGCGCGACGCACCACGAAGTTGGTCAGCTCCTGTTCGGAGACGCCCAGCTCCTCGGCCTTGACGATCTTGTCGAGCACGAAGCCGACCTTGAGCGCACGCGCGGAGTTCTTGTCGAACTCGTCGAAGCGCTCCTCCTCCGTCGTCTGGTAGAGGCGGAAGAAGGCGTCGCGGCTCAGGCCGCTCTCGGCGATCTGGTGGTCGAGGTTGTGCTTGCGGGCGTCGACCTCGGCCTTGAGCGCGCTCTCCGGCAGCGGGATGTCGATCTGCTCGAGCAGCGTGTCGAGGGCCTTCTCGCGGGACTGGACGACCTGGTCGATCAGCTTGTTGCGGCGGGCCTGCTCGCGGATGCTGGCCTTGAGCTCGTCGAGCGTGTCGAACTCGCTGGCGAGCTGGGCGAACTCGTCGTCCAGCTCGGGCAGGACCTTCTCCTTGACCGACTTGACGGTGATGATCACGTCAGCTTCCTCGCCGGCGTTCTCGCCGCCGACCAGCTCGGTCTTGAAGCTCTTCTCCTCGCCCGCGGACATGCCCTCGAGCGCGGCGTCGAGGCCCTGGAGCACGGAGCCGGCGCCGACCTCGTACGAGACCTCGCTGGCCTGCTGCTCCTCGATGTTCGTGCCGTCGATCTCGGCGCGGAGGTCCATGACGACGAAGTCGCCGTTGGCGGCCGCGCGCTCGACGCCGGTCAGCGTCGCGAAGCGCTGGCGCAGCGAGTCGAGCTGCTTGTCGACGTCCTCGTCGGAGACCTCGGCGGAGTCGACCGTGACCTCGAGGCCCTGGTAGTCGGGCACCTCGAAGTTGGGCCGGATGTCGACCTCGGCGGTGAACTCGATCTGCTCACCGTCGTCGATCTTCGTGACCTCGATGTCGGGCTGGGCGACCGGGAACACGTCGACCTCGTCGACGGCCTTGCCGTACAGCTTGGGCACCGCGTCGTTGAGGGTCTCCTCCAGCACCACCGCCCGGCCGAAGCGCTGCTCGATGATGCGGGCCGGAACCTTGCCAGGCCGGAACCCGGGGACGCGCACCTGCTGCGCGACCTTCTTGTACGCCGCATCCATGCTGGGGCGCAGCTCGTCGAACGGCACCTCGACAGTGAGCTTGACCCGGGTCGGGCTTAGCTCCTCGACAGCGGTCTTCACGGAATGGTCTCCTTGATCAAGCTACGAGTGATCGCGGGCGCGTCCATCGGTTCGGCTCACGCGCCGCGCCCACATGAGCGGCGTTGGGGCATGCTCCGCCACGGCGGGATCCAACGCCGAAAGCCAGTCTAGGGCAGATGCATACCCAACAACGACGCCCTCACCGCCACAAGTCGTCCACGATCATGCGCAGTCCGTCGTCAGAACTCGTCCGCGATGGTCCGCAGCAGCCCGACCGTCTCATCCGGGGTGGTGCTCACGGCGCAGAGCCGCTCCATCACCTCGGTGTATCGGTCCACGTCCTCCCGCTTGTCGAGGTACAGCGCGCTGGCGAGTTGCTCGACATAGACGACGTCGGGCAGGTCGGGGTCGGGAAAGCGCAGGATGCTGAACGCCCCGCCCTCCGCGCTGTGCCCGCCGAAGCTGAACGGCATGATCTGGATCGTGATCTTGGGCTGGCGCATCAGCTCGACGAGGTGTTCGATCTGAGCGCGCATCACCTCGACGCCGCCTATGGGCCGCCGTAGCGCGGCCTCGTCGATGACCGCCCAGAAGACGGGGCCGTCCTGCCTCTCGAACATCCGCTGGCGCTCCAGCCGGAGATCCACCCTCCTGGAGATCTCCTCGGCCCCGATGCCCGCCGATCCGGCGGTCACGACGGCCCTTGCGTACTCCTTGGTCTGCAAGAGTCCCGGCACGAACTGGACTTCGTAGGTCCTGATCCGGGCGGCGGCCTCTTCAAGGCCGACGTACGCCTGGAACCACGTGGGCAGGACATCGTTGAACCGGTGCCACCAACCCGGCTCGTTGGCGGTGGCGACCAGGTCGAGTACGGCGGCGCGGGCCTGCTTGTCCACGACCCCGTACAGGGTCAGCAGGTCCGCCACGTCGCGTTCTTTGAACCCCACTCGGCCCAGCTCCATGCGGCTGATCTTGGATTCCGAGCCCCGGATGAGGTGGCCGGCCTCCTCACGAGTGACGTTCTTTGCTTCCCTGAGCTTGCGCAGCTGGGAGCCCAGGAGGATGCGCAGCGCCGTCGGTCCGGAACCCGGCTGGTTCTGCGTCACTTTGCCTCCTATCAAGGTCCGCACACACAGTGACACCACATTGCCGGGTATGACAAGGTCTCAACCTCGTGTCCGATTAGGAGACTAATGCCCCAAAACGCCGCTTGCTGCTGCACAATGCAACTGCACGTGCATTTGGGTCTTGCAGCTGCAGCGATCGTGACCCATGATGGCTTAGTGCATATTGGGCCAAACATGCACTAACTCGGGCTGAACGGGGAGGTATCGGCGGCATGGTGGAGGATCCTCTGGCCACTGCCGATGCTTTGCAGATCACCCGAGAGGTGGGCTTCGACCGCCTGCTCATGGGCGGGAAGCCGGACACCACCGCGTGCCCGCTGCCCTTTCAGGCCGACTCCGTGAAGACGGCCAGGGACGTGACCCGCTCGACCCTGCGGAGCTGGGGGCTGAACGAGCTCAGCGACGACGCCGCACTGGTGGTGTCGGAGCTGGTCACCAACGCGGTCCGCTACGCGATGTACGCGGCGGGGCGACGCGAGATCGAGCTCCTGCTGATGCGCGTACAGCCGCACGTGCTGCTGGCCGTGGCAGACCCGAGCGACGAGGTGCCGCGCCCCAAGGAGCCGGACTTCATCTCGGAGAACGGGCGCGGCCTCTACATCGTCGAGACGTACAGCCAGTGCTGGGGCTGGGACCCCCTCGCCCGCGGCGGCAAGGCCGTCTGGGCCCTGTTCCGCACCGAACCCTGATTCAGTTGTCACGGCGGAGCCGGGATCGCCCCGCCGTCGGGGCCGTCAGTCTCCGGTCGCCCCGTCAATGAGCTCGCGTAGCAGGTCGGCATGGCCGTTGTGCCTGGCGTACTCCTCGATCATGTGCACGAGGATCCAGCGGTGCGAGCACTCCTGCCCGTTGCGGTCGCCGACGGCGTCCAGCGGCTTGGCGGCCGAGATGGCGCGGGCGAGCTCGATCTCCTCCTCCCAGGTCGCGAAGGCCTCCTTGACCGAGGCGGTGTCCACGTCGTTGAAGTCGGCGTCGTTGTCGCGGTCCTTGTCCCAGAGCTTGGGAATGTCCTCGCCGTTCAGCACGCGACGGAACCAGACGCGCTCGACGTGCGCCAGGTGTCTCACCAGCCCGAGCAGGGACAGCGTCGAGGGCGGGGCGGAGCGCAGGCGCAGTTGCTCCTCCGACAGACCGGCGCACTTGAAGGCCAGGGTGGCACGGTGCCACTCGAGCCAGTTGTTCAGTACGGTCCGCTCGTCGCCGGTGAGCGGCGGGGGTGTCCGAGAGTCGTTCATGGGGGTTGACCTTATCTGGAGGCGGCCCGACCGAGTTCAGTTCATGGAGATGTGCACGTGGTCGTAGTGGTTCTCGGTGATACTGCCGCGGTCCGCCATGGCCCGCCAGCCCGAGCCCATGTTGATGCGCTGCTTCCAGATCACGTACTTGACGCCGAGCTTGTCCTTGTTCTCCAGCGCCCACGCCGCGATGCGGTCGCCCAGGGCGTTGTTGGCGGCCGAGGGCGTCGTGCCGCCGGTGCTCATCATGAAGTCGCAGGCCCGTCCCAGCGGGTGCTCGCCGCTGGAGCCCGAGCGGAAGCAGCCCACCTCGTACGGCAGCTTGAAGGCCTTCGCCACCTCCCCCTTCATCAGCCGCGTACGGGCCGTGATGTTGTCCGACCCCGTGGGGAGCTCCGGCGCCCAGCTGCCGTTCGCACTGCGGCCAGGACCGAACGGCACCAGGTCCTGGAGCTTCTTCTGGATGTCGTCGATGACGTCCTGGGCCTCATCGCGCTGCGCGGACACCTGCTTCGCGTCCGCGCTGATCTGTGCGGTGAGCGCGGCGGCCTGGTCGGAGGCGCTCTTCTTGTCGTCCCGGGCCTTGGCCACCCCCTGCACGACGGCCTGCTGCTCGGCCGTGAGCTGCTCCAGCAGGGCCACGCCGCCACCGTCGGCGGAGAGCAGGACGGCCGGCACCGAGGGGTCGTGGCTCTGGTAACGCATGCTGGCGATGTCGGCGACCCGCTGCTCGGCCGCGGCCAGCGTCTGCTCCGCGACAGTCAGGCGCTCCTTGGCGGCCTTGGCGGCCTGCTGCGCCTTGGCCAGCTCGACGCGCTTGAGGTTGTACGTCTCGATGAGCTTGTCGACCTTGCTGTTGAGCTGCTTGAGCTGGGCGCGAAGCTGGGTCTCCGACGGCTTGGGGGCCGCCGACGCCGCGGTCGCCGGGAGGAAGGCGACGGCGGCGGCGGTGATGAGACCGATGGCAAGAGTCACGGGGGACACCGGGGACGCAGCCGCCACGTGGAATGTTCCTCTCCCTCTGCCGGCCGGGTTAGCTGACGGGTTCGGGCGCGGAGATGCCCTACCGACACGTGGTCGGACTCACCCCAGAACTAGATGGGTCCCCGGCTCCCGGGCGACACGCCCGGGATTAGGCGCGCAACGGTCGTGACAACCGGTGCAAAAGGGATGTTAGTGGTAGATCACGAGTAATGCGACCCTAACTAGCAATCTAATAGTGATCTACTTGTGATCGAAGCATACGCGCGGCCTCCTCCGGCAGCACGTCGTTCACGAAAGCTCCCATGGCCGACTCCGACCCGGCCAGGAACTTGAGCTTGCCCGGCGCCCGTCTGATGCTGAACAGCTCGAGGTGCAGGTACGCGAGATCGCGGTCCCGCCGCACGGGCGCCTGATGCCAGGCCGAGATGTACGGCATCACGACGCCGAACAGGCCGTCGAAGGCCCGCAGCACCGAGGTGTAGAGCGGTGCGAACGCCGAGCGCTCCTCCTCCGACAGCGCGGCCAGGTCGGGCACCTGCCGGTGCGGGTAGATGTGCACCTCGTACGGCCAGCGCGCGGCGGCGGGCACGAAGGCCGTCCACAGCTCGTTGGCGGCCACCACCCGCGTCCCCTCGGCCCGCTCTGCGGCCAGCACGTCGGCGAACAGATTGCCCTTCGTGTAGCGCCTGGCGGCGTCGAGCTGGAGCTTGGTCCTGGGCGTGACGTACGGGTAGGCGTAGATCTGGCCGTGCGGGTGGGCGAGTGTGATGCCGATCTCCTCGCCCCGGTTCTCGAAGCAGAACACCTGCTCCACGCCCTCGATCCCGGACAGCTCGGCCGTACGGTCGGCCCACGCCTCCATGACGAGCTCGACCTGGTCGTCGGAGAGCCTGGAGAAGGAGGACGAGTGCTCAGAGGTGAAACAGACCACCTCGCACCTCCCCACCCCAGGACGGACCTCGCTCAACCCGCCCACGTCCTGATAGGTACCGAAATTTCCGGAGAAGGAGGGGAATCGGTTCTCGAACACCACCACGTCGTAGTCGTACGCCGGGATCTCCGACGACCGCGTGTCCGACGACGGGCAGAGCGGGCACTCGCTCGCCGATCCCGTCGGCTGGAACGTCCGCGTCTGACGGTGCCCCGCCATCGCGATCCACTCCTCGGTCAGCGGGTCGTAACGCAGCTCGGAGGCCACCGGCCGGGGGTCGAGCGTCCGCCGGTCGAGCGCGCTCCTGTCGGCGTCGTCACGCCGGTCGAAGTAGATCAGCTCTCGGCCGTCGGCCAGGTGGGTGATGGTGCGTTTCAAGGCGAGCCCTCCGCGATGATCAGTTCTCCGGCCCGTTCGGCCAGCTCCGTGCGTGCGTCCTCGGGCAGCCCCGCGTCGCTGATGACCACGTCGGCCTCGCTCAGCTCGGCGATCGTGCTGATGCCGACCGTGTTCCACTTGGTGTGGTCGGCGGGGACGACCAGCCTGCCGGCGGCCGCCACCAGCTCCCTGTCGGTCTCCGACTCCAGCAGGTTCGGCGTGGTGAACCCGGCCCGTGCGCTCATCCCGTGCACGCCGAGGAAGAGCGTGTCCACGTGCAGGCGGCGGATCGCCGCCACGGCCACCGGGCCCACCAGGGCGTCGGACGGCGTACGCACGCCGCCGGTCAGCACGACCGTACGGTCCGATCGCGGGTTGCGGTGGAAGACCTCGGCGACGGGGATCGAGTTGGTGATCACCGTCAGCTCGGGGACGCCGATCAGGTGGCGAGCCAGCGCCCACGTGGTGGTCCCTGCTGAGAGCGCGACAGCCGTGCCCGGCCTGACGAGGCCGGCCGCGCGCCGCGCGATGGCCTCCTTCTCCTGCTGCTGGCGGGCCGACTTGGCGGTGAAGCCCGGCTCCTCGGTCGAGCCGGGGCCGAGTGCCGTGGCACCGCCGTGCACCTTCTCCAGCAGCCCGCGCTCGGCCAGCACCTCGAGGTCGCGGCGGATCGTCATGTCGGAGACGCCGAGCTCGCGGACGAGGTCCGCCACCCGGACGCCGCCGTTGCTGCGCACGCGTTCGAGGATCGTCTGCTGACGCTGTTGTGCGAGCACGCCCGTTCCTTCCAACAGATTCCACCAAATTATGACACGGAATTGTTGGGGAATGTGAGTTCGCGTGCCGCGCTTGCGCAGGTCATCGCGGCGAGAGAGGCTCTGGGTTCCAGCCGATCGTCGGAGGCGAGCTATGGCCAGGCGCTCACGCAAGGGCAAGGCACGCAAGAAGAAGAAGGCCAACCACGGCAAGCGCCCCACGGCGCGTTGACCAGGTGGCCGCCTTTCCCGGCGGCCACCCAGGATCAGCTCTCGTTGACCAGAAGTGCCGGCCTGCTCGGGTGATCGGCCCTGACCACGACGTCGGCGGCCTGCTGAGGCCGCGTCTCCCGCTCGTACCGCTCGTACGCGGGCAGCCGCCACAGCTCGTCCTCGGACGACCCGCGCTCCAGCGCCCCCGCCGACAGCCACACGTGCACGGTCATCTCGAACGCCAGCCCCCGCCCCAGCAGCAGCGTCCCATCGACGATCACCACCCCTCCCGGGGGCAGCTCCTGGTACGGCGCCCGGTACGCCCGATCGACACGGCTGTCCCAGAGCCGCGGCAGCACCTGCCCGGAGCCGCCCGGGTCCAGGGGCTCCAGGACCTCCCTCGTGAGCGCCTTGGCGTCGAGCCAGTCCTCATAGAAGGCGTCCGGGTCGGTCCTGCCGTGCTCCAGCCGTAGCGACGCGGGTCGCAGGAAGTCGTCCGCCGACACCCGCAGCACGGGCCGCCCGCGCAGCCGCAGCGGCGCGACGAGCTCGTCGGCCAGCGTCCCGGGACGCGCGGCCGGCGCACCGTCCACCGCCACCCGCACCCACCCCTGGCGCGCGGCGACCCGCTCGGCCAGTTCCTCGACGAGGGCGCCACGGGAGATCGGTCGCCACCGCATGCCTACGCGCGCAGCCCCGCCACGAACCGGTGCATGGCCTCCGTCACGTCCTTGAGCACCCGGGCCGAGGCGACGGGGTCGCCGAAGATCTCCATGCCGTGGCCGGCGTCCGGGACCTCGAGGTACGGGTGCCCCAGGCCCCGTGCGACTTCTCCGTCCCACACCTTGTCGGCCGTCCCGCCCACCAGGAGGGTGGGAGCCTCGCTCTGCCGCAGCGCCCCGACGACGGAGTCGACGGTGAGCAACGGCGTGAGCCAGATGGCGGGCAGGCCCCGTTCGGCGGCGATGGGCGCGGCGAGCGTGCCGAGCGACTTGCCCACCAGGAGCACCTGAGCGGCGCTCTCGGCCGCCACCGCCTCCCGTGCCCGCTCGACGGCCCACGCCTCGCGTTCGGCGAAGACGTCTCCCGCGGGCGGCTCCCACCAGACCTCCTGCACGGTCCAGCCGTGCTGCGCGAGCACCACGCGGGCGAAGTGAAGAAGGGGGCGGGCGGGCACGTACGCGACACCCGGCAGGAGCACGGCCACCCGCTCCGGGTCGCCCTCGTGCCGGGTGGGGACCCCGAAGACCGTCTCTGGCACCATTCCCCGGAGTATAGGCCGACGCGCATATGAGGGGTTTCCGCTGTGAAGGATCTTGGTCGTCAGATCGCGTACTGGGACACCGTCGGAGCCGAGAAGACGTTCACCCACCCGGTGAACCTCGACTGGCTGGCGACCGTGGGCCGGGAGGCTCGAATCCTCGACTACGGCTGCGGCTACGGCCGCGTCATGGCCGAGCTGAGCGGCCACGGTTTCTCCGACATATCCGGCGTGGACCTGTCGCCCGCTCTGATCGCCCGTGGCCGCCAGTCACACCCTGACCTGCGTCTCGCGGTACTGGAGTCGCCGCCCAGCCTGCCGTACTCGCCGGCGAGCTTCGATGCCGTGCTGCTGTTCGCGGTGCTGACGTGCATTCCCGACGACGCAGCACAGCGGGCGCTCATCGCCGAACTCGTCCGCGTCCTGGCACCTGGCGGGCTCCTCTACATCAGCGACATGGTGCTCCAGGACGACGAGCGGAACCGGAACCGCTACGCCGCCTATGCCCAGCAGTTCAGAACCCCGTACGGGGTGTTCGCCACCGATGACGGCGCGGTGGTGCGACACCATGACATAGCCGAGTTGCACGCCCTTCTGCCTGATTTCGACCTCCTGGAAGAGCGCCGGACCTCCGTGGTCACGATGAACGGCCACCCGTCGCAAGCCGTGCAACTGCTGGCCCGCAAACGGTGATGCGAATCGCCGATCATGCCGGAGATCGGAAGAAGTAGCGGAGATCACGAAGGCCAGGTCGCCTCATGGGGCTGACCTGGCCTTTCGCCTGTGGAGCGGACGACGGGAATCGAACCCGCGTAGCTAGTTTGGAAGACTAGGGCTCTACCATTGAGCTACGTCCGCGCGAACCGGTCGAACTCTGGTCTAGACTTCATCCGGTCGTCAGGGCGTAAGCGTACCGGAGTCCCGGAGCGTATGCGCACTCGGCGAGGCGGGGCGTGGCGCAGCTTGGCAGCGCGCTTGCTTTGGGAGCAAGAAGTCGCAGGTTCAAATCCTGTCGCCCCGACCAGCATGACCAGCACGAAGGCCGCTCACCAGATCGGGGAGCGGCCTTCTGAGTGACATGGGGTCGAGACCCTTCGCCTTCTTGATCACACTGCGGAAGGCACGACGGCCGAGCAGGCCAGAGGGTTCCGCCCACACGTGAGCCTGTCCTATCGGCGTGAAGCGTCGATACCGGGACGAGATGTCCGCCTGCGATCATCGCTCCGCCTGGCCCCGTTCCGAGGAGACGACCGCATGAGGCTTTGGGCGCTTGCCCTGACGATCACCCTCGTTGCCGCGATCGTCCCGCCGTCGGCCCCGGCCGAGGCTCGCCTCGACCCCGTCGCCGCGCTGCGCGTCCAGCTCGAGAGCGGCAACGGGGTGACGTTCTCGAGCGTCACGATCTTCACAGCCTGGGATGGAAAGCCGCGGACTACACGGAGGTCGGGGGTCCACGAACTGGCCCACGGAGGGATCATCGCGAGTGAGCTCCTCGATCCTGAGGACGGCAAGGACCCCGAGCACTTCATCATCTTCCCGGACCGGTACTACGAGCAGTCCTCCTTCTGGCGCAAGCGTCTGCCGGAAGGCAAGAGCTGGGGAGTCGTCAAGGACAAGCAGTCCTTCACCCTGACCTGTGGCGATATTCGGCTGACCAACCCCGCTACGCTCAAGGCCCTGCTCGCCGGCACCAAGGCCAGGCACCCGGCCGGCGTGTATGACGGCACCCGCACCACCCTGCACGAGGGGATCATCACGCTGGGCGAGATCGCCATGGTGGATCCCGACCTCCGTATCGGCACAAGCAGACCCACAGGCGCGTACGCTCAAGTCCGCATCAACTGGAAGCTCTGGATAGGGCAGGACCAGCTCGTCCGCCGATGCCACAGCTCCTCCTGGTATCCCGGCTTCCTGGGCGCGGACGACTTGGACCCCTATCAACTCGTCGACGACGTCCGCCTGTCGCGGTGGGGCCGCCCGACCGACATCAAACCGCCTGCACCGGATCAGGTAGCGACCTCCGACGAGATCAACCTCCCCGGAGAGGCCCCTGTCGCCCCTCGCTGACGGCAGCCCAGGCTTGCCGCGAAGTGCCACTGAAGTAATGAGCCCAGGTGGCCGCGGGTGTGTCGGCTGAGTGCAAGGGCCCTTCTGGCTGTCTGAATGCGGTTGCCGTGGATATCCGAGTGTGAGTCACTGGTACGCGGATGCCTGGAGGTCATACAGGCGGGCGTACCGGCCCGCGAGGTCGATGAGTTCGGCGTGCGTGCCGCACTCGATGATCCGTCCGCCGTCGAGCACGACGATCAGGTCGGCCATCCGGATGGTGGCGAAGCGGTGTGAGACCAGCAGGGTGATACCGCCGGTGGCGTGCTGCCACGCCTGGGCCGCCTCCGCGTACCGCTGGTAGACCTCGTACTCGCTGGCCGCGTCGAGCGCGGCTGTCGGCTCGTCGAGGACGGCCAGGACAGCTCGAGGAGTGAAAGGGTCGCCAGCCTCGGCCAGCCGGCCAGCACGAGGAAACCCAGGAGGCGGCGCTTGGGGGATGCGGGCACGATCTTGACCCTATCCCCCGCGATCTACCCGCGGCAGCCGCTCCAGGGGTGTCCGCGGAGCCGTCAGCCCGTCAGTGTGAGCGGGTTGACCAGGTCGGCGTAGACCAGCAGGCCGGCCATGATGATCATGACGAACGCGATCGCGTACGTCAGCGGCAGCACCTTCGCGATGTCCACGTAACCCGGCTCCGGCCGTCGCATGATCTTCGCGTACGCCCGCTTGACCGCCTCCCACAGCCCGCCGGCGATGTGGCCGCCGTCGAGCGGCAGCAGCGGGATGAGGTTGAACATGCCGATCGCCAGGTTGAAGCCGGCCAGCAGGTTGACGAAGATGGCGATCTTCTTCTCGTTGGACAGGTCGGAGGCGAGGATCTCGCCGCCCATGCGGCCCGCGCCGACGACGCCGACCGGGCCCTCGGGGTCGCGCTTCTCGCCCGAGAAGGCCGCGTGCCAGACGCCGACCATCTTCTGCGGCAGGTTGACGATCGAGCCCGCCACCCGGCCCGTCAGCTCGCCCATGTAGCCGAGCACCTGGCCGATGCTCTGCTGCTGCATGACCTCGGTGGGCAGGACGCCGAGGAAGCCGACGTTCTTGTCGATCTTGTTCGGGTCCTGAAGGCTGGGGCGGTCCTGGGTGATGAGCGTGACGTTGAGCGTCATCGGCTTGCCGTCGCGGACGATGCCGAGCGCGACGGGGCCGGCGCCGTGGGAGCGGATCAGGCGCGTGGCGTCGTCCCACGAGTTGATCTTCTGGCCGTCGAAGGAGACCATGCGGTCACCGGGCTTCATGCCCGCCTGGGCGGCCGGGGTGGGTCTGTCGGTCGGCTTGCACGCGTCGCGCTGCTCGGACATCGGGATCACGCACGTGTAGGTCTTGGGCGACACGATCGGCGCCCAGGTGGGCAGGCCGATGCCGACCAGCAGGATGGTGAAGAAGATGAACGAGAGCACGAAGTTCATCGCCGGGCCGCCGGACATGATGATGACCTTCTGCCACCACTTCTTCCGGTAGAAGACCCGGTCCTCGTCGCCGGGGCGGACCTCCTCCTGCGCGGCGTCGCGGGCCGACTCGATGAGGGCCTGGAACGGCCCCGTCGAGCTGCTCCTGAGCTTGGTGGGGTCGTCGCCGGGGCGGGGTGGGAGCATGCCGATCATGCGGATGTAGCCGCCGAGCGGGATCCACTTGATGCCGTACTCGGTCTCGCCCTTCCGCCGCGACCAGGCCGTGGCGCCGAAGCCCACCATGTACTGGGTCACCTTGACACCGAAGATCTTGGCGGGCACCAGGTGGCCGATCTCGTGCAAGGCGATGGAGAACATCAGCCCGAGCAGGAAGACGATGATCCCCACGAGATAGAGCCAGTTCATCTATGCGCGCTCCGTAGCCGACGACAGGGGGCGGACGAAGGGTCCGACAGCCCCAGGGTAGTCGAACGGGCCGCCTGTCACGGCTCTGCGCCTTTTACAGCATCGAGCTTACGGCCGCCAGATCAGCACGAGCGCGCAGTCGTCGTTGTGCGCCGAGGACATGGCGTTCACCAGCGCCCTCGCGCCGTCGCGGAACCCGGAGGGCAGCAGCCGCTCCGCCTCCCCGAGCAGCCGGTCGAGCCCGGCGTCGATGTCGCGGCCCGGCTGCTCGATCAGCCCGTCGGTGAACAGCAGCAGCGCGTCACCCTTGCGCAGGGTGCCGCTGTCGGGCTCGCAGTGCAGGTCGGGCACCACACCGAGCACGACGCCCTTGGCCGAGGCGACCTGCCAGTTTCCGGTGCCCGCGTCGAACTTCACCACCGGCGGATGCCCGGCCGAGGTGATCGTGTAGTCGCCGGTCTCCAGGTCGAGGCGGAGATGGACCGCGGTCACGAACCCCTCGTCGCCCCGCTGCCGGTGCAGGTACGTGTTGCACGCGGGCAGGAAGTCGTCGACCGACCCCAGCAGCCCGCCGAACGTGCCCGACAGCAGCAGCGCCCTGGTGCCCGCGTCGACCCCCTTGCCGGACACGTCGACCAGTGCGATCTCGACGGAGTTGCCGTCGCGCATGGAGACCAGGAAGTCGCCGCCGAACGAGGACCCGCCGGCCTGCTTGAGCACCACCTTGGCGCCCCAGTCCTTGGGCATCGGGGGCAGCTCGCCCTGCCTCTTGAGCCGGTCGCGCAGCTCCAGCAGCATCGCGTCGCCACGCAGCCCCTGAACGCCCAGCTTGCCCCTGGTGCGCGCCATCAGCAGGGCGAGCACGGTGGTGAACCCGACCGTCACCGTGAGCCCCAGCCCGATGCGGCCCGCGCCCAGCGTGAGCGCGATGTAGCCGAGCGCGAGCCCGACCCCCACCAGCAGCTTGATCAGGCTGCGCAGCCGGAGCTGGAGCCCGCCGACCAGCGTGACCAGGATGAGCAGCGACGGCGAGAACCACTCGGTCGAGACCTTCGCCGCCAGGACCCCGATGACCAGCGCCAGCGTGGTCAGCGTGATGAGCAGGTTGCGGTCACGGGCCAGCGGTCCGCGACGGACGAACCGCACAGCAGCCACCAGAAAGGGCACCCGCACCAGGACCGCACGGACCCGTGGCGGGATCAGCGGCGCCGGACGGGAACTCATGATGGCCCTGACTGTATCGGTCTGACCCGTGTTTGGGCAGCCCACTTGACCAATGCCTTGATCATTAAGCACGGATATTGGGTGGCTCTACCTCTTTGCCCGCTCCTACCGTGGACGAATGACGTACCCGATCCGTCCGATTGACGAATCCGAGTGGCCGGCGTACACGCGGGTTCTCGATGAGGGGTTCAACTTCAGGCCGCACCCGCAGCAGGCGGAGCGGTGGAAGGCCCAGACCGAATTCGACCGCACTCTGGCGGCCTTCGACGGCGATCTGATCGCCGGGGTCACCTCCCTCCAGAGCTTCACGATGACGGTGCCCGGAGGCCGGCTCCCCGTCGCGGGCGTGACGAGCGTCAGCGTGCTGCCCTCGCACCGCCGCCGCGGCGTCCTGTCCGCGCTGATGCGCAGGCAGCTCGCCGACATCCGTGAGGGCGGCGAGAGCGTCGCCGCCTTGTACGCCTCCGAGGCGGGCATTTACGGCAGGTACGGCTACGGCCGCGCCTCACAGAACCTGTACTTCCACATCGACAAGACCCGTTCGGCGTTTGTCGGGCACGCTCCGGCGGACCCGTCGCTCCGGATCAGGGTGGCCGAGCCCGCCGACGTACGAGCGGATCTGGAGAGGCTGTTCGCCTCCGTGGCGGTCCGGCGGCCCGGACGCTACGACCGCGAGCCCCCGATCTGGGACGACGTCCTGGCCGACGAGGAGGCCGACCAGCGCGGGGACGGGCCGCTGCGCTGTCTCCTCGCCGAGGACGACGGCGGCCTGCGCGGCTACGCGCTGTTCCGCGTCAAGGCGGACTGGGACGCCAACGGCATCGCCGCCGGAGAGCTGAAGCTGAGGGAGCTGGAGGCGACCGACCCGGCGGCCTACGCGCTGCTCTGGCGCACCGTCCTGGACCGCGACCTGGTCTCCAAGGTCGATTCGGGCGGCAGACCGGTGGACGACCCCCTGATCGCGCTGCTCGCCGACCAGCGCCAGCTCCGCGCGAACGTGGCGGACGAGCTGTGGGTACGCCTCGTGGAGGTCGACAAGGCGCTGACCTCGCGCGCCTACTCGGCGACCGTGGACGTGGTGATCGAGGTCGAGGACGACGTGTGCCCATGGAACGCGAGGCGCTGGCGGCTCACCGCCGACCCGACGGGCGCCGAGTGCAAGCCGGTCGAGGACGAGCCGGACGTGACGCTGCCGGTGGCCGCGCTCGGCTCGGCGTACCTGGGCGCCGGCATGCTCACCGAGTCGCTGGAGGCCGGCCTGCTGCGCGAGCACTCCACCGGCTCGGTGCGCGCGCTGGCCACCGCGATGTCGTGGAGCCCGAAACCGTGGGCGGGTCTGGTGTTCTGACGTAGAGTCGAACGCATGGCCCTGCAAAGCCTGCCGATCACCGCGACCGTCGCCATGCGTGCCCGCGACGTGTCCAGACCGTCGAAGGAGCAGCAGGAGGCCGCCGACCGGCGGCCCCTGCGCGACGAGATGCCCAAGCGCGACGCCAAGCGCAAGGGCTAGGGCAGCGAGGGCAGCTGGCCGATCGTCTCGTACGTGGTCAGCTGCGCGATGCGCCTGCTGTGCCGCTCGCTGCCGGAGAAGACCGTGGCCAGGAAGACCTCGACGAACCTGGTGGCCTCCTCGACGGAGTGCATGCGCGCGCCGACGCTGACCACGTTGGCGTTGTTGTGCTCGCGGGCCAGCCGGGCCGTCTCCTCGCTCCAGGCGAGGGCCGCGCGGATGCCGCGCACCTTGTTGGCGGCGATCTGCTCGCCGTTGCCGGAGCCGCCGATCACCACTCCCAGGCTCGCGGGATCGCCCGCGACGCCCTCGGCCGCGCGCAGCACGAACGCCGGATAGTCGTCCTCGGGGTCGTAGACGAAAGGACCGCAGTCGGTCACCTCGTGACCGTGGTCCTTGAGCCAGGACACGAGGTGGTTCTTGAGCTCATAGCCGGCATGGTCGGCACCGATGTAGACACGCACCCGCCCAGTCTTCCACAGGCGCCGCCGATGGCACCCGCTGGCTAGAGTAAGGACCCCTAGCGTTGTCCACTCCTTACGAAAGTAGAGACCCATGCGTGAGATCCGCGTCATCGGCGATCCGGTCCTGCGCACGCCCGCCGACCCGGTGACGGACTTCGACCGCGAGCTGCGCCGGCTGATCGACGAGATGTTCCAGGCCATGTACGCGGTCAACGGCGTGGGCCTGGCCGGCCCGCAGATCGGCGTGTCGCGACGGCTGTTCGTGTACGACATCGCCGGTCGCAAGGGCCACGTGATCAACCCGGTGCTGACCGTCGACGACGAAGAAGAGGTGCTGGACGAGGAGGGCTGCCTGTCCGTGCCCGACCGCCAGACGCGCCAGCCGATCTACGCCCCGGTCGGGCGCGCCGCGGGCGTGACCGTCGAGGGCATCGACAGGCTCCAGCGCCCGGTACGGATCAAGGCCCGCGGCTCGCTGGCACGCTGCTTCCAGCACGAGACCGAGCACCTGGACGGCAAGCTGTACGTCGATCGCCTGCCGCGAAACGAAGCGCGCAAGATCATGCTCAGAGCTTAGGTTGGGCGGATGAGCATACTTTCCGGCAAGGGCGCATTGGTCACAGGGGGATCCAGAGGCATCGGCAGGGCCATCGTGGAGCGGCTGACCGCCGAGGGAGCAGAGGTGGTCTTCTGCTACGAGCGCTCGGCGGAGGCCGCCGAGCAGGTCGCCAAGGAGACGGGCGCGCACGCCGTACAGGCGGATCTGGGCAGCAAGGAGGACCTGGCGCGGCTGTTCGGCGCGGCCGAGTCGAGGCTGCCCGGGCTCGACATCCTGGTCAACAACGCCGCCGCCGTGCTCGGGCAGAAGCTCATGGCGGAGGTCACGGACGAGGAATACGAGCGGGTGTTCGCGGTCAACACCCGGGCGGTCTACCTCGCCATGCAGTGGGCCGCGCGGGTGATGCGCGACGGCGGGCGCATCGTCAACATCTCCACGCTCAACACCCAGGTGCCCGCGCCTGCCCTGACGCTCTACTGCGGGAGCAAGGGGGCCGTCGAGCAGTTCACCAAGGTGGCGGCGCGGGAGCTGGGCGTGCGGGGGATCACCGTCAACGCGGTCTCGTCCGGCGCCACCGACACCGACCTGCTGCGGGGCACCAATCCGCCGGAGGCGCTGACGCAGACCGCGGCGCTCACGGCGCTGCAGCGGCTCGGGCAGCCCGACGACATCGCGGCCGTGGTCGCCTTCCTGGCCGGGCCCGACTCGCGCTGGATCACCGGCCAGAACCTGACCGCCAGCGGCGGCCTCCTCGTCTGACCGTCCCCGGGCGCGCCCCGCACCTCCGGCGCGCCCGACTCTTCGATGGCACAGCGCCCTGCGCTGCCACCGTGTCTCACCGAACGTGGCCATCGGACGACGTGTGGCCGGCGCCGGCAGGCGGGCACGGGCAGAGGGCGGTGGGCGCGGTGACAGTGGGTGCGTCCGGTCGCGGAGCCGTCATGGTGGGCGCGGCGACGGTTGCCTGCGGCGGTGGTTACAGCTGCATGGCCTTGGTTTCGAGGTACTCCTCCAGGCCTTGCTCGCCCAGCTCGCGCCCCACCCCCGACTGCTTGTAGCCGCCGAACGGCGCCAGCGGGTTGAACCGGCCGCCGTTGATGGACACCTGCCCCGTCCGCATCCGCCGCGCGACCGCGACCGCGCGGTCCTCGGCGCCCGACCAGACGGCCCCGGCCAGGCCATACTTCGTGCCGTTGGCGATCTGGACGGCGATGTCCTCGGTCGTGTACGGGATCAGCGACAGCACCGGCCCGAAGATCTCCTCCTGCTCGATCGCCATCCCGGGCTCCACCGCCGCGAACACCGTGGGCTCGACGTAGTAGCCACGCTCGTGCGGCCGCTCGGTGCCGCCCGCCACCAGCCTGGCGCCCTCCTCCTGGCCCCGGTTGATGTAGCGCACCACGCGGCCGCGCTGGGTCGCGGACACCAGCGGGCCGATCCTGGTCGACTCGTCGAACGGGTCACCGACGCGGTAACCGCGCGCCGCCTCGACCGCCAGCCCGACGGCCTCGTCGTACTGGTCGCGATGGACGATCATGCGGGTCCACGCCGAGCAGGTCTGGCCGGCGTTGACGAAGCAGTTGGCCACGCCGACCTTGACGGCCAGCGCCAGATCGGCGTCGGGGAGGATGATGTTCGCCGACTTGCCCCCGAGCTCGAGCGCGACCCGCTTGACGGACTCCGCGGCCAGCGAGGCCACTCTGCGGCCGGCGGCGGTCGAGCCGGTGAAGGAGACCATGTCCACCTCGGGGTGAGCGGCCATGGCCTCGCCGATGACCGGGCCACGCCCGCTGACCAGGTTGAACACGCCCGGGGGCAGGCCCACCTCGGCGAAGATCTCCGCCAGCGCGTACGCCGCCAGCGGCGCCACCTCGCTCGGCTTGAGCACCACGGTGCAGCCCGCGGCCAGCGCCGGGCCCACCTTGCACACGATCTGGTGCAACGGGTAGTTCCACGGCGTGATCGCCGCCACCACCCCGATCGGCTCCTTGACCACCATCGAGTTGCCGATGCGCGACTCGCGGGGATGGCTCTCGGCCAGCTGGGCGTAGGAGGACAGCACGGTGGCCGGCATGAGCGTCTGCACCTTGAGCGCGAAGCCCAGCGGCGCGCCCATGTCGGTCGCGATGGTCTTGGCGATCTCCTCGGAGCGCTGCTTCAGCAGCTCGGCGGCGGCGCCGAGGAGCTTGCCGCGCTCCGATGCGGCCATGTCGGCCCAGCCGGGGAAGGCTCTTCTGCCAGCTGCCGCGGCGGCCTCGACATCGTCGGGGGACCCTGCGGGCACCCGGTCGATGATCTCTTCCGTGGCCGGGTTGACGACCTCGATGAACTCGTCCGACGCGGAAGCGGTGCAGGAGCCGCCGATGAACAGCTGACGCATACCCACCATCCTGTCAGCACGTCAGGACGCGGCGTAAGGGCTCATCTCGATCAGAGGGTAAGTCTCTTACACCGCAAGCAGCGTTCTTCCGTCAGCGTACGATGATTGACCCGGGAAATAAGACGAGTTAGTCGAATTGCGGCCGCTTGGTCCGGCTGCGCTTCAGCTCGAAGAAGTCGTCGAAGGACGTGACGGCCAGCACGCCGTCCCAGAGCCTGCCGGCATCCTCGCCCCGGATGATCTTGGTGATCACGGGACCGAAGAAGGCGTTGGTGCCGACGCGGATGACCGGCGTGCCGACCTCCTGGCCGACGAGGCCGATGCCCTCGTTGTGCGAGGCGCGGATGGCGTCGTCCCACTCCTCGGAGTCGGCGGCGGCGGCGAGCTCCTTCTCGAGCCCGGCGGCCTCGAGCGCGCGCTCCCTGACCTCGCGCAGGCGCTCCGGCTCCTTGCTCAGGCCCTGGTTGTGGAGGAGGGTGCCGAGCTCGGTGTAGAGCGGGCCGATGACCTGCTCGCCGTGCTTGGCCGCGGCCGCGGCCACCAGGCGGACGTTGCCCATGGCACGCTTGGTCGACTCTCGGTACTCGTCGGGGATGTCCTTGTCCTCGTTCAGCACGAAGAGGGACATGATGCGCCAGCGCGGCTCAATGGGGCGCACCTTCTCGACTTCGAGAAGCCACCGTGACGTCACCCATGCGAAGGGGCAGGCAGGATCGAACCACAGGTCCACGGGAATCTTTTCAGTCACGTGGGGCCATAACCTGAGGTGGACCAAGGCATATTCCCATCACGGGTACATACCGGCAAACTTCGATGAAGTGGTGAAAAGGAGCGCAACTTGGCAGGCAACCTGACCCGGGACGAGGCTCGTGAGCGTGCCCGGCTGTTGAAGGTCGAGTCGTACGAGGTGGCACTCGACCTGACGGAGGGAGACGAGCGCTTCGAGAGCGTCACGACGGTCCGCTTCACCAGCAGCCACCCGGGCGAGTCCACCTTCATCGACCTGCACGGCGCCAACGTTCGCAAGGTCACGTTCAACGGCCAGGACCTCGACGTGTCCGCGTACGACGCCGACAAGGGGCGCTTCCCGCTCCCCGAGCTGGCCGAGTCCAACGAGTTGCGCGTGGACGCCGACTGCAGCTACATGCGCACCGGCGAGGGCCTGCACCGCTTCGTGGACCCCGTGGACAAGAAGGTCTATCTGCACAGCCAGTTCGAGACGGCCGACGCGCACCGCATGTACGCCTGTTTCGACCAGCCCGACCTCAAGGCCACGTTCCAGCTCACCGTGCTGGCCCCCGCCGACTGGGAGGTCGTCTCCAACGCCGCCGCCTCCAAGGTCGCGGAGCTGCCCGAGCAGAGCGGCAAGCACGGGACGGTGCCGGCGGCCAAGCGGTGGGAGTTCCCGCCCACCCCGGTCATCTCGACCTACATCACCGCGCTGGTGGCCGGGCCGTACCACAAGGTGACCTCGGAGCACGACGGCATCCCGCTGGGGATCTACTGCCGCGCCTCGCTGGCCGAGCATCTCGACCCCGAGAACATCCTCGAGGTCACCAGGCAGGGCTTCGACTTCTTCCACCGGGTGTTCGGGGTGCGCTACCCGTTCGGGAAGTACGACCAGTGCTTCGTGCCCGAGTTCAACGCCGGCGCCATGGAGAACGCGGGCTGTGTCACGTTCCTGGAGGACTACGTCTTCCGCTCCAGGGTCACCGACGCGGTGGTCGAGCGGCGCGCGGAGACGATCCTGCACGAGATGGCGCACATGTGGTTCGGCGACCTCGTCACCATGCGCTGGTGGGACGACCTGTGGCTGAACGAGTCGTTCGCCACCTACATGTCCGTCCTCGCCCAGGCCGAGGCCACGAGGTGGGGCAAGGGCGCGTGGACCACGTTCGCGAACGTGGAGAAGTCCTGGGCCTACCGCCAGGACCAGCTCCCCTCGACCCACCCCATCTCCGCGGACATCCCGGACATGCAGGCGGTCGAGGTCAACTTCGACGGCATCACGTACGCCAAGGGCGCCTCGGTGCTCAAGCAGCTCGTCGCGTACGTCGGGCTGGACAACTTCCTGGCCGGCGTACGTGACTACTTCGCCGAGCACGCCTGGGGCAACACCGAGCTGAAGGACCTGCTCAACGCCCTGGAGCGGACCTCCGGCCGCGACCTGTCGTCCTGGTCGAAGGAGTGGCTGGAGACGTCCTGGGTGAACACGCTGCGCCCCTCGTTCGAGGTGTCCGGCGGCCGGTTCACCAGCTTCGAGGTGCTGCAGGAGGCGCCCGCCGAGCACCCCACGCTCCGCTCGCACCGGGTCGCGATCGGCCTGTACTCGCTGGTGGACGGCGAGCTGAAGCGGACCAAGCGGGTCGAGCTGGACGTGGTCGGCGCCCGTACGAGCGTGACGCAGCTGGTCGGCGAGGAGCAGCCGGACCTGGTGCTGCTCAACGACGACGACCTGACGTACGCGAAGATCCGCCTCGACGAGCGGTCGCTGCGGACGCTGGTCGACGGCGGCATCACGGCGTTCGCCGAGTCGCTGCCGCGGGCCCTGTGCTGGTCGGCGGCCTGGGACATGACCCGCGACGGCGAGATGGCCACCCGCGACTACGTCAAGCTGGTCACCTCGGGCGCCGGCACGCTCAAGGACATCACGGTCCTTCAGGCGGTGCTGCGCCAGGCGCGCCTGGCCGTGCAGCAGTACGCCGACCCCGCCTGGGAGTCCGAGGGCCTGGCGGTGCTGGCCACGGAGCTGCGCTCGCTGCTCGGCTCCGCCGCTCCCGGCTCCGACCAGCAGCTCGCGTTCCTGCAGGCGTTCGCGCCTGTGGCCGTCTCCGACGCGGACCTCGACCTGCTGCAGCGCATCCTGGACGGCTCCGAGGTCCCCGAGGGGCTCAGCGTGGACGCCGACCTGCGCTGGACGCTCACGGGCGCGCTGGTCTCCGGCGGACGGCTGGGCGAGGCCGACATCGACGCCGAGCTGGAGCGGGACCCTACGGCGAAGGGTGAGCGTTCGGCCGCGCAGTGCCGGGCCGCGATCCCGACGGCCGAGGCCAAGGCCGCCGCCTGGGAGCGGGTCGTGGGCGGCAAGCTGGCCAACCACATCGCGCGCACGACGATCCTGGGGTTCCAGGATCCGCTCCACCCCGAGCTGCTGGAGCCGTACCGGGAGAAGTACTTCGCCGAGGTGGGGCGCATCTACCGGGAGTGGACGTTCGACCAGGCGTCGACGTTCGCGGTGGGGTGCTTCCCCGCGCTGCTGATCGAGCCCGAGACGGTGAAGGCGGCCGAGGACTACCTGGCGGCCGAGCAGCCGCCGCAGGCCCTGCGGCGGCTCATCCTGGAGGGCGCCGACGGCGTCAGCCGGGCCCTGCGCAACCGGGAGAAGGACGTCGCCTCCGCCTGACGCGCCGCTTTCATGGGTCCCCGGCGCTGACGGGGGCCCATGTGCCCGGGAGCGGGTTCAGAGAGTTGACGATGGCATCTGAGGTGCGATGTTAGCCTCGGTTACGTGCTAGGCGCCGGGACCACCCTCAATGATCGCTACGTGCTCGCCGGCCGCCTGGGCGGCGGCGGCATGGGCGAGGTTTGGCGTGCCGACGACACGGTCCTCGGGCGTGCGGTGGCGGTCAAGGTGCTCATGCCGGCGCTGAGCGAGAGCCCCACGTTCACCCAGCGCTTCCAGAACGAGGCCCGTGCCATGGCCACCCTCCGGCACCCGGGCGTGGTGGACGTCTACGACTACGGCGTCTGCGAGGTCGAGGGCCGCCAGGTGAGCTTCCTCGTCATGGAGTACATCCAGGGCGAGTCGCTCGACCGCGTCCTGCGGCGCGGCCCGCTCGGCTCCGCGGCCACCATGCGGCTGATCGCGGAGGTCGGCGACGCGCTGGCCGCGGCGCACGCGCAGGGCATCGTCCACCGTGACGTCAAGCCGGCCAACCTCATGGTCAGGCTCGACGGCAGCGTGGTGCTCACCGACTTCGGCATCGCCCACTCGGTCTCGGCCGGCCACCTGACGGCCACGGGCACGATGCTCTGCTCGGCCGGCTACTGCGCTCCGGAGATGGCCACGGCCAGCGACGTGACGCCCGCGGTCGACGTCTACGCCCTCGGGGTGGTGGCGTACGAGTGCCTGACGGGGCAGCTCCCGTTCCAGGGCGATACGCCCGTACAGATCATCTTCAAGCACCTCAACTCCCCCGTGCCGCGCCTGCCCGACGACGTGCCTCCCGGGCCGCGTCAGGTGGTGTCGCGGGCGCTGGAGAAGACGCCCGACCGGCGCTGGATGACGGCCACGCTGATGGCGGAGGCCGCGCGCAGGGCGCTGGCCGCCCCGGACACGCCGCCCACGCCGCGCACCCGCCGCGCGATGCGGGCGGTGCTCACCATGGCCGCGGCCGTGGTCGTGTCGGCGGCCGTGGCGGGCTCGGTCTGGCTGCGGCCCGCCCAGCCGACGACCAGCGAGGAGGTGCCGCTGCCCGCGGACTCCCCCGCGGTCACCGTCTCCCCGCCGCCGCCGTCGAACGCCACCCGGCCCGCCACCACTCCCCCGGCCAGGCGCGTCCCGACCTCCAAGCCGACCCGCGCCACGCACGTGCCGAGCCCCAGCGCCACGGTGAGCACGACCCCGACCAGGACGCCCACGACCAAGCCCACGCCGACCGCCTCGGAGCCCCAGCCGACCGAGCAGCCGACCACGCCCGGCCCCGAGGAGCCGCCCCCGACCGTCGAACCCACGGTCACCGGCCCGGCGGGAGATATCCAGTGCGTCCGCTCCCCGTGCCCCGGGTGAGATCCGGCGGATCCCTGACCGCTCACCGGCCATGAGAGAGTCGTCGGGTGGACTCGACCCGTGACCTGTTCATCGCCCTTGCCCGCCGCTACGCCTTCGCCGACCTCGGCGCGCTCGCGCCGGTGACGGAGGTCGCCGAGGTGTGCGAGTTCGGCCACCGACTGCTCTCGCTCGACGCCGAGGACTTCGCGGCCGAGGCCAGGAGCGTCCCGGCCGACCTGCGGCGGCGTGCGCGGGCGTGCCACATGCCGCAGACGCCGCGCGAGCAGCCCCGCGGGGCGCTCGACTCCCTGCGGCCCGCGTACGGCCTGCTGCTCGAGGTGATCGCCGTACGGTGGCACCGGCGCGAGCTGAGCCCGATGATCGCCGCGGTCCACATCGCCAGTGAATACCTGCCGCTGCTGGCCTTCGAGCCCCACCTCGGCCACGCCGGCGACCCCGCCCGCTGGCCCGACGGGCTGAGCGCGCCGGGGAGCCGCTTCGGTGTGATCGGCGATCGGGAGTGCGACCACACCAAGTCCGAGCAGTCCGCCACCAACCGGACGCTGCGGGTGGCGACGGAGCCGGGCGAGGGCTGGCGCGCGTACTTCGACCGGCAGCACAGCCAGGTGGCCGGCGCGCTCGCCGTCTGCGTCGCCACCTGCCGCAACCCGTGCACGGCCATGGACTGGATCCCGCCCGTGCCGCGCGCCGATCTCCAGGTCCGCGCCCGTACGGCCCTCACCTTCGCCGACACCCCGCTCGTACGGCTGCGGCACGCGGCTCCGGTGGGGCACGGGTTCGGGGTGCCGTCGCCGGAGGAGGTGCTCGACGCCTGGGAACGCAGTCGCGCCGCGCTCGACAAGAACGCCGTCGGGGCCTCGGCCCTCAAGGACGACGGGTTCCCGCTGCCTGGGCTGCCCGCGCTGTTCTCGGCCATCGCGGGCGCGCCGATCGAACCGGCGACGCTGCTGCAGGGCGTCAGCGAGCACATCGTGAAACTGCTCGAACGCCCCTGACCGCCCGCTCCGCCTGCCGCCTCCACGCCCACAGTGGGGGTCAGTGGCGGGCGGTGGCTTGTTCGGCGAGGGCGGCGATGCCGTACAGGAGGCCGCCCACCAGGTCGCCCACGCTGAACGCCGTGGCCATCGACATCGCCGTCAACCGGCAGGCCCCGTCCGGCAGCCGCCTTCTGGCCCGCTCGCCCGTCACGATCTCCAGGGCACGCCCGCGCAGGTCCACGAAGATCACCACGGCGCCGTCGGCCTCCTCGCCCAGGGCGGCGTGCAGGCGTTCGGCGAAGTGGCGGCGCGAGCCCACCGGCTCTCCGAGGAACACGCCGAACCGGAGCCCGCTGCGCCGCTCGGCGGCGTGCAGGGCCCGTCTGACGTCGTCGGCCTGGGCAAGGCTCAGTCCTCGCATCGTCACCTCACCATCCGGCGGAGGCCCCGCCGACGTGTCTGCCGGGCTCGGCCGTCTCGGCGGCGGCCACCCAGTCGTGCTCAGGAACCTCCGCCCAGTGCGCCATCCGGTCGGCGAGCACCAGGCCCGAGGTGCTCACGCCGCGCTCGCTCCTGGACGGGCCGCCCAGCCACACCGGACCCGACTCGGCCCGGCGCTGGGTACCGCGCCCCGGCAGCATGACCAGCAGGCTGATCAACACGAACAGCCCCAACGAAACCCCGATGAGGAAGAGCAGAATCTCACCCGCGCTGTGCACACAAAGAACGTAATCCCGATGAGCGCACCGGGCCAGACCCACCCTGGGAGTGTCCACCAGGTAAGATCAAACGTGAGACGGCTTCTCTAGAGAAGAATGTAGAACATACCCGCATAACGCGCGTGGAACACGATGAGCTGGGCCATAAAACTATGGACAGGGCAACACTAGGAATCTTTCCGATCTCCGAGCTACGGTGAGTTACGTGGACTCCGACAAACAGCGAGAAGACGGTCACAACGCGTCACCGATCTGGGTGAGCGACCGGCCTGAGAGCGAGCAGACCGCGGCCGCGCAGCCTTCGGCGCCCACCTCCACGTACGCGCCCGTCGAACGGGCGTCCGTACGTAACCTGCTGCAACAACCGGGCTTTCGCCGCATGCGCAACCGCGCGCTGCTGGCGATCGCCGTCGCCGTGGTGGTGGGCTTCCTTGTGGGCGACTGGCGGGTGGGCGTGACCGCGGGCGTGGTCGCGGCCATCGTGGACGCGTTCTATCGCGCGCGTTCGCACTCGTCCGTGCCCGCCTGGCGGCGCACGTCCGTGGCGGAGCGCCGCACGGAGGCGCAGCTGCGCAAGCTCGAGCGCAGCGGCTACCGCACGCTCCACGCCAGGGCGATCCCCAACAGCGAGGCCCAGATCGACCATCTCGTCGTCGGCCCGACCGGTGTGTACGCGGTCGACTCCGAGAAGTGGGACAAGCGACTGCCCGTACGCGTCCAGATGGGCAAGAAGCTCTTCCACGGTCCCTTCGACAAGAAGGCCCGCCTCACCGAGGCCAAATGGGAGGCGTCGCAGGCCAGCGAGCTGATCACCAAGTCCTTCGGCCGCGAGGTGGCGGTCGTGCCCTCGCTCGCCATCTACGGCCCCCCGGTGCCGTGGAAGATCATGACCATTCGCGGCGTGGACGTCTACCAGGGCGACCGCGCCCGCAAGTGGATCACCAAGCGGGAGCGGGCGCTGACCAACAGCGAGATCGACCGGATCTACGACATCGCCGCCCAGGTCCTCCCCGCCCGCTACGGCGACGACTAGATCTCCGGCTCCCCGGCGTCCGGCACCAGCCGGGCGCCGAAGTCGTCCAGGGCCCCGGCCAGCTCCGCGCTCGGCGGCAGCTTCTGCGGCAGGCGCGAGTACAGCGCGGTGCCGAAGCCGGCCATGCGGACGATGTGGTCGATGAGCGCCTCCCTGTCACGCGGCCACGGGAACGACGGCTGGGCGATCAGCAGGGAGACGCAGCCGTGTACGGCCGACCAGAGGCCCAGCGCGAGCTCCTCGGGATCGCCCTCGAGCACGCGGGTCTCCACGCAGGCCGAGACCGCGTTCACCATGTGACGGAAGCACTCGGCGGCGGCCGGGGGCACGCCAGGTCCCGTCGAGGCCCGCATCATCAGCACTCTGTACTGCACGGGGTGGTCCAGGGCGAAGCGGGCGTACGCGCGCCCGCACTTGCCCAGGGCGATGAACGGGTCGCCGCCCAGGTTCTCGGTGAACATCCGGCCGAACTCGCCCCAGACCCGCATGCACACCGCCTCGACGAGCGCGTCCTTGTCGGAGAAGTGCATGTAGACCGACGGCGTGGACACTCCCGCACGCATGGCGACCGCGCGCAGCGTGAGCGCGTCCTCGCTGCCCGACTCGGCCAGCAGGTCCTCCGCCGCCCGCAGGATCTCCTCCCGTAGCAGCACTCCCTCTCCGCGTCGTGCGCGCACGCGTCTGGTGGTGGTCATGGATCTTAGGTTGACGCCGTTAGGTTAACGATGTCAACCTGATCTCCCGCGGAGAGGAGCACGAAAAATGGGGAATTTTCGAGAAGCGACCGCATTGACCGCTCGCGGCGACGGCGCGTTCGAGGCCGTGCTGGACGCCCAGTGGAGCGTCGGCAACCGGCTGCACGGCGGCTACCTCCTGGCCGTGCTCGCCAGGGCCGCGACCGAGAGCGGGGCGGGCGCGGGCCATCCGCACGTGACGGCGGTCAGCGGCGCCTTCATCGAGCCGCCCGAGCCCGGCGAGGCCCTGGCCCGGGTGGAGCCGCTGCGGGTCGGCCGGAGCGTGGCGCAGGTCAGAGCCGCTCTGGTGCAGGACGGCCGTACGCGCGTCGAGTCGCACATCACGCTCGGCCTGCTGGACGACTCGGACCCCTGGTGGTCGGCGCACGAGCCGGTCGAACTGCCCCCTGAGGACGAATGCTTCCTGGCCCCGACCGATCCCCCGGGCACGGACCTCACGGTGCCGTTGATGTCCGTGATCGAGGAGCGCATCGTTCCCGAGCACCTGTCCTTCGCGTTCGGCGCCCCCACCAGGCGCGGCGTCATCGCGAGCTGGCAGCGGCTGGCCGACGGCTCGGACTGGGACCCGCTGAGCCTGCTGGTGGCGCTCGACCCGGTGCCGCCCGTCTCGTTCGACCTGGGCCTGTCCGGGTGGGTGCCGACGATCCAGTTGTCGGCGTACATCCGCAGGCTGCCCGCCCCCGGGCCGATCAGGGTGCGGATGTCGGCCACGGACGTCGGGGGCGACCGGATGGACGAGGCGGCCCAGATCTGGGACGACAAGGGGCGTCTGGTGGCCCAGTCGACCCAGCTCGCCGCCGTACGGCTCCCCGCCTAGCCACACTCTTCAGGGCTCGATCCGGTAACCAGCCGTCCGATGTGTGGACGCGTGTCTCAGCCGCCGGGCAGGTGGCCGTAACATGTGAAGACTCGCTAGCGATGGGAGATGCCCAATGCCCGCCCTCAGGTCACGTACAGTCACCCACGGCAGGAACATGGCCGGTGCCCGGGCCCTGCTCCGGGCGACCGGCGTAGCCGGGAGCGACTTCGGCAAGCCGATCATCGCGGTGGCCAACAGCTTCACCCAGTTCGTGCCGGGTCATGTGCATCTCAGGGATGTCGGCGACGTGGTGTCCGCGGCGATCAGGGAGGCCGGGGCGATCCCGCGGGAGTTCAACACGATCGCCGTGGATGACGGCATCGCGATGGGCCACGGCGGCATGCTCTACTCGCTGCCGTCGCGCGAGCTGATCGCCGACGCCGTGGAGTACATGGTCAACGCCCACTGTGCCGACGCGCTGATCTGCGTGTCCAACTGCGACAAGATCACCCCGGGCATGCTGCTGGCCGCGTTCCGGCTGAACATCCCGACGGTCTTCGTCTCGGGCGGCCCCATGGAGGCCGGCAAGACGCCCGGCAAGAAGCTCGACCTGATCGACCCGATGATCGCCTCCGCCGACGACTCCGTCTCGGACGCCGAGCTGCTGGAGATGGAGGAGAGCGCCTGCCCGACCTGCGGCTCCTGCTCCGGCATGTTCACCGCCAACTCCATGAACTGCCTGGCCGAGGCCATCGGGCTCGCGCTGCCGGGCAACGGCACGATCCTGGCCACGCACAAGGCGCGCAAGAAGCTGTTCGAGGACGCCGGGCGGCAGCTCGTCGAGATCACCCGCCGCTACTACGAGGACGGCGACGAGTCGGTGCTGCCGCGCTCGATCGCCACCCGCGACGCGTTCGAGAACGCCATGACGCTCGACGTCGCGATGGGCGGCTCGACCAACACGATCCTGCACATCCTGGCCGCCGCTCGTGAGGCCGAGGTGGACTTCGGGCTCAAGGAGATCAACGAGATCTCGCGGCGCGTACCGTGCATCTGCAAGGTCGCTCCGGCCACGAACAAGTACCACATCGAGGACGTCCACCGCGCCGGCGGCATCCCCGCCATCCTGGGCGAGCTCGACCGGGCCGGGCTGCTGCACCGCGACGTGTCCACGGTGAACGGCGGCACGCTGGCCGACATGCTGACCTCCTGGGACGTGAAGTCGCCGACGGTGCTGCCCGAGGCCGTCGAGCTGTGGCACGCGGCTCCCGGCAACGTCCGCACGGTCAAGGCCTACTCGCAGGACAACCGCTGGGACGACCTCGACCTCGACCGCACGGCCGGATGCATCCGCGACCGTGAGCACGCCTACACCGCGGACGGCGGTCTGGCCGTCCTCTACGGCAACATCTCGCGTGACGGCGCGGTGGTGAAGACGGCCGGGGTCGACGAGTCGATCTGGAAGTTCAGCGGCCCCGCGGTGGTGTTCGAGTCGCAGGAGCAGGCGGTCGAGGGCATCCTCGGCGGGCGCGTCAAGGAGGGCGACGTGGTGGTCATCCGCTACGAAGGCCCCAAGGGCGGCCCCGGCATGCAGGAGATGCTCTACCCGACGTCCTTCCTGAAGGGCAAGGGGCTCGGCAAGGCCTGCGCGCTGATCACCGACGGCCGCTTCTCCGGCGGCACCTCCGGCCTGTCGATCGGCCACGCCTCCCCCGAGGCGGCCGAGGGCGGGGCGATCGCGCTGGTCGAGGACGGCGACATCATCGACATCGACATCCCCAACCGGTCGATGGAGCTGCGGGTGCCCGAGGCCGAGCTGGCCGGGCGGCGCGAGCGGCTCCTGGCGGACCTGGGCGGATACCGGCCGCGCGACCGCAACCGTCCGGTGAGCGTGGCGCTGCAGGCGTACGCGGCGATGACGACGTCCGCGTCCACGGGCGCATCGCGCGATCTGTCCCAGTTGTCGCGATAACTGAGGTGACAACGACCTGTGCGGCAGGCGATAAGGTTCTTACCTGCCGCACAGGCTTTCGAAAAATGTCGGTCCTCATCCCTATTCTTGGGGTATGACGACAGTCGTGAAGCACGATACTCGCCCGCTGACGACCGCCGAGATCGCCGCCCTCGCCCTCTCCCTCGCTCACCTCGGAGCGGGCCCCCAGGCCGTCACCGCACGGCGTGGCCTGCAGCACGCGTTCGAGCACCTGGAGCTCGACGACGACGTCATCGCCACCACGCTCACGACCCTGACGGAGCCGCTGCCCCTGGAGGTCGCCTCCAGGGCCAGGCTCATGGCCGACGCCATCACCAGCCGCCTCATGATCCGCCTGCACTACCGCGACGCCTCGGGCACCGTCTCCACGCGCGACGTCGAGCCGGTGACGTGCCTGGTCCACCGCGAATACTGGTATCTGGTCGGCGTGTGCAGGATGCGCCGGGCGATCAGGGCGTTCAGGTTCGACCGGATCATCGCGGTCGAGCCCACGCTCACGCCGTCCCGCCCGCACCTGGCTGACCGGTTCCTCCCGTTCCAGCGCAGAAAGCGCCCCAGGGCCGCGTAGGAACTGGCCTCCGCTTGACCAGCCGCGCCCCCGGCCTTTGGGATGCTGAGTGGCAGGCTCCCGCACATGCGTGTTCGGAGGCTCTCGCTCTCTGTCCTGCTGGCCGTGGCCGGCTGTGCCACCCCGTCGATCGCCGTACCGCCCCCGGCCGCTCCCGTCCGGCAGCCGGTCGGCGTCGTCGTCGAGAGCGTGCTGCCCGTTGCCGCGCGGCGCGCTCTCGACCAGAGCCTGGATCGCTACCTGCGTGACCGTCCCGGCCGCGCGGCGCTGGCCGTCTACGACCGGACGACGGGCACCAGGTACGCCTTCCGCGAGCGCACGCCGTTCATGCTGGCCAGCGTGATGAAGGTGGACATCCTGCTGGCGTTCCTCCTCACCAAGCGCGGCGAGCTGAGCGACTACGAGCGCGACCTGGCCTCCCGGATGATCCGCGACAGCGACAACGACTGCGCGGGAGAGCTCTACATGACCATCGGCGGCCGGGAGGGGTTCGCCAGGGTCCTGCGCCGGCTCGGCGTCGAGCACACGGAGCCGGGACCGAGCCTCTACTGGGGAACGACCCTCAGCCGCCCCTCCGACCAGGTGAAGGTGCTGGAGCACCTCACCGACCCGGAGGGGCCGCTGCCGGCCACCGACCGGCGCTACGCGCTGAAGCTCATGTCGTCCGTGCAGCCGTCGCAGGCGTGGGGGGTCAGCGCGGCCGGAGGCGAGGTGGCGCTCAAGAACGGATGGCTGCCCGCCGACGCGCACGACGGGCTGTGGACGATCAACAGCGTGGGCCGGCTCGACGTACGCGGGCACGAACTGCTCATCGCGGTGCTGTCGGAGCGCAGCCCGACCATGGAGACGGGAATCGCCACGGTCGAACGGCTCGCCCGGCTGGCCGTGGACGCGCTGACGGGGTCCGAGGAGACCGTCAGCGCGTCCAAGGTGTTCTAGGAGGCGCAGCACCCTCCGCCGCAGCAGCCACCGCCGCTCGCCTTGGGCGCGGCCGCGCCGCCCGTCATCGAGACCGTGGACAGCAGCTTCACCGTGTCGCCGTGCCCCTCGGGGCAGGTCGCCGGGTCGTTGGAGGCCGACATGGGACGGGAGACCTCGAACGTGGAGCCGCAGGCGCGGCAGCGGAAGTCGTAACGCGGCATGTGACTAAGAATAGGTCAGGTGCGCGTAGTCGGACACGGGCTCGTAGCCGATCGACTGGTAGATCGCGTTGCTCGTGGGATTGTTGAGGTCGGTGAAGAGCACCACCTCGTCGCAGCGCTCCGCCAGGCCGACGTGGCTGGCATAGGCCGTGACCGCGGCGCCGTACCCGTTCCTGCGGCACGAGGGCGGCGTGTAGACCGGGCCGATGCGGCAGACCCCGCCGGCCGCCGGAGAGAGGGCCGCCAGCGAGACCGGAGCCCCGCCCGCCTCCCAGACGAACAGCTCGCGGGCCGCCAGCCGCTGCGCGACCCGGTCGGCCACGTCGACGTCCCCGCCTGTCGACACCTCCTCGCCGAACGCCTGGTACCAGCTCACCAGCAGCGGGAAGTCCGCGGGCAAGGCCGGCCTGCCGTGACCTGGCACGTCGGGGAGGGCCAGCGTGCCGAGGCGGTAGAGGCGCTCCGGCACCACCTGCTCGGGCGCTCCCAGCAGCCGCTCGACCTCCGACGTCAGCTCCATGGGGCCCACGACAACGGAAAGTCCGCCGCCGAGCGCCTCGACGAGCGGTGCGACGGCCTCGACGGGCATGGTGGCGAGTCCGACGGGGTGCGGCGGCGTGTGGAAGAACGCGCCCCGTATCTCGCCGTCAAGCGTCCACCAGCCGAACCGGGGATCCTTGACGGGCATGCCGGCCCGCAGGTTGGCCAGGACGGTGAGCGCGACCGTGTTACGCACCGGGTCGCCGAGCAGGAACGGCTCGGCGACCGCGGCGTACTCCTCGACGTCTGAGGTCAAGCTCCACATGCCTGCTCATGATGTCAGGCAGCGGCCCTCAGGGACAAAGCGGTTTTCAGGCCGCAGCCTCGAGGTAAGGGGCCCATTGCGGGTCTCCGGCGAGCGAGGCGCCGATGAGCCTCCAGTGGGCGCCCCTTGGCACCGACGGGTCGAAGCGGAGCGTCCAGCCCAGCTCCTCCAGGTACTTGTCGGCCTTTCTGTGGTTGCAGGTGGTGCAGGAAGCGACGCAGTTTTCCCAGGTGTGGGTGCCGCCCCTGGACCGCGGGATGACGTGGTCGATGGTCTCGGCCCGCTGCCCGCAGTAGGCGCAGCGGTAGTCGTCGCGCCGCATGAGGGCGGCCCGGGTCAGGGGGATGCGGGACCGGTAGGGAATGCGGACATATCTCCGGAGCCTGATCACCGAGGGGACGTCGAGCGTGCGGCTCGCGGAGCGGAGCACCGCTCCTCTGCCGTCGCGGTGGACGACGTCGGCCTTCTCCCGCAGCACGAGCACCACGGCCCGGTGCAGCGAGAGGGTGGTCAGGGGCTCGTAGGTGGCATTGAGCAGCAGGACCTGGCGCATCATCGGGCCTCTTCCTGCTGCGCGCGTATCAAAGGGGACATGCCGCGGCATGTCCCGGCTGTCGGCCCCTCCTGGGGCACTACTGCTTCCGTCACGTGGACCTCCGCCGGACGGTCCAGCGGATGGTCACCACGGCACCGTCCTGTCACCAAGTCTGGCGTCTGCAGCGTGGTCCCCGCCACCCCAAAAACCTCTAGCCGGAATGGACCAGAGGGACACGCGATACGTTTTATGCCCGCTTCACCAGCGCTTTACGCATGTCCTTTGGCAGTAGGGTTCCGAGCATGAAGCTGGAGCCGTACCCGACCGCACGCCGCGAAGACACCGTCGACATCCTGCACGACACGCCCGTGCCCGATCCATATCGGTGGCTCGAGGATCCAGACAGTCCAGAGACGAAGGGATGGCTGCTCGCGCAGGCCGAGCTGTTCGGCCGGCAGCGCGGGGAGCAGCGGTTCAAGAGCCGCATCGCCGAGCTGCTCAGATCCGGCTCGGTGGGCGCGCCCGCCTGGCGCGGCGGGCGCCACTTCTTCTCCCGCCGCACGCCCGACCAGGAGCACGCCGTCTACTACGTCGTCGAGCCTGACGGCACCGAGCGCGCGCTGATCGACCCGATGGCCATCGACCCGTCGGGGCTGACCACGCTGGACGCCGTGCAGCCCGACAAAGAGGGGCGGCTGCTGGCGTACCAGATCTCCGTGGGCGGCGACGAGGAGTCGATCCTCTACGTGATCGACGTCGCGACCGGCACGCGCATCGAGGGGCCGATCGACCGCTGCCGCTACTCCCCCATCGCCTGGCTGCCCGGCGGGGAGGCCTTCTACTACGTACGCAGGCTGCCCAGCACCGAGGTGCCGGAGAACGAGACGCAGTTCCACCGCCGGGTCTACCTGCACCGCGTCGGCACCTCCACCGAGGACGACGTGATGATCTTCGGCGAGGGCCTGAAGATGACCAACTACTACGGCGTCTCCGTCTCGCGTGACGGGCGCTGGCTGCAGGTGTCGGCGCACGAGGGCACCGCGCCGCGCAACGACGTCTGGGTGGCCGACCTGACCGCGTCCCCGATCGACCGGCCCGAGCTGCAGGTCGTCCAGGAAGGCGTGGACGCGCAGGTGGGGCTGGTGTTCGGCCGCGACGGCAGGCTCTACGTCCACACCGACCGCGACGCGTCCAGGGGCCGCGTGTGCGTCACCGACCCGACGGCGCCCGGCTTCGAGACCTGGCGCGACCTGATCCCCGAGGACCCCGAGGCGGTGCTGAACGACTTCGCGATCCTCGACGACCTGGAGCGCCCGGTCATGCTGGTCGGCTGGACCCGCCACGCGATCAGCGAGATCACCGTTCACGACCTGGAGACCGGCGAGCGCGTCGGCGAGGTGCCCACGCCGGGGCTCGGCTCCATCGGCAGCATCACCGAGCGCCCCGAGGGCGGCCACGAGGCGTGGTTCGGCTACACCGACAACACCACGCCGCCCACCGTCCAGCGCTACGACGCCAGGACCGGCGAGACCACGCTCTGGGCGGCCTCCCCGGGCGCGGTCGAGGTGCCCCCCGTGCGCGCCTCGCAGGTCGTCTACCGGTCCAAGGACGGCACCGACATCCGCATGCTCGTCATCTCCCCCGCCGACGACACGCCGGGACCGCGGCCGACCATCCTGTACGGCTACGGCGGCTTCGGCCTGTCCCAGACCCCCGGCTACTCCGCGTCCGTCCTGGCCTGGGTCGAGGCCGGCGGCGTCTACGCCATCGCCAACCTGCGCGGCGGCGGCGAGGAGGGCGAGGAATGGCACCGGGCGGGCATGCTCGGCAACAAGCAGAACGTGTTCGACGACTTCCACGCCGCCGCCGAGCACCTCATCGCCACCGGTGTGACCACACCCGAGCAGCTCGGCATCTCCGGCGGCTCCAACGGCGGCCTGCTGGTGGGCGCCGCGCTGACGCAGCGTCCCGAGCTGTACGCGGCCGTCGTCTGCTCGGCGCCGCTGCTCGACATGGTCAGATATGAGAAGTTCGGGCTCGGCGCCACCTGGAACGTCGAGTACGGCACCGCGGAGGACCCCGAGCAGTTCGGCTGGCTGCTGAGCTACTCGCCCTACCACCACGTCAAGGAGGCGGTGTCGTACCCCGCGACGCTCTTCACCGTCTTCCAGTCCGACACGCGCGTGCACCCGCTGCACGCGTGGAAGATGTGCGCGGCGCTGCAGCACGCCTCCGCGGGTGACCGCCCGGTGCTGCTGCGCAACGAGGCCGAAGTGGGGCACGGCGCGCGGTCGGTGAGCAGGATGGTCGACCTGTCGGCCGACACGCTCTCCTTCCTCGCGCGGCACACGGGGCTGTAATCTCGGCGGCATGAGCGAGCTGGGGCTGGCCATGGTCGAGGCCAACCCCAGCGCTGCGCTGCGGCCCTACGTGACGCGGCTGTGCGCGTACCGCGAGCATTACGCGGCCCCCGTCGTCCGCTCGCAGCCTGCCATGCCGGGGGCCGTGCTCATCCTCGCGTTCGGCGCGCCGATGGAGGCGGGCGGGCGGCAGGTCACGTCGTTCACCGGCGGGCTCGGCGACCGCTTCACGGTCACGCGCGCGGTGGGGCCCTGCGAGGGCGTGGAGGTGATGCTCACGCCGTTCGGGGCCAGGAGACTGTACGGCGTGCCGATGCGGCACCTGACGAACCTCGTGCTGCCTCTCGACGACCTGCTGGGTCCGTGGGCCGGCACGGCGCTGGACCGGCTGGCCTCGACACCGTCGTGGCGGGAGCGGCTGGCGCTGGTCGACTCCTTGCTGTGCGCGCGGATCTCGGCCGCGCCTTCCGTACGGCCCGAGGTGCCGTGGGCGTGGGCACGCCTGCTGGAGTCGGGAGGCCGCCTGAGCGTGGCGTCGCTGGCGGAGTCGCTCGGCTGGAGTCGCCGGCATCTCGTCACCCGGTTCCACGACGAGGTCGGGCTGCCGCCCAAGGCCGCGGCGCGGGTGATCAGGTTCGGCCGGGCTCTGCGCCTGCTGCGGTCGGGCCGGGACATCGCGGCGGTCGCGGCTGAATGCGGCTTCTACGACCAGTCCCACATGAACCGCGAGTTCCGGGTGCTGGGCGACACGACGCCAGGTCACATTCGTCCACGACCCGTGTCTGCCGGCCCGGCATCCTGAGGCTCACCGCGGGGCGGGGACGGGGTGCTCAGCCGGGTGCCAGGGACCGCGGGGCGGGGACGGGGAGCGGGTGGGCGGCCTCGGGGCGCAGGCCGTCGAAGACCAGGCTCAGATAGCGCCTCCAGAGCTCGGGGGCCGCGTCGCCGAGCGGGGCCACCGCCTGGACGACGGCATTGATCAGCAGCAGGACGTCGTGCCCGGTGACGTCGCCCCGCACGGCCCCCGCCCGCATGGCCCGCGCCGTCAGCGACTCGGCGACCGCGGCCAGCCGCTCGCTCGCGGCCCTGACCGGCGGCTCCTCGCGCATTTCCGCGGTGAGCGCCACACAGAACGACCGCAGACCCGCCCCGGCGGCCATGAAATCCAGCACCGCCTCCCCGGGACCCGCGCTCTCGAGCAACTCCTTGCCCGTGGCCACCAGCGCGTCGAGCTGGTCGCTGAGGATCGCGGCCATGAGCTGCTCCTTGGTGGCGAAGTGCCGGAACACCGTGCCCTTGCCGATGCCCGCCCGCGCCGCGATGCGCGCGATCGAGACCTCCATGCCGTGCTCCGCGAACTCGGCCGCCGCCGCGTCCAGCAGCCGCCGCCTGTTACGCACCGCGTCCGCCCGCATGTTCGCCACACCAGGACCCTACCGCAACCGGACCGCGCGGTCATATTATGGTCAACCTGACCAAGCGGTCCGTTTGGAGGTTCCGGTGCAGGCAATGGTGGCGAGGGGTTATGGCGGAGTGGAGGTCCTGGAGGTGGCGGACGTACCGGTCCCGCTGCCGGGCCCCGGCCAGATCCAGGTGCGGATCGCGGCGGCCGGGCTCAACCCGGCCGACCTCAGGATCGTCAGCGGGGCGTTCAAGGAGTCCGTCCCGATGCGGTTCCCGCACGTCCTCGGAAGCGACTTCGCCGGTACGGTCACGGCCGCCGGACCGGCGGTGGAACGATTCTCCCCAGGTGACGAGATATTCGGACTCGGCCAGGCGCGGGCGGCCGCCGGCATGGCGAGCCTGGTGTCCACGCCGCCGTCATTCACGACGGGCACGATGGCCGAGTACGCCGTCTTCGACGCCGACACGCCCGCCCTCGCGCTCCGGCCGGCCGAGCTCTCCGCCGAGCACGCCGCGAGCCTGCCCATCGCCGCACTGACCGCCCTTCCCCTCCTCCGCGCCGGGGATTTCGCGCCGGGGACGACGACCCTGGTCATCGGGGCGGCCGGCGGAGTGGGCGGCGCGGTGGTGCCGCTGCTGGCGGCGCAGGGCGTCCACGTGATCGCCACCGCTCTGCCCGCGGACGAGGGCTACGTCCGCGGTCTGGGCGCCTCGGAGACGATCGACTACCGCTCGGCCGACGTCGCCTCCGAGACCCTGAGCCGCCACCCCGGCGGCATCGACGCCCTGGTCAATCTGGCCCTTCCGGGGCCCGCCCTGCCTGCCGTGGCCCGGGTCGTACGTCCGGGAGGCCGACTGCTGAACATCGCCTTCCCCGCCCCCGGCCCGGCGACCGGCTTCGAGACCGTCTACACCAACGCCCGTGCCGGCGACCTGGAGGAGGTGACCGCCCTCGCCCTGAAAGGCGTCCTGCCCTCAACCGTCACCCGCCGCTATCCGCTGGCGGAGGCGGTGCGGGCGTACAGGGACCTGGAACACACGCACGTGAGAGGGAAGCTGCTGGTCACGGGGTAACCCCGGAGCGGGCGTGCGCGCGTCAGCGCGGGAAGATGATCGTCTTGTGTCCGTCGAGCAGCACCCGCTGCTCGGCGTGCCACTTGACCGCCCTGGCCAGGGTCACGCACTCCACGTCGCGCCCGATCGCCGCCAGGTCCTCGGGAGCGTGGCTGTGGTTGACCCTGGCCACCTCCTGCTCGATGATCGGCCCCTCGTCCAGGTCGGACGTCACATAGTGGGCCGTGGCGCCGATCAGCTTGACGCCGCGGTTGTGGGCCTGGTGGTACGGCTTGGCGCCCTTGAACGACGGCAGGAACGAGTGGTGGATGTTGATCGCCCGCCCGGCCAGCTTCTCGCAGAGCTCCTGCGACAGCACCTGCATGTAGCGGGCCAGCACCACCAGGTCCACCTGGTAGTGCTCCACCAGGGCCAGCACCTCGGCCTCCTGCTTGGGCTTGGTCCCCGGCGTGACCGGCAGGTGGTGGTAGTCGATCCCGTACGACTGCGTGAGCGGGCGCAGGTCGGGGTGGTTGGAGACGACCGCGACGATCTCGATGTCCAGGGCCTTCGACCTGACCCGGTAGAGCAGGTCGTTCAGGCAGTGGTCGAACTTGCTGACCATGATCAGCACCCGCGGCTTCCTGGCCACGTCGCGGAGCTTGAACTCCATCGCGAAATCCGGCGCGAGCGCCGCGAAGGCGCCGTTGAGCTCGTCTTCGCCGAGCGGCCCCGCGAACTGCACGCGCATGAAGAAGCGCTGCGCGACCCCGTCCCCGAACTGCTGGCTCTCGATGATGTTGCACCCTCGTCCGGCGAGCAGGCCGGAAACGGCGGCCACCACACCGGGCCGGTCGGGGCAGGACAGGGTCAGGATGTATTCGGCGGAGCTGCTCATGCCTTCACTCTCGCAGGGTCGGGGGTCGCCGGCCGCCGCTTGACCGGTTGTGGCCATGTGCCGGGCGTGCGGCCATCACAGAGAGTACCCGACGGCGCTCCGCGGCCGATCGTCCATCATCCACCCCGATCCCGGGTAGTTATCGGGCATCACGGGTTGATGGAGGGGCGCCCGGTCCTTCCGTCATGAGGGGGTGCCCGTGAGCCGGGATGGAGCGCGTTTCTTTGGGTGCCGTCGTACTGATCGTGGTCGCTGGCCTCTTCGCCGTCGTGTCCGGGATCAACGACGGGGGCGCGCTCCTCGCCACCGGGCTCAAGCTGCCCACGATCCGCCCGGCCACCGGCGTCCTCGTGGTCGTGCTGCTCGTCGCGACCGCCCCGCTGGTCACGCACCAGGTGGCGGTGACGTTCGTGACCAGGCTGGCCTCGTTCCACGCGCCCGGCGGGGCGACGGCGATGACCATCGCGGTGATCTCGTCGCTGGCGGTGGTGGCCTGGCTGAGCGCGAAGGGCCGCCCCACCAGCCTCACGCTGGCCATCGTGGGCGGGCTCACCGGGGCGGGGCTGGGCTGGGGGCTGCCGGTCTCGGCCGGGTCGGTGCTGCTGGTGCTGGCGTTCGGGGTGACGGCGCCCCTGGTGGGCGGGTCGCTGGCCTGGGTGCTCATCCGGGTGCTCCTGGTGACCACCTCGGCTCACGGACTGTGGCGCTGGCACCAGGCGGGGTTCCTGTTGCAGACCGTCGCGTACGCGGCCAACGACGGGCAGAAGATGCTGGCCGTCTTCATGGTCGCATTCGGCTTCTCGGACGCGCCGCTGCCGTACACGTCGCTGGCGGCCGCCCTCTTCGCGCTCGGCACCCTGTACGGGCTCCCCAAGGCGGGCCGCTCACTCGGCCGCGAGCTCATCGCCTCCAGACCCCCGCACGGAGTGGCGGCCGAGCTGGCCGCCGGTGTGTCGGTGATCGCGTGCGCGGCCGTGGGTATGCCTGTGAGCATGAGCCAGACCATCGCCGGTGGGCTCATCGGCGCGGGTGTGGCACAGGGCAGCGGCAGGGTCCGCTGGTACGCCACAGTCAAGATCGTCGTCGCCTGGTGCCTGACGCTGCCGGCGAGCGCGCTGCTGGGCTGGACGCTGGCGGTGCTCGTGCAGGGGTTCGCGAGCATGGGAGTCTCATGAAGGGACGGCGAACGTGAAGCGGCTGCGGCGAATCCGCGACCTCCTGACCGGTCGCATGGACAGCGCCCTCACGGAGGCCCTGCTCGGCCAGCTCAAGGCCACCAAGGAGGGCGCCTGGCTGGCGATGGCCATGATCGGCGGTGAGGTCGGCCGGACGGGGGCGCACGAGCAGATGCGCGTGATCGAGCACCTCGGCGACGAGGAACGCGCCCGTCTCATCGAGGACCTCAAGACCGCCGTGGTCACGCCCATCGACCGGGAGGACCTGTTCCGCCTGTCGCGTGCGATCGACGACGTGCTGGACTCCTTGCGGGACTTCGTCCGCGAATCCCACCTGTATCGGGTCCCTGACCAGATCCGCTTCACTCCCCTGCTCGACCAGGTCATCGTCGGCATCGAAGCCTTGGAGAGCTCCGTCCGCGACCTCGCCTCCCGTCCGTCCGTGGTGGTGCGCGACGCCTTGGAGGCGAAGAAGGCCGGCGGGGCCATCCGGCGGATGTACCAGTACGAGATCTCGCGCATCTTCTCGGGGGAGCTGACGGCGGACGCCATGAAGGAGCGGGAGCTGGTACGCCGCCTCGAAATCGTCGGGGTGGCCATCGGCAACGCCGCGGACGCCATCGCCGACGGCGCGATGAAACGCTGACAGGCTCGAGCTCTGTGCTCCATGACGTACGCAGCGCGCCACCGAAAGGCGCTAAAGACCCAGAGGTCCCGCAAGGTCGGTCAGTTGGCTCAGGGCGTGGGCGAGGTCGGGGGCCTCCGGGGAGAGCGGCTGGATGGCCACGTGGTCGGCGCCCGCGTCGAGGTGGGCCTGGACGCGCTTGGCGATGGCCCCCGCGTCGCCCCAGGCCACGATGGTGTCCGCCAGGCGGTTGCTGCCTCCGTCGGCGAAGTCGTCGTCCGTGAGGCCCAGCGTGCGCAGGTTGTTGAGGTAGTTGGGCAGCTTCAGGTAGAAGGCGAGGTGGGCACGGGCGATCTCACGGGCGCGGGCGGGGTCGGACTCCAGGACGACCGCTTGCTCGGGGATCAGCAGGCGGTCCGGGCCCAGGATCTGACGCGCCTGGGAGGTGTGCTCCGGAGGGACGAAGTAGGTGTGGGCGCCGTCGGCCTGGTCTCTGGAGAGCTCCAGCATCTTGGGCCTCAGGGCGGCGAGGATCCTGGGGGCCGGGGATGCGGGGGTGGGCAGGGCCTGGCCGGCCTGGTCCATGGCCGCCAAGTAGGAGCGCATCGCGGTCAGAGGCTTGGCGTAGTCGTGGCCGCGCCCGGCGACGAGGGCGCCGTGGCTGACCCCGATGCCCAGCAGGAAGCGGTCGGGAAAGGCGTCGGCCAGCGCGACCCGCCCTGCCTCCATGGCCGTGGCGTCGCGGGCCCAGAGGTTGGCGATGCCGGTGCCGACCGGGAGGCGCTCGGTGGCCGCCAGGATGACGGCGGACATGGCGAGCGGCTCCTTGCTGCCCACACTCTCGTTGACCCAGAGCGAGCCGTAGCCCAGCTCCTCGACCCGGGCCGCCGCGCGCCGCGCCTCCTCGGCGGGGGCCTTGCTGATCATGGGATGCCACACTCCGACGCGCCCGATGTCCACGGCCGCTCCCCTCGCGTAGGATGTTCGATCGAGATGGAACACTACATCGGTGTTCGACCGCAGTCGAACAGGACACGCAATCTGACGCACACGTCCCCGCTCGAGGTCTCACTGCAGGAGGCCCTCGACGCGCTGGGCGATCCGATCCGGCGCCGCATCGTGCGGGAGCTGGCGGGCGTCCCCGACTGGGCGCGCGCGTGCGGCACGTTCGCCCACCTGCCCGTGGCCAAGTCCACGCTCAGCCACCACTTCTCGGTGTTACGCAACGTGGGGCTGCTCGAGCAGCGCGACGAGGGCTCCCGGCGGCTCAACCGCCTCCGCCGCGACGAGTTCGACGGCCGCTTCCCCGGGCTGCTCGCACTCGTCCTGGACGAGGAGCGACCCGACGCCTGAAGCGCCGTGTAGCGTCTGTGCGGTGAGCGCCGCAGAGACAGCCTCAGAGGCAGCGGGCAGCAGCGACCGTCCCGCCGCTCGCGTCGTCTGCCTGGATCGCGATGGCAGGGTGCTGCTGCTGCACTGGTACGACACGGTCAGCCGCACGGACGTCTGGGAGCCGCCCGGCGGCGGCATCGACCCCGGCGAGACGGCGCTGGAGGCGGCCAGGCGGGAGCTGACCGAGGAGACCGGGCTGCCGGGATCGGCGGTGCAGGAGCGGTTCGTCGAGGTGGCGCGCGACTCCACGTGGCTCGGGGTGCGCTACGTGAAGACCGAGCCGTTCTTCCTGGCCACGTTCGACGAGGCCCGGCCGGCAGTGGCCCCGAAAGAGTTCACCGAGGAGGAGCGCGAGACCTATCGCGGTCACGCGTGGGTCGAGGAGCTGCCCGACGGGGTCGAACCGCCCGAACTGGCCGAGGTGATCGAGAAACTCACGCGTCAGGCCAGGCACACCGTGGTGCCCGCCGCGGCGACGGACACGTCGCCGCCGTAGAACTTGGCCGCCGCCGCCAGCGCGGGCTTGGACGGCGTGTCGGGCCACAGGTGGGTGAGCAGCAGGCGGGCCACGCCCGCCGACGACGCGGTACGTCCCGCGTCCAGCGCGCTGGACAGATACGGCGCATCCTCGTCCGGCACCCGTTCCGGATATGTCGCCTCGGCCACCAGCAGATCCGCCCCCTCCGCCAGCGCCATCAGCGCGGCGGACGGCCCCGTGTCACCGGTGTAGGCGATCACGCGGCCTTCCGCGCTCAGCCGCAGACCGGCGTTCGGCACGTGGTGCGGCAGGTCGAAGGCGTCCAGCCGGAAAGGGCCGATCTCGTACGGCACGCCGGCGCTCAAGTCGTGCGCCACGAAGCTGTCCGCCAGCATGCGCCGCTTGTCCAGCGCCAGCACGGCATCAAGCGCGCCCGGCGGGGCGTACACCGGCAACGCCGGAGCCGGGACGTCCGCGAGCGCGCGGGCGCGCAGCAGGGGGTTCAGGTCGGCGCAGTGGTCGGGGTGGCCGTGGGTGACCAGCACCGCGTCCACCTCGTCGGCCCGCATGCGTTCGAGGAGCCGCGGCAGGGTGGCATAGCCGGGGTCGATGAAGACGCGGAACCCCTCCGCCTCCACCACGTATCCGCTGCAGGCCTGCCCGGCCGCGGGCCAGGCCCCGCACCCACCCAAAACAGTAAATATCACGATAACCCTCTTGCGAAGTAGGAATCAGGCGCGTGCCCTGCGAGGATGGGCCGGCCCGTCGCGGAAGTGGCCGAGCTCCTCCAGCGTCGTCACCAGGAGCTCGCGGAGCAGCGTGCCCGCCACCTTCTCATGCTCGGGCTCCATGGGCAGCCCCTTGCCCACCCTCTCCTGGTACACCTCGCGCTCGCGCAGGTCGGTGTAGGGCAGCGCGGTCATCCCGACGGCCACCGCGACCCGGGTGCCACCCCGGGGCAGGACGGCCACGGTATGCGTGCGCAGGCACGTCTCGTCCGGCGCGCCGTACCAGCCGCTCTTGACCCCGGCCCCAGGCGACCGGACGGCCTCACGGACGCCGAACGCCTGCGACGCGCTGACCTGCCGCATCCACCCCAGGATGGTCTCCGCGACCGAGTCGCCCGCGACGGCGGCCTGGGCGAGCACCGCGTACGCGGTCGCCACCTCGTCGGCGGCCACCTCGACCGAGCCGAACCGGGAGGGGTCGCCGTTGGGCGGCGACCACGCGACGCCGGTGCGCTGCCGGAGGTCGTCGAGGATGACGCGCGGGCCAACGGCGAGCCACAGGTTGAGCGTGTCGGCGTTGGAGGACACGACCACGGCGGGCTCGGCGTGCCGTCGCCACTGGTCGGCGTCGGGGATGCGAGCCGCGCTGACCCACGCGTACAGAGGCTTGAGCAGGGACGCGCAGCGCAGCCGCGCCAGGCCCGAGGTGACGCTCACCGTGCGGGCCGGCGGCCCGCCATAGCCGCGCCTGATGCCCGCGGCCTGGACGCTGGCGGCGGGATCGAGGTCCTTGAGCAGCTCGTTGAAGCCCACGCCTCTAACCGTATGCCTAAGGGGCGCTCCCCCAGCGACCTTCGTACCACTCCATGCCGGGCGGTTCGCCGGGCAATTCGGTCGCGCCCGGCGCGCGCAGGCCGTCGAGCGCGATGGTCAGCAGGCGCTCCTTGGCGTGCGGGTGCTCACCCCCGGGCGCCGGGCGGCTGAACTGCTCCATGAGCAGCGAGATGTCGAGCGTGGTCACGTCGCTCCTGAGCACGCCGGCCTCGCGGGCCCTGGTGATCAGCCGGTCGGCCAGCTCGGTGGCCTTCCTCGCCGTACGCCACATCTCCTCCGTGGTCGTGATGGTGCCCGCGACCGGCGCGAGGGCGCCCGCCCGATAGCCGACGCACGTGCGTACGTACAGGGACAGGCCCTCCCAAGGATCCGGCTCGGCCAGCCCGGCCTCGGCCGCCTCCACCCCGCGCTCCATGGCGATCACGCACAGGCGCTGGAACAGCTCCTCCTTGGTGCGGTAGCGGCGGTAGAGGCTGCCCATGCCCACGCCCGCCGCCTTGGCGACGGCCGAGACCGGCGCGTCGAACCCTTGCGTCGTGAACACCTCGTGCGCCGCCCGCAAGAGCCGCAGGTCGTTCCGTCTCGCCTCGGCCTGCCGCCCGCGCGTGCTCATGCCGTCAGGATATGGGGACCCGATAGTTCATCAGTGTCAGGCGCCGAACCGCGCCCAGGAGACCACGAGCGCCGCGGGGATCAGCGCGATCATGCCCACCCCCGTCGCCACCTTCCACCGCCGCGCCACCCGCGGCTCGGTACCGAACGCCGCCACGGCCCCCGCGCCCGCGAAGGCCGCCCCGGCCGTGACCGCGTGCGCGAAGGAGGACGTCCACGACGGCAGCGCCTCGCCGACGAGCCTGAACACCACCAGCACCCCGGCCGCCACCAGCGCCACCCGCCGCCCCGGCCGCACGTCGACCCGCTCCAGCGCGAACGCCGACCCGGCGAGCAGGGCCAGCGTGATCACCACCACGGTCCCGACGGCCGGCACCAGGCATCCCCAGTCCTCGCAGCCGATGCCCGCCCAGGCCAGGCGTACGGTGGCCCACCACAGCACCCCTAACGCGGCGCACACCGCAGCCGCCCGCCCTATTCGCCCCCACATAATCCAATAGTGCCGAAGAAAGTCACGAGAGGCGGCCGGCTCGGCGCTCGTCCAGCTCCGCCTCGGCGTCGCGGCCCAGGGCACGCAGGGCGACGGCGCGGTTGGTGTAGAGGTCGGGCTCGGGCTGCAGCTCGATGGCCCGGGAAAGGTCGTCCACCGCCCCTTCCATGTCCCCGGCCGCGTACCGCAGCACGCCCCGGTTCCCCCAGGCGGCCGCGAGCGTCGGCGCGCGATCGACCGCCGCGTCCAGCGCCTCCCGCGCCTCCCCGAGCCGCCCCGCCGCCGTCTCCAGCTGCCCCAGCACCGCCAGCAGGTGCGGGTTCCCGGGCGCCAGGACGAGCCCGGCCGCGACGTCGGCCCTGGCCTCCTCGTCCCGTTCCACGGCGGCCAGCAGCCCGGCCCGGTTGATGTACGCGTCCAGGTAGGCGGGGTCGAGCTCGATCACCCGGCCCAGGTCCGCCAGCGCCTCCTCGATGTCGCCCCGCACGGTACGCAGCTCCGCCCGGTTGTAGTACGCCTCCGGCAGCGGCGGCCCGGCCCGGATGGCCCGCTCGAAGTCGGCCAGGGCCTCCTCGTGCCGGCCGAGCTTGAACAGCAGGTTCCCCCGCTCCAGGTGGTAGTCAGGGAAGGCCGGGTCCAGCGCGATCGCGGCCGTGTAATCCTCCAGCGCCTCCTTGACGTGCCCGAGCGCGGCCAGGAGCTGCGCCCGGTTGGCCAGCAGCACCATCCTGTGCAGCGGATGCCGGTCCCCCAGCTCGCGTGCCAGCTCGACGGCCGACTCGACCAGCGACAGGGCGGCGCCCAGCCGGCCCTCGCGCAGCTCGATCAGCGCCAGGCCGTTGCGGTCGAAGCCCAGTTTGAACGCCCGTTCCAGGGGGTCCGGCAGCAGGGTGGAGATGGCGATGGCCTCGTTGATCCAGCGCCTGGCCCTGCCCAGGTCACGGCGGGCGGGGTCGGGGTCGCGGGCGTCGAGCATGGCGGTGCCGTACGCGCCGGCGGCGTGCACGGCCGGGTCCTGGCTGGCCGAGCGCACCCGGTCCCACACCACTCGGGCGTCATCGGTGCGGCCGAGCCCGCCGAGCGCGGTCGCGGTGCGCTGGGCGAAGCGCCACCAGCGCCCGCCGCCCGGCTCGGTCCGTGACATGCCACGCTCCCCCAGCTCGGCGGCGGCGTGCAGGAAGCCGTCGCGCATGCACCGATCCACCAGGGCCCACAGTTCGTCGGCGCCCCGGGTGTCGGGCGGTGGCTCGGGGCCGCCGGAGTACAACGTGATCGCGAGCGTTTCCGGCGGGATGCGCCGCATCATGACGTCGAGCAGCTCGGTGTCCGTGGGGTCGGCCTCGGCGCCGTTGCACACCGCGATCGCCTGCCCGGGGCGTACGGCGTCGCGGAAGAACTCCGTGAGCCCGTTGGCCAGCCGGAGCGTACGGCGGGGCGCGGGCACGAGGATGCGTTCGTCGTCGGACAGGCCGGCGTCGATCGTGACCCGACCGGCCGGCACCACGCCGGCCAGCTCGGGCGCCGCCGCCCTGATCTCGATGTCATGGGCCGCCACCAGGTCACCGTCCCGTTCCAGAGCCCGCGGCACCAGGTGACGCAGAAGGGCGGCGGCGACAGTGTAAGGGCCACGCGGCCGGCGATGTCCGTCGATCAACGGTGTCATCAGCCGCGCGGCCCTCACATGAGCGGGTGGTTCGCCCTGGACTCTGAGGTGGGACCTCGCCTCAGTCACCCCTTGTGAATGACGCTGGAGGTCCCCGCTAGCCGTGCGGTGCCTGGCTTGCGGACAACGATGCGCTTCATGACGTACCTCTCACATAGAGTTAATCCACCATTATTAGGAGCTTTATGGGGAATAAGTGAGAGGTTAAAGGATAAAAAGCGCTGGCCTTTTGATTGATACTTGTCACCTATTGGGAACGAAACCAGCGGGGCAATGCCTTCGTCCGGGCCTGCTCGGCTTCTTCCATCAGGTCACACAGGCACCGCCCGAGCAGGGTGACCGACTGGCAACATCCCACGCCGGGCAGGTTCCGGGCCCGCACGATGATCGTGGCCCGCTCGATCAGCCGCTCGAGGCTGGGCTCCCCGCCGCCTTTGAGTGAACGGGTGTGCCAGGGGCACGATGCGGCGTTCACGCAGGCACTTTTGTCGATGTACGGAGCGGACCCGCCGTCGAGCCGCAATTGATCCTCACGCTTGATCCTCAGGTCGGCCAGCGCCTTGGCCGCCCGCGCCGTGATGGCGCGCAGTTCCCGGTCGCCGCGGGAGCGCTCCTGCCTCGGGGACGAGGTCCTGGAGGGAAGGGCGAGCAGCATCGCGCCGCCCATCAGGCTCCCGCCGATGACCATGCTCCAGCCCACCTGCTCGTGGAACCAGATCACCGAGATCGCGGCCACCCAGAGAGGCTGCGACGACATCAGGATCGCGCTCGGCACGGCGGGCACGTGCGCCTGCCCGTACGAGCGGGCCAGGAACCCCAGCGCGCACGACACCACGGCCAGATGCCCGAGTATCAGCCAGTCGGGACCGCTCGTCGGCACGGAGATCCCGTCCCGCACCGCGACGACCCCGGTGAGCAGGCCGATGGTGAAGAGCTGGATCACGGTCAGCGCGTACGCGTGGAAGCCCCCGCACTTGGACAGGTGCGCCAGCAGCAGCGTGTGGCCTGAGTAGAGGGCGGCGGCGGTGAGCGTGACCCCGAGCGCCAGCACGGAGATCTCGTGGTCCTCCACCCCGCGCAGCAGCGTGAACATGGTCATGCCGGCCAGCGCGAGCACCACCCCGGCCCAGACCCGCCGCTGCACCTTCGCCTTGAACAGGATGAGCGACAGGATGGGCGTGATCACCACGCTGCAGCCGACGGCGAAGCCGGACAGTGAGGACGGCAGGCTGTGCAGCGCGACGGCCTGCCCCGCCTGGCCGACTCCGAACATGACCCCGAGAACGACCCCGTTGATCCACGTCTTACGCGGCAGCCCCCGAAGGCAGCCCGGCCGGATGAGCAGGAGCGTGAGCGCGGCGATGAGGTAGCGCTCCGCGAGCAGGTCCTCTACTGCTAACCGGTGGATGAGATCTTTCATCAGCGGGAAGGCCGACCCCCAGGCGGCGCTGACGAACAACAGAAGCACAGCTCCCAAGAGGGGGCGGGGAGCGGGCACGACTGCCATGGCCAAAGCATCTCACTACTATTCGCAGCCGCAGATGTACAGGGCGCAGCCGGTGAGGTTCCTCTACAACTCGGTGTTAAGAGCCTCACCCGCAGGTTCGTACATCCATATCCGCGGCAGAGAGAAGGGGGTCGTTTTCGGAAACGACGGTCGCTGCCCGTTGCGGCAAGTGACGGAAGGAACACCGGCGGAGAGTCACGCCGGGAGGGTCCGGGAGTGAGCACCGGGGAAGGCGGCTGCACGGCCCCGGAGGGGTGAGGTTGGGGCCTGCGTGCGAAGGGATCTCAGAGTTCGATGACCGCGGGAGGGATCAGCCGTTTCTCTCCGTAGACGACGGTCAGGTCACCGACCCGCTGTCTGGAGAGCTCGCGCCATCCCCGGCGCGCGTAGAGCGCCAGCGCGGCCCCCTGGTTGAGCGTGGTGTCGCCTCTGACGCGCTCGTAGCCGAGCTCCACCGCGCGCTCTTCCAGCGCGTGCAGCATGGCCGCGCCGAAGCCGCGCCGCTGGTATTCCGGATGGACCCGCAGCCGGCAGACCTCGGCCGTGCACGTGTCGACCGGTTTCAGCCCGCCCATGGCCACCACCCGCGAGGCGATCTCACCGACCAGGAAGTCGCCGCCGCAGGCCACGTAGATCTCCTGGATGCGTGGGAAGTCGTCGTCGTAGTAGACGCCGTCGCCCGGCATCAGCCCCACCTCGGCGAGGCAGATGCGGTGGAGCGCAAGAATCGTGTCGAGATCGGACCAGCGATAGCGTCGGATCCCCAACTTCATGCACCGCCCCCCTTCAGCTGGGCCCTGGGCCTGCGCAACTCGGCCCTGAACTCCTCGAGTTTGGAATTGCCGGCGTCACGCTTTGTGATCGCCTGTTCGAGCGCCAGGGCGGGACGCATGATGAAGTCGGTCAGATATTCGTCACCGATCATCCGCAGCGCCTTGATGCCGATGTCCAGCGCGGAGTCGAGCTCGCCTTCGATCATGCGGCACTGGGCCTGGTCGAGCCGGATCAGCGTCTGGTCGAGGATGTGGTCCTGGTACTGCTCCAGCGCCTGGTCGAGCACCACCTCGGCCTCCAGCGTCTGCCCGAGCTTGGTGAGCACGTCGCCCTGGTAGAAGTAGAGCTGCTTCTCCGTGTAGCCGAAGGCCATGTCCTCCTGGTGTTCCGGCCGCATGAGGGAGAAGGCGGTCCTGGCCCTGGCCAGCGCGCGTTTGGCCTGGTCGACGACCTCTTTCTTGCTCTCCGTGCCGGAGAGCATGGCCAGCGCCCTGGCCTCCACGACCGGTGCCATGGCCTGCGCGGGGCAGGGCGTGGCGCCGGCCAGGTCGCGGCTCTTCTTCGCCAGGTTGAGCGCCTCGCGGGCGTCCCCGAAGTAAAGGGGGACGAGTGACTCGCGGGCGGTGATCCACGCGCGCAGCGCGCGGTCGCCCGTCTCGTCGGCCGCGGTGCGCCCGGTCCTGAAGAAGGAGCGGGCCAGCCGGTGGTCACCGAGATTGATCATGATCATCCCGCTCAGCCCCGCCAGCTGGGCCGCCATCCGCAGCAGGCGGTCCTGGAGGTCGATGGGCTGGCGGCGGGACATCGCCGTACGTACGGCGCTCATTTCGAGCAGCACGTCGCACAGCAGCCGCAGCGGGGCCGTCGTCGTGTATTGACGGCCGAAGCTGAGGGTGGCCTCTTCCCACTGATCGAGCATCGCGGCCGAGACGGTGGCCGACACGAGCGTCTCGTCCATCCGGCGTCTGATGCCCTCGCACGCGCCCAGCACGGGCCCGTCGAGCGTGGTGGAGGAGCTGGTCTCGGGGTTGAGCAGGTTGAGCATCGTGCGGCGGAGGATGTTCTCGTCCTCCTCGGCGTCCGGCTCGGTGACCATCGGCCTGAGCAGCAGCTCACGCTCCGTCGGCAATAACGGCCGCTCGGCGACCTCGAGGTCGGGCACCACCTGCAGGCGGTGCCCGCGGCCGCAGATGCACGGCCCGTCGTAGCCGAGCTCGTTCGGCTCGACCCGGTAGACGGTGCACAAGTAGTGCATGTATTCGGGCCCCGGACGCTTGAGGCCGCTCTCGTAGGCGGACAGCAGCGTCTCACCGATGCCGGGCATCGACTTCTCGTCGCGCTCGAACAGGGCTCTGATCTGCTCGACGACGTCTGCCAACGCGATGCCGTACGACAGGCGGTGTGCCTTGATGCGACTGGTGCCGAACTGCGACGTGCACTGCTCATGGATCTCGTCAGCTATCTGGGCCGAAGTGCGCCCGGCGGCCAGGCCCTTGGCTCTGATCCTCCGGGCTATCTCCGTTTCCCTGTGCTGTCTGCCGGCCATCCCGGCCCCTCTCGCGCGTGTCTCGACCGGTCCACAACTGGTGACTCAGCGTAGCGTCCACGTCGCTGTGCGCCTACCCATGAGTGTGAACCAATGTCGGCAAGATGGAAACGCCCGTGCCCAAGCCTACGGTTGAGGATCGTCCTCCGAGGGACTGTTTCTTACATCCCACGAGGGAGAAGCAACTCCCTGTGATCGCGGACCGCCGTTGCGCGCGCCATTGACATGAGCGATGTTTGGCGCACCAGCCAGATTCCCAGAGAGGGAGGGACTAACGGTGGGGGACGACAACTTCGAGCATCTGAAGCGTCTCGTTTCAGAACTCGGCGCTCATGGACTGCTCGCCCGAGTGGTCCAGACACAGGGCGGCCGCATGTTCGCCAGGGTCATCAACCCGAACGCGACGAGCCTGTCGGAGAACGTCACCTGTCGGTCCACGAGCACATCCGACATGCAGGACTGGTGGTACTGCTGGTCCTGGGGCGAGCGGATGCACAAGGCCGACGACCCGGCTGGCGCGGCCACCAAGGTCGCACGCGTGCTGGCCGCCGTGGGGGAGTGACGACGCGGTGACCCGGGTGGAGCGCAGCCACCACGGCTCACCGCACCCACGACGGCGTCAACGGAGCCGGCGGGGCGGCCGGTGCGGAGGGCATCCCCTATGCGGGAGCCCTGGTCGCCCCGTCGGTTCCGGCCCAGGCGCGGCCCGTGTGCCGCGCCCGCACAAGAGCCACCCGCCCGGTCCGCCGGGCGGGTGTTCGGGGGATCCCTCCCGGAACCGGCACGGGACATGCTTCCGGGTGCGTGTCCCGTCCCGAGCCGTCCGTCATCGGAGCGTCCGCTCTCTCCCTCCGCGGCCCAGAGAGCAGGCGACCCCGTCTTCCCCGGCGTGATGTGACGGCGGGCGGTCCGGCCGGCTGTATTTTTGGATCGAAACGGTCCAAGCAGCCGACCGAACCGCTTCCGGAGGGGGATCCACCCAGTGCTACCGCTGGTGACACAGTTGCCACCGCTCGCTTTCCCGGGTGTCCTGTCAGACGTGGACAAGATGACCCAGGCAGTGGCGGGGGCCTGCCAGAACGACCCGTTCTGCTCCTCGATTGCCGGGCTGTTGAACAATGCGATCTGGGCGCCTCTGGTGGCCAGCGCGATCTCCATCGTCCTGATCGTCCTGCTCGCGTTCGTGCTCCGCAATCTCGTGCACCGGGTCATCACCAGAGTGGTCAACCGGGCGGCCACGGGTGGGTCGATCACCAGCAGGTTCCGCAAGAACGCGGCTCCCGACGGCATCGACGCACTGCTGCACGAGCGGCGCAAGCAGCGGGCCGAGACCATGGGCTCGGTGCTCAAGCACGTCGCCTCCATCGTCATCCTGGGCACCGCGGTGCTGACCGTGCTCGACCGCCTGACGATCCCGATCGCGCCCCTGCTGACCAGCGTCGGCATCCTCGGCGTGGCCATCGGCTTCGGCGCGCAGGAGCTGGTCAAGGACTTCATCGCGGGCATGTTCATGCTGCTCGAGGACCAGTACGGCGTGGGCGACGTGATCGACGCCGGCGCCGCGGTCGGCACGGTGGAGGCGGTCACCCTGCGCGTCACCAGGCTGCGCGACGCCGACGGCCGCGTCTGGTACGTCCGCAACGGCACCATCACCAGGGTCGGCAACGAGTCGCAGGGCTGGTCGCGGGCCTACGTCGACGTCCCGGTGGCCTACGACACCGACCTCACGAAAGTGCGGGCCCTGCTCGAGCACGTGGCCGAGGAGATCTGGGCCGACACCGAGTTCCGCGAGAGCAAGATCGTGGAGCACCCTCAGGTGTTCGGCGTCGAGCAGCTCTCCGACAGCTCGCTGGTCTTCCGCATCAGCGCCAAGACGCTGCCCTCGGCGCAGCCCGAGGTGTCGAGAGAGCTCAGGATCATGGTCAAGGCCGCGCTCGACACCGCCGGCATCGCCTTGGTCGCCACCGCATAGTCTATGAACGTGAGCGAGACCTCCTTCTACGACGCCGTCGGTGGCGAGGAAACCTTCCGACGCCTCGTGCACCGCTTCTACGAGGGGGTCGCGGAAGACCCGTTGCTGCGGCCTCTCTACCCGGAGCCCGATCTGACGGCCGCCGAGGACCGGCTGCGGGGCTTCCTGATCCAGTACTGGGGCGGGCCCAACACCTACAGCCAGGAGCGCGGCCACCCCAGGCTGCGCATGCGGCACATGCCGTTCGTGATCGGCGAGCCCGAGCGGGACGCGTGGCTGCGGCACATGCGTGACGCGGTCGACTCGCTCGACCTGCCGGAGGAGCAGGAGACCAGGCTCTGGGACTATCTGGTCTACGCGGCCCACAGCCTGGTGAACTCACCTACATAACGGGCATGACACGCCACATGGAAATCCCCTGGTGGCGTGATGCCGTCGTCTATGAGATCTACGTCCGAAGCTTCGCCGACGCCTCAGGAGACGGCGTCGGCGACCTGGCCGGGGTGCGCGAGCGCCTGCCGTACCTGCAGCGGCTGGGCGTCGACGCCATCTGGCTGACACCGTTCTACCCCTCCCCCATGGCCGACGGCGGCTATGACGTGGCGGACTACCGCGGCGTCGATCCGCTGTTCGGCACGCTGGCCGACTTCGAGTCGCTGGTCGCGGACGCGCACGACCACGGGCTGCGGGTGCTGGTCGACATCGTGCCCAACCACAGCTCGTCCGAGCATCCCTGGTTCCAGGCGGCGCTGCGCGGCGAGCGGCGCGACCGGTACATCTTCCGCGACACCATCAACAACTGGCAGTCCACGTTCGGCGGGTCGGCCTGGACGAGGGTGCCGGACGGGCAGTATTACCTGCACCTGTTCGCTCCCGGGCAGCCCGACTTCAACTGGCGCAATCCCGAGGTGCACGCCGAGTTCCTGGACATCCTGCGGTTCTGGCTGGACCGGGGCGTCGACGGGTTCCGCATCGACGTGGCGATGGGGCTCTACAAGGCCGAGGGGCTGCCCAACGTGGGCGACCAGTCGTTCAAGTCGATCTCGCCGGTGTGGGGGCAGCCCGAGGTGCACGACGTCTACCGCGACTGGCGCAGGCTGCTGGACGGCTATCCGGGCGAACGGATGGCCGTGGGCGAGGTGTGGACGGACAGCTCCGAGGACCTCGCCCGCTACGTACGCCCCGATGAGCTGCACCAGAGCTTCAACTTCGCCTGGCTGCAGGCGCCCTGGTCGCCGACGGCGTTCAAGAAGGTCATCGACGACACACTGGCCGCCGTGCCGTACGCGACGTGGGTGCTGTCCAACCACGACGTCGTACGCCACCGCACCCGCTACGACGCGGCCGACCCCGGCACGGGCCTCGCGCGGGCCAGGGCGGCGCTGCTGACGATGCTGGCCCTGCCCGGCTCCGCCTACCTCTACCAGGGCGAGGAGCTGGGGCTGCCCGAGGTGATCGACCTGCCCGACGAGGCCAGGCAGGACCCGGTCTTCTTCCAGTCGAAGGGGGAGCTGCCCGGGCGCGACGGGTGCCGGGTGCCGCTCCCGTGGACGGTGGACGCCCCTTCGTACGGGTTCTCGCCCGGCGGGGTCGAGCCGTGGCTGCCGCAGCCCGCCACGTTCGCGGAGCTGAGCGTCGAGAAGCAGGAGGGGGACACCGACTCGACGCTGGAGTTCTACCGCCGGGCCCTGGCATGCCGCCGTGACCTGGCACAATCAATTCCTTATACCTTGGAGTGGCTGGATTCCCCCGAGGGTGCGCTTTTCTTCACCCGCGGGCCGCTGACCTGCGCGATCAACTGCGGTCTCGGGCCGGTGCACCTGCCCGAGCACGACGCCGTGGTGCTGTCGAGCGGGCCGCTCAAGCGAGGCCTGCTGCCGCCCGACACAGCGGTGTGGCTGCGGCGCGACTCATGACCCTCGCGGGCGCTCGCCGCGGAAGGGGATGACGGGCAGCGACAGCAGCGCGCACGTCAGGCCCGCCGTGAAGCCCGCCCAGAACCCCACGTGCTCGATCACCACGCCGGCCAGCGGCGTGGCGGCCAGGGAGACGGTGTTCTGGATGGTGTTGTGGGTGCCGAGCACCCTGCCCGCCCAGGCGGGCCCGGCCAGCTCGCCGGCGGCAAGGTAGGCGAGCCCGTTGCCGGCCACGGTCATCACCGCGGCCAGCGCGAGCATGGCCGGCCCGAGCCAGGTGCGCGCGAGCGTGCCGGCGACCAGCAGCGCGAGCACGCCCAGGTTCGCGACGGTGATCAGCAGCAGGGGTCGCATGCGCAGGCCGGTCCTGTCGGACCAGCGCCCGACCGCGATGCGTACGACGGCCCCGCCGATGGCCGCCACCCCGAACAGCTGCCCGGCCGCCACACTGTCCCAGCCGTACAAGCGCACCAGGCAGGTCACTCCGTACGTGCTGACCACGATCTGCGGGACCACGTGCAGGGCGCTGGTGGCGTGCACGCGCCACAAGGCCCGCTGCCGGTACGGCGTGCCCACCGGCGCCGTGCCGGACCCGGAGAGCTCGTGCGGCGGCTCGGCCAGGAAGAGCGCGGCCAGCACGGCGGCCAGCAGGCTGACGACGGCGCAGACGGTGAGCACGCCGGGCAGGCCGTGCGCCCGCGCGACGGGCGGCAGCAGGAACGCGCCGACGGCCATACCCAACGTGAAGGAGACCTGGCGCAGGCCCATGGCGACGCCGCGCTCCGGCGGCTCGAACCAGCGCAGCACGATCCGGCCGCCGCCGACCATCGCGGCGGAGCCCGCCGCGCCGGCCATGGCCAGCAGCGCGATCACCGCCCACGTCTGGCCGACGACGGCGACCGCGCCGAACAGCACGGCCGCCAGCCCCACGCCCGTGCCCAGGACCAGCCGCTCGCCGTGCCGGTCGGCCAGCGCGCCCCAGGCGACGAGGGCCAGCAGGATGCCGATGGCCGGGGCGTTCGCGATGATGCCCGCCACCGGCAACGGAACCCCGAAATGTCGCTGTATTTCGGGCATGACGAGGGGCAGGCCGAAGAGACCTAAGGTGACGCCGGCGTGCGCGTTGACGCCCAGTGCCAGCATCAACCAGCGCTTCACGAGAAGCGTTTGAGATAGGCCAGCTCGCTCTCGGTGAGCCTGCGCGGCCCGGCCCGCTCGACGTCGTAGGCGGCGAGGACCGACGTTGCGGTGACGTACACCTCGCTGTCGTCGCGGATCTCGTACTGGAGCGAGAAGCGCACCGACCTGATCTCGGTCACCCACGTCTCGACCCGCACCGGGTCGGCGCGGAACCCGAGCGGGCGGCGGTAGTCGATCTCGTGGCGGGTCACCACCAGCCCCTTGAACGGTTCCTCGCCCGCGATGTACGGGTCGATGTGGAACATGCCGAAGCGGGCGTCCTCGAGGTAGTCGAGGAAACGCACGTTGTTCACGTGGCCCTGGGAGTCGACGTCGGCGAATCGCACCGTCCGAGGGTAGACATGTCGCTGGGGCTGGGAACGTTCAAGCACGTCCGCCACCGTACCCGCCCGGGACATGTGGCCTTGCGGCAGGCTGACCCTACATTTCTGGATTTTACGAATTTAGTTCGCCCTCCGAAGAGATCTCCCTGCCCGCGCGCCTGGTTGCCGGGGTCTGCGGACGACGACAGTTCGTTATAGCCCGAATCGTTGCCCCGATACCGTTTCGTCCATGCAAGAGGTCGTGGAAACGCGGATGGACAGGCGGGCGCTCGCCGCCGCAGGAGTGACGGTCGTGCTGTGGGCGTCGGCCTTCGTGTCGATCCGCAGCGCCGGGCAGTTCTACTCTCCTGGCGCCTTGGCTCTGGGGCGGCTGCTGATCGCGGCGCTGGCCCTCGGTGTGATCCTCGTGGCGCGAGGCGAGGGGTGGCCCGCGCGCAAGGCGTGGCCCGGCATCGTGGTGTCAGGGGTGCTGTGGTTCGGCGTCTACATGGTCGCTCTCAACTGGGGCGAGACGGAGGTGGAAGCGGGCACCGCCGCAATGATCATCAACATCGGCCCCCTGCTCATCGCGCTGCTCGCCGGCTGGTTCCTGCACGAGGGATTCCCCCGCAAGCTGCTGATCGGCATGGCCGTCTCACTCGCCGGCGCGGCCGTCGTCGGGCTCTCCAAGTCCGAGGGCGGCGCCTCCTCGATCCTGGGCGTGGCGCTGTGCGTGGTGGCCGCCCTGTCCTGGGCGGTGGCCATCCTGGCGCAGAAGCCCGCGCTGCGGCACGCCTCCGCGTTGCAGGTGACCACCTTCGGTTGCGCGATCGGGGCGATCGCCTGCCTGCCGTTCGCCGGGCAGCTGGTGAGCCAGGTGGCCCAGGCGCCGACGACGGCAACGCTGAACGTCGTCTTCCTCGGCGTCTTCCCCACCGCGCTGGCCTTCACCACCTGGGCCTACGCCCTGTCCAGGACCACGGCGGGCAACATGGGCGCCACCACCTACCTCGTCCCCACGCTGGTGGTGTTGATGTCGTGGGCGCTGATCGGTGAGATCCCCGGCTGGCTCACCCTCGCCGGAGGGGCCCTCTGCCTGATCGGGGTCGCCATCTCCAGGCGGAGGCGCGGATAGCGCGAGGGCGCGGATCGGTTCCGATGTCCGAGGTGCGGCACCTCAACATGGGCATCCGCCTTGGCTTGGTGCAGGCTGAGCGTAGGCTCTGTCCACTGGATCGACGAAGGCGGGGCGGCAACTGATGCCGCCCCGCCTTCTGTCGTACAGGATGTGGAGTTCTGTCTTTCAGACGGTCCTCAGTCGCGGTGGAGCTTCCGGTACGTGACGCGGTGGGGGCGGGCGGCGTCAGCACCGAGGCGCTCGATCTTGTTCTTCTCGTAGTCGGCGAAGTTGCCCTCGAACCAGAACCAGTTCGAGCCTTCCTCCCACGCCAGGATGTGCGTGGCGATGCGGTCGAGGAACCACCGGTCGTGCGAGGTGATCACCGCGCAGCCCGGGAAGTCGAGCAGGGCGTTCTCCAGCGACGACAGCGTTTCCGTGTCGAGGTCGTTGGTGGGCTCGTCGAGCAGCAGCACGTTGCCGCCCTGCTTGAGGGTGAGAGCCAGGTTGAGCCGGTTGCGCTCGCCGCCGGAGAGCACCCCCGCCTTCTTCTGCTGGTCAGGGCCCTTGAACCCGAACGCCGCGATGTACGCCCTCGACGGCATCTCCACGTTTCCGACCTTGATGTGGTCGAGCCCGTCGGAGACGACCTCCCAGACGTTCTTGTTCGGGTCGATGCCGCCGCGGCTCTGGTCCGCGTACGAGATCTTGACCGTGTCGCCGACCGTGATCGAGCCGGTGTCGGGCGTCTCGCCACCGGTGATCATGCGGAACAGCGTGGTCTTGCCGACGCCGTTGGGGCCGATGATGCCGACGATGCCGTTACGCGGCAGGTCGAACGTCAACCCCTCCATCAGCAGCCGATCGCCGAAACCCTTCGTCAGCTCGTCGGACTTGATCACCGTGGTGCCCAGGCGCGGGCCCGGCGGGATCTGGATCTCTTCGAAGTCCAGCTTGCGGTACTTGTCCGCCTCAGCCGCCATCTCCTCGTACCGCTGGAGTCGGGCCTTGCTCTTGGTCTGGCGGGCCTTCGGGTTGGACCGGACCCACTCGAGCTCGTCCTCCAGGCGCTTCTTCCGCTTGACGTCCTTCTGGCCCTCGACCTTGAGGCGCTGTGCCTTGGCCTCCAGGTAGGTCGAGTAGTTGCCCTCGTACGGGTACGCGCGGCCGCGGTCGAGCTCCAGGATCCAGTTTGCGACGTTGTCGAGGAAGTAGCGGTCGTGGGTGACGGCCAGCACCGTGCCGGCGTACTTCTCCAGGTGCTGCTCCAGCCACTGCACGCTCTCGGCGTCGAGGTGGTTGGTCGGCTCGTCGAGCAGCAGGAGATCGGGGGCCTCGAGGAGCAGCTTGCACAGCGCGACCCGGCGACGCTCACCACCGGACAGCTTCGTCACGTCGGCGTCGGGCGGCGGGCAGCGCAGCGCGTCCATGGCCTGCTCGAGCTGGCTGTCGAGGTCCCACGCGTTGCGGTGCTCGAGCTGGTCCTGCAGCTTGCCCATCTCTTCCAGCAACTCGTCGCTGTAGTCGGTGGCCATCTGCTCGGCGATCTCGTTGTAGCGCTGGAGCATCGCCATCGTCTCGGCGACGCCCTCCTGCACGTTGCCGAGGACGGTCTTCTCCTCGTTGAGCGGCGGCTCCTGCTGGAGCATGCCCACCGTGAAGCCCGGCATGAGCTTGGCCTCGCCGTTGGACGGCTGCTCCAGGCCGGCCATCATCCGGAGCAGCGTCGACTTACCGGTGCCGTTCGGCCCCAGGACACCGATCTTGGCTCCGGGCAGGAACGACAGCGTGACGTCGTCAAGGACAACCTTGTCGCCGTGCGCCTTGCGCACGCGCTGCAGCGTGTAGATGTACTCCGGCATGCCCTCTAGCTTAGGGGCTCCGAACCCAGGCTTCTGCCGCTCCTCCCGCTACACCCCTGCAAGAGCCCCCAAGGCCCGCCGCCGGCCCCATGCCTGGGCGCTAGATGTGCCGATGGCGGGAGAGCGGCCCTTTGCTCAGTACGACGCCTGCGAGAGGGGACATGGGCAGGGAGCCGACATCCCGCCGTCGGGCATGGGGACGGAGCCGACACCCCGAGGTCGGATATCGACCCGGAGCCGACACCCCGCCGTCACACATCGATCCAGAGCCGACATCCGGCCGTCAGACATCGATCCAGAGCCGACATCCGGCTGTCGGGCATCGGCACGAGATCGGCATCTCGCCATTGAGGATCGGTGCGGACAACGCCCGGCCCGAGTCCGCGGGCCCGCCTGAGGTCGGGAGCCGGTGCTCGTGGGCGACGGAGTCGGGAGGCGGCGCGCTTGGGTGGAGTCAGAAGGCGGCGTGCTTGTGGGAAAGAGAGGCAGAAAACGGCATCCCTAGGCAATCGCCCCAGGAAGCGGCGTACCAGGGGACGGGTCAAGGGGCGTGGTCGTTGGGGAGGGAGCTTGGGGGCGGTGTCTGGACGACCGGGATGCAGACGCGGTCCCGTCCCAGCTCCTTAGCCCGGTACAGCGCCAGGTCGGCGGCGGCCAGCAGGTCGATCAGGTCGTCTCCGTGAATGCTCATCAAAGCCACCCCGGCCGAGATGGTCACCCTGATGAGGTTGTCGTCGACGGGGATCGCCATGTGGCCGATGCGGGCGCGGAGGCGTTCGGCGACCTGGCGGGCCTCGCGCCCGTCGGCGCCGGGCAGCAGGACCACGAACTCCTCGCCCCCGAACCTGCCCACCACGTCATAGTCCCGTAGCTGGGTGCGCAACGTGGACGCCACACCCACCAGCACCTGATCGCCGACCAGATGGCCGTGGGCGTCGTTGACCCGTTTGAAGTGGTCGATGTCGATGATCAGGACCGCCAGGGTGCCGCCGGTCCTGCGGGCCCGGACGATCTCGGTGTCGGCCTCGCGCTGCCAGGCGGCGGCGTTCAGCAGGCCCGTCTTGGCATCGGTGCGGGCGGCGGCCTGGAGCTGGGCATGGAGCAGGCTGCGCTGCAGCAGCACCACCGGCGGCAAGGCCAGGATCAGCAGGGACAGGTTGAGGCCGCAGCAGATCGAGACCGTGACGCCCAGGCAGAGCTCGACGATGTCCAGCATCAGGCTCTCGCGGTTCCACAGGACCTCCCGCCACGCGATGTCGGGGTCGGCGGTGTGGGCGGCGATCGCGATGAGAGCGATGTTGAGCAGGGCGAACAGCACGGCCGCCGCCACCGCGTAGAGGATCGGCGGGCCGCTGCCCTGCGACAGCACCCACGGGTCATTGACGAACCGGTGAAACGCGACGGAGGCCGTACACCCGGCCAGCCCGATGGCGGCCGAGGTGAAAACCCGGCGGTAGAGAACGGTAGCCCGCACCCGCACCTGCAGCAGGACCTGCAGCACGATCGGCGCGAAAATGGCGTAGAGCGGCGGCAGAAGCAGCGCCACCGGTAGCCACCACGCCGACAACAGGTCCCGCGAGACCCCGGCGGGCATGCCCAGCCTCCGGGTGGCCTCGATGCAGACCGCGCCACACGCCATGAGAGCGCCGAACGTGAGCATGTCACGCCACTGGAAGACGGTGGTCACGGCGCAGACCATGATCGCTGCCAGATCGAGAGCGACGATCGCGCACAAGTAGACCACGAGAGGGCGACGTTGCCCCAGCAACGGCCAGCGGCCCGCCAGGGTTGACACACCGTCGCCAGACCTGATCGAGGCGTGACTGGTCGCCGCCATCTCGTCTCCCCTCTGCCTAACGATGTGTAACACAATAATTGCGGAGTGTGCGATGTGCGATGGGAACGGATACGTTGGCAATGACTACACACACCTGCTCATGCCAAGGGCAGGCCGTGTTGGACAGCCGTGCTGGAAAGGAGCAACCATGGTGCGGGGCGTGATCTGGACCTGAACAGATGCTCTGGCCATCTGCCGTGAGTAACAACACCATCGGCCGGCCGCCCTCGGGGTCGTCATCAACGGGAACCACGGCCGGTGCCCCCTCCTCCCCCCTCCACCCAACCCTTCTCTGCGTTTCTGTGTCCCTGCGCTGCATCCCCCAGCGCTGCTCTTGTCGCGGCCCCCTCCAGGTCGTTCCGCGCCGCTGCGATGTCCTGTGCCGATGGTGCGGGGGCACCGGGTGGGCGGATCGATGCCCCCTGCGCGGATGACGTGCTCTACGCCGCTACTCGTTCCGCCATCGCCAGTTCGTCGGCGTCACTGTCTCCGCCGCCATCCATCTCGGACGTCGTCTCGTCAGCCGCGGCACCCAGGATGCGTACTGTGCCGTCTCCCGAGGAAGGTGCCGGGCTGCCCTCTTCCTCCGAGGAACCTGCCGGGCTGCCCTCTCCGTTCAGCGAACGCAGGGTGCTGACCTCCTCGTTCAGGGAACGCACGGTGCTCCCGGCCGCACCCGGCGACGGCGGGGTGTCGCCTTGCGCGGTCAGAGTGCGTACCGCGTCGTAGTCCGTCCCCAGGGAGCTGTCGGTCTCCAGGGTGTGGAACGGATTGGCCTCCGTGGTGGATCGAGAGCGGGGCAGGCTCCGGAGGCTGCGGGTGCTGCCCATGGCCCAGTCGCGGGTCTCCTCGTCCAGGCGGTCGCGCATCTCCTTGCTCATCGACACAGTCCCCGAACGGTCCGGCTTGGCGAAGACGCCGGTGCCCCAGCGCAGGTCGTGCCCCACGGCGCTGGCCTCTATCTCGGGCACGAAACGGCGATCACCCTCCGGACCGAACTCACGGATGCGCAGCCTGCCCGAGACCACCACAGGGTGTCCTGCCCGGACGGAGGCGGCGACGTTGTCTCCCAACGCCCGCCAGCAGCGGACCGTGAAGCACACCCTCTCGCCGTCCGTCCACTGGCCCGTCTTCTTGTCGAAGTAGCGGTGGGAGGAGAACACCTTCAGCGAGGTGACCCTGCTGCCGTCCTCGAAGCTGTACTGCCTCGGCTCTGCTGCGACGTTGCCGGTGAGCGTGATGTAGATGTCGTTCATCCCGTGCCTCCCATGCGGCGGGCCGGCTGCCCGCGATCTGGGAACAGGGTGCCGGGGGAAGGACTACTTCCGGGCTCTGGAACGCGGTTCTGTGGAGGACGTTGGGTTTTCCACAATCACATGCGAGACGACCAGGTAACTCCCCGGCACGGTCTCCCGCATGAGCCGTTCCACGATCCCGTACGAATTCTCGAATACCGGGAGGAAGTGCAGACTCGCCCCCAGCAACACGGCAACCGGCTCATCGAAGTCGAGCAAGCTCGACGCCTGCTCAAGGATGCTCTCCGGTCGGCGTAGATCCTCGTAATTGCGGCTTTTCACCTGATGGCGCCGCTCGGCAGGGTTGCACGCGGGCGCAGGTTGGCATGAGACGAGGCTCCCGTAAGACAACAGTCGACCAAGATCCGATGCAACGGCGGTACCTACGCCCACCCGGCCGCCGGGTTCGCCATCGGCACCACAACCGCCTGGCGCTACGTCCGCGAGGCCGTTGGCCTGCTCGCAATACTCGCCGACGACGTACATGGCGCCGTCTTACGCGCCACCCGGCTGGCCTACTCCATCCTCGACGGCACCCTCATCTCGATCGACCGCCTCGCCGACGAACATCCGTACTACTCCGGCAAACACAAGTGCCATGGCGTGAACGTCCAGGCCCTGGCCGATTCGTCCGGCCGGCTGATATGGGCCTCGCCCACCCTGCCCGGCGCCACCCATGACCTGACGGCAGCGCGTACCACCGGCCTGATCGACGCACTGGCCACGGCAGGTGTGAAGACCTTTGCGGATAAGGGATACCACGGCGCGGGCGGCACAGTCTGGACGCCGTTCAAGCGCCACCGGCATCGCCCGCGACTCGCGCCACCAGCGGGCGATCAAGCGCTCCCACGCCCGCATCCGCGCCATCGGTGAGCGCGCGGTCGCCACCTTGAAGACCTGGAAGATCCTGACCAAGCTGCGTTGCTGCCCACACCGCGCCACCGCGATCGTCCAAGCCGTCCTCGTCCTGCAAGCCATCGAAGAAGGCCGCTACTCAGGATGAAAAAAGGATCAACGATCGACGTCTCCGAGGTCCTGTTCCGCCGGGCGGTCATCCACTGCTACCCGAATCGTCGGCCGTTCCGTCCCGCCCGACGATTTACAACCGGTGTGGTGATGGTCACGGGGATCCCTGAGGGAGCCTGGGCGCCCGTGATACGTCTTAGTTCGGCCTCGCCCGGACGGACCTCACTGGTCTGCGGGACGATACCGGCGTCAGCCATCAGGCGGGTCATGTCACGGCGCTGGTTGGGCAGGACGAGGGTGACGACGCTGCCGGACTCGCCGGCGCGGGCGGTGCGGCCGCCCCTGTGCAGGTAGTCCTTGTGGTCGCTTGGCGGGTCGACGTTGACAACGAGGTCGAGGTTGTCGACGTGGATGCCGCGGGCCGCTACGTTGGTCGCCACCAGCACCGTGACGTGGCCGGTCTTGAACTGGGCGAGGGTGCGGGTGCGCTGGGGCTGGGACTTGCCCCCGTGTAGCGCGGCGGCGCGTACGCCGCTGTTCAGTAGGTTTTCGGTGAGCCGATCCACGGCGTGCTTGGTGTCCAGGAACATGATCACCCTGCCGTCGCGAGCAGCGATCTCCAAAGTGGTGGCCTGCTTGTCGTCGCCTTGGACGTGCAGCACGTGGTGCTCCATCGTGGTGACCGCGCCGGCCGAGGGGTCAACCGAATGGACCACCGGGTCGGTCAGGTAACGGCGTACCAGCAGGTCGACGTTGCGGTCCAGAGTGGCGGAGAACAGCATCCGCTGGCCCGCGGGGCGCACCTGGTCGAGCAGGTGGGTGATCTGCGGCATGAAGCCCATGTCGGCCATCTGGTCGGCCTCGTCCAGCACGGTGATGCCGACCTGATCCAGGCGGCAGTCGCCGCGCTCGACGAGATCCCTGAGCCGTCCCGGGGTCGCAACGACGACCTCGGCACCACCGCGCAGCGCATTGGCCTGCCGGCCGATCGACATACCGCCGACGACGGTGGCCAGCCGCAGCTTCAGTGACCGGGCGTATGGGGCGAGCGCGTCGGTGACCTGTTGGGCCAGCTCCCGAGTGGGAACGAGGATCAGGGCCAGCGGCTGACGCGATTCGGCACGCTGTCCGGAGGTGCGGACAAGCAGGGCCAGGCCGAAGGCGAGTGTCTTGCCTGACCCAGTACGCCCCCGCCCAAGGACATCCCGGCCGGCCAGGGAGTTCGGCAGCGTGGCCGCCTGGATCGGGAACGGTTCATTCATGCCCAGGCTGGTGAGCGTCTTCATCAGCGCGGGCGGCATGTTCAGTTCAGCGAATGTCGCGGCTGCGGGCAGGGCCGGGGTGACGGTGACCGGCAGTGCGAACTCCCCCTGAAGCGCGGCGGGACGCCGCCCGTAACCACCGGAACGCCTGGGGGTGCCTGAACGGCCTAGAGCCGGCGAGCCGAATCGGTCACCCCTGCCGGGGTTGGCAGAGCCGCCCGTGCGGCTGGGGGAGTAGCGGTCGTGCTTGCGAGTTGCATGGTTCATGCAGAACCTTCCTCGATGCGGCACGTGTCAAGTGGTTCTCGGCGCGATGAGGGCACAAGAATGGCAAGCACGAGCCGAAGAAAGACGAGCCGGCGGGAAACAGCCTGGCCTCGTGTGTCGAAATGGTCGACATTCGCCGAAAAGAACGGCGGCTGCAGGGCAGAGGGCTGGAGCGGACTTATGCCCGAACCGAAGCCATTAGTGGTCCATCGGTGTGCGGCGGAAGAACAGACATGCTGTTTTTCGCGGTTTGTGAGGCCGTCACGGCACATTGGGCACCACAAGAGCAACGCGGTGGGGCCCACCCCTACGGCGCGGGCCCCACCTGCGTGGTGCGTCAGTGTCAGGCGGAAACGATGTTCTCGGCCTGAGGGCCCTTTTGGCCCTGGGTGACATCGAAAGCCACCTTCTGGCCCTCGTGCAGCTCGCGGTAGCCGCCGTGGGAGACGATGTTGGAGTAGTGCGCGAAGACGTCGGCGCCGCCGCCCTCCTGCTCGATGAAGCCGAAGCCCTTTTCCGCGTTGAACCACTTCACGGTGCCAGAAGCCATGTTGATCTCCTTGATAGGTGCAAAGCCGAAATCCGCATCAGACGGATTCCGCGTCGCCGAGATAGGCCCACACCCGGAGAAGACCGGCAAACAAAAAATGCACCTGAGGCTACATACCGTCAGGTGCACACAAGTTCTTATGGGTACCACAACTGCAACTGAATCCACCGTAGCACACGTGCAGTCGTGCTGCGCGTACCCCGCCGCCGGCACCATCCGCACGCCGTTCAAACCCCACCGGCTGCGGCCGCCGCTGTCCCGCCTCCAGCGATCGGTCAGCCGTGCTCACGCTCGCATCCGCGCCCGCGGCGAGCACCTCGTTGCCACCTTGAAGACCGAACCCCCTGACCAGGGCTGCAACGACCTCTTTCGAGAGTCCAGAGACGGCCTATGTTCTTCTGTGGATGGAGGCGTCGTGGTCACCGGGGCTGTGGATGGCGACATCCGTTGTGCGAGGGTGACGGCGGTCGCAGCACCCACAGCCGGGTGGCGTCAGGCCGACAGGTCTCTCATGGCCGTGTAGAAGGCGTGGTGGCGGGCCAGTTCGCGCTCCACCGGCTCCACGACCATCGTCGCCGACACGGCCCCCACCCGCCGCCTCATCTCGCGCTCGAGCCGCTCACGCTCGCGAGAGGCCCCGAGCTCGACGAAGTTGCGGGACGCGATCCCCGACAAGGCTCCGAGTCCCAGCACCGACGCCATCATGAGCCCCACCCACGGCAACGTCGCGCTGTCGCCCAGCAGCTCCAGCGCCGGAGGCAACTGCCCGGGCATCAGCAGGCCGACCCCGAGCCAGGCCAGTCCGGCCACGAACGCCACCACCAGGACGTACTGCCACACCATCAGCACCCGCCACCATGCGGGCACCCGGTCGAGCTGCGGCGCCACCTCCGCGAGGTCCTCGGACAGGGCCTGCGGGAGCTGGCCCGCGCGGGACCTGGCCGCCTGGTGCACGGCGCTCCGCCACACGGGGTGCATCCCCACGGACAGCCCGTCGGCGAGCGCCTGCACGGCGTTGGCGACCTCGGCCGACTGCGCGCTCACCGAGCCGGTCGTGATGCCGCGGATCTCCTCCCCCACGTCCTGCAGCCGCAGGGTCTTCAGCGGGTCGGAGCGGAACTTCGAGAACCACCGCGGGTATGGCCAGCCGACCCACTGGCTCGATCGCTCCGCGTAGACGTTCTCCATGGCCTCGCCCACGGCCGGCACGCCCACCGCGTCGCACAGCGCGTCCGTCAGCCCCATGCGGCGGGCCTCGTCCACCGTGGACGGCGCCGACAGAGCCTCGCCCAGCGGCATCGCCTTGCTGAGACGCTGCTCCAGCCGGTGCAGGTCGGCCTCGAGCTTCTGGATGGCGGCACGCCGGCGAGCGACCGCCGTCGCGATGACGCTCCTGAGGCTCTCGATGCCCCGGCCCGTGACCGCGGAGGTGGGTACGACGCTGGGATGCTCGACGCCCTCGCGGCGCAGCAGGTCGTTGAGGTCGATGACCAGCTCGGCCAGCTCCTCCTTGGTGAGCTTGTCGGCCTGGTTGAGCGCGAACACGGTCACCGCCTCGTGCCCCGCGAGCTCCGTCACGTAGCGGCGGTGCGTGGACGCGTCGGCGTACTTCTGCGGGTCCAGCACCCACACCACCAGGTCCGCCAGGCCGATGAGCCGGTCGGCCTCGGTGTCGGTGAGCGCCCTGATCGAGTCGTGGTCGGGCAGGTCGAGCAGGATCAGCCCATGGAGCTGGCTGTCGCCCTTGTCGAGCGCGCTGGCCCGGGAGAAGCGGTGCCGCCACTGGATCTGCAGCCAGTCGAGCAGCGGCCCGGCTCCCTCCAGCCCCCACACGCAGGCGTGCGTGCGGGCCGTGGTCGGCCGGCGTACGCCGGTGGGCGACAGCTCGAGCCCCGAGATGGCGTTGAACAGCGACGACTTGCCGCTGCCCGTGCCGCCCGCCAGGGCGACCACGGTGTGCTCGGACGAGAGCTTGAGCCGTTCGCCCGCCTGCTGCAGCAGCGCGTTGGCCTCGTTGAGCAGCTTCCTGTCCAGCCGCCCGGGACCGTGCTCGACCACTTTGGTGAGCGCGGACAGCCGTGAAGCCGGCCCTGGCCTGGTCGTCATGGTCGTCATCGGACGACCTCGAGGTTGTACGACGCCTGGTAGAGGCGGGTCGCCGCGGACTCGTCTGGAATGCCCGCGGAGTCGAGGGCTTGCACGTAACGCATGGACTCCTCGTCGAACAGCATGCCGATCCTGGCGCGCAGATCGCTGAGCGCCTTGGCGCCGATGCCCCGCAGGGACTCCGCGCCGAGCAGGGCGTTGACCAGCCGGTGCGGCACCCCTTCGCCGTTGCTCCCGCTGAACATCGCCACTGTGAAGATCAACGCGAGCGCGTCGGGGTCGAACGACACCAGCTTCGACACCGACCGCTTGGCCACGCCGTCGGTGCGCACCAACTCGCTCAGGTGCTCCTGCCACGACGCGATGGCACGGCCGGTGTGACGTACGAGATTGTCGGACGGCCTGTCGAGGCCCTCACCGAGCTTGGCGCCCAGCTCGGAGCGGTGCCGCCAGCGCGCGGCCACCTCCTCGGAGGCGCGGTTGGCGGCGGCGACGATCACCGATTCGAGCCCGGCGCGGATCGCCGCCTTGAACGCCAGCACCCGCTCCGGGGCCTGCTTGGCCGCCCGGCCGCGCTTGCGCAGCTGCAGCGAGCGCATGAGGTCGCCGGAGCCGGCGAAGTCCTGCCAGCGGGCCAGCACCTCGCCGTGCAGCAGCGAGCCGTTCTTGGACGCCTTGTCGATCTCGCTGAGCGCGCTGCGGAAGGCCGCCTCCACGTCGCTGCGCAGCTCCGTCCTGAACGCGACCTCGCCCTCGAGGTGCCTGGCCAGCGCGGGTACGCGGGTGCGGAAGCTGTTGAGCACCCCGTTGAGCGTCTCGCGCACCGCCTGGGCCCTGCGCGCCTCGTCCACCGACAGCTCGGCCAGCCAGAGCCGCAGGTCGGTGACCTCGCTGTCGGGCAGCTTGCCGTCGGTGACCTTCGACTCGCTGATGACGAACCTGTCGATCTCGCCCAGGCCGTACTCGGTGAGCATCCGTACGAAATGCTTCAGAACGACCTCGGAGGACCTGGGCTGCATCCGCGACAGCACGATCGCGAGCCGGGCGCCGCGCTCCTTGGCCAGCTTCAGCAGGTTCCAGGCGGGGGCGTCGGCGTAGCGGGCCGCCGTGGTCACGAAGATCCACAGGTCGGCGGCGTCGAGCATGCGGTGGGCGATCTCGTGGTGCTCCTCGACGACCGAGTCGATGTCCGGGGTGTCGAGCAGCGCGACGCCCTGCGGGAGCTTCTCGGTCGCGACGACGACCACGCTGCCCATTCCGGCCTCGGGGGACAGCTGGTCGAGGCGTTGGAGGCCACCGAGCAGCTCTCCCTCCGCGAACCACTCCCGGTCGTCCGGGTGGCAGACCAGGACCGGGACGCCGGTGGTCGGGCGGCGTACGCCGGTGCGTGAGACGTTCTTCTCGGCCAGCGTGTTGACCAGGGTGGACTTGCCCGCTCCGGTGGAGCCCGCGATCACGATGAGGGCGGGGGCGGTGCTGGTCCTGACCCGGGGCAGCACGTAGTCCTCGAGCTGGGCCAGGAGTTCGGCCCGCGCCTGCCTGGCCTCCTCGACGCCGGGCAGGTCCAGGCCGAAGCGCAGCTCCGCGACGGTCTCCCTGAGCGTGTCGAGCGCCGCCATCAGCGCCTCGGCGGCCTCAGGTGGCAGCTCCTCCCGGCGCTGCTCCTTCCCCGCCTGGGGCTCGTCGTCCGTCGCCGTGGCTTGCGCCTGCTCGTCGTCCGTCGCCGTGGCTTGAGGCTGCTCGTCGTCCGCCGCCGCGGCTTGGGTCTCCTCGGCGGGCTCCTCTTCTGTGCTCGGCTCCTCCGCCTCGTCCCGCGCACCAGGCTCGTCCAGTACGTCCCCAGCGAGGGGCGCGTCGGGTACGGCGGAAGGCGCCTTGCGGGCTCCGGGACCGCCGAGCGCGGCAGGCTTCACGAAGAGGGAGGGCGGCTCGAGCTCAGGCTCGGGCTCCTCGGCGAGATCGTCGGACCCTGCGGAGACGACTTCAGCCACGCCGGCGACGGGCTCCTCGGACACGACGTCATCAGCCAGGGCGGCGGGCTCCCCGGACACCGCGTCATCGGCCGCGTCGGCGGGCTCAGGCGTGCGCTGGTCCGCCGTGTCGGCGGACTCGACGGACGCGGGCGAATCCGGCGCCACGGCCGACTCGAGGTCACTCGGCCCGGAAGCCCCCAGATCGGGGTCGGTCAGCTCGGAAGCCCCCAGATCGGGGTCGGTCAGCTCGAAGTCGGCCGTGTCGAAGTCCTTCGCCGCCGAGTCGGTCGCGTCGAAGTCCGTCACCGCCGAGTCGGTCGCGTTGGAGTCGGTCGCGTTGAGGTCCGTTGCCTCGGAATCGGTCGGCTCGAAGTCCGTCGCCTCCGAGTCCGTCGCCTGGGAGTCGGTCGGCTCGGTGGGCTCGGCGGAAGCCGGTGGCTCCTCCGAGGCAGCAGCAGCCGCCTCCGGAGCCTCGGTGTCCTCCGAAGCCGGAGGCTTCTTGGCAGCGCGCTCACCGCCCGCGGCCTTCCGTGCGCCCTTCGTGCCGAACGCGTCGAAGCCGTCGTCGTCCGGGCCCTCGGCCATGTCTTCGTCACGCACCGCGTGGAAGCTCAACGTCTGCTCCCCCGGCGCCTCTGGCCGCCCGTCATCCATGGCCGTGTTCACGGCAAGCGCTCCGCTCGAACCATCTCGACCTCCTGGCCGACCCTCACGACGTCGCCGACGATGACGATCGCCGGCGGCCGGATCCCAGCCGCGGACACGCGGTCGGCCACGGTGGAAAGCGAAGCGATGACCGCCCGCTGGGTCGGAAGGGTACCGTCCTGTACCACCATTGCGGGAGTCTCCGGGGAACGTCCGTCTCGAAGGAGCGCCTCGACGACGTGTGGCAGCCGTTCGACGGCCATCAGCAGCACCAGAGTGCCCTGGGAACGGGCCAGCGCGGGCCAGTCGACGGTGGACCTGGGATCGTCCGGTGCCACGTGCACGGAGATCACGTGGAACTCCTGGCTGACCCCCCTGTGCGTCACGGGGACGCCGGCGGACGCGGGGACCGCGACGGCGCTCGTGATGCCGGGAACCACCAGCACAGGGATGCCGGAGCGGGCGCAGGCGATCATCTCCTCGCCGCCGCGCCCGAACACGAACGGGTCGCCGCCCTTGAGCCGGACCACGAACTTGCCCTGCCTGGCACGGTCGATGAGCAGCTCGTTGATGGTCTCCTGGGACAGCGACCGGCCGTAGGGGACCTTGGCGGCGTCGATCAGCTCGACGTCGGGGGCCAGCTCGTCGAGCAGCGCCCGGGGCGCGAGCCGGTCGGCGACCACCACGTCGGCCTGCGCGAGCAGTTGCCGCCCGCGCACCGTGATCAGGCCGGGGTCGCCGGGACCGCCGCCGACGAGGGCCACACCGACCGGCTTGGTGCGGTTTCGCCGGGCGTCGACCGTGCCGTCGCGCAGCGCGCCCACGACCGCGTCCCTGATGCCGGCGGCCCTGCGCGGGTCGCCGCCCGCGGTGACCGCCACGCTGATCTCGTCGACCCGCCCCGTGGCGGGCGTCCAGGCGGCCGAGGCGTCCTTGTCGTCGGCCCGTACGCACCACACGCGCTTGGCCTCCGCCTCGGCGGCGACCGCGGTGTTGACGGATCTGTCGTCGGTGCAGGCCTGTACGAGCCAGGCCCCGTCGCAGTCGCCGACCTCGTAGGGCCGGGCGTGCCAGGTGACCCTGCCGGCGGCGATCAGGTCGTCGAGCGCCGGCGTCACGCTCGGCGACACGACCGTGACCTCCGCACCGGCCTCTAGCAGCGCGGGCACCCGCCGCTGTGCGACGCGCCCGCCGCCCACGACGAGGACCCGGCGGCCGGAAAGCCGCAGGCCGAGGAGGTAGGGACCCATGGGGGGAATCTCCCGTTCGCGAAGGTTTTTGTTAGGACGTAAACCTACCGGCTCTGACTGCGTCATTTGCTGCGCACGGGTTAACGACCGTCGAGAAGGGGCTGCCGCGGATCCCAGCGTGGCCCGCCCTGCTCGTCCTTACGGCGTCTGGCCATCGCTGACAGCGCTTCAAGGATAACCCGGTTCCCGAGGTACGCGGTGATGTCCGCGTGGTCGTAGGGCGGCGCCACCTCGACCACTTCCATGCCGGCCACGGGCAGTTCGTAGCAGATCCGGCGGACGGAGTCGAGCAGCTGCCTGGCGGTCAGTCCCCCAGGCTCGGGCGTCCCGGTGCCGGGGCGCGTGACTTTTTCCATGGGAGTAGCCCCTTCTCTCGAAAGCTCTTGCGAAACGACAGAAGCTATGGGTAAGTTCTCCAGCACTGACAGTCACAACGAGGCTGCCGGTGCTACCCACCGCCGGGAGGGCGGAGCTCGCGCAAGTCAGACCGGCTGCACGGGCTGGGGCGTGGAAACCTGCGCTTGCAGGGCCGGAAGGTGAAACGCCAAGCAACAGCGTCTGGAGTCACCGCATAGACGAGACACCCGAACGGCTGAAATCCCCGGGGCTTAGGCCGTGGGGAGCGCTCCAACTGCAGGAACCTGTCGCCAGCGTTGGCGTGCAGTAGTTCACCGAGGCGGGCCGGCCGCGTACGCCCTGGCGGTGCCGCGCGCGTCGGGCAGCGCGACCGTGTGGTCGCCCCCGAGCACCAGCGGGATCGCCCCCGAAGCGGCCACGCGGTGCACGGCCTCCTCGATCGCGGCCAGCGAGCCCTCGACGTCGCCCGAATAGCACTCGACGTCACCCGCGTCGAGCACCCGCAGGTCGCGCAGGGCGTCCACGCGCAGCGCCAGGCTGGGCCTGGAGCCGTCGTGCGGCAGATAGCAGGCCTGGCGCAGCGCCATCGGGCCGAACCTGGCGCCGGGGCGGTTGCTGGTGCCGCCGTCGAAGGGGGCGCCCACGATCACCACGTCCGCGTCCTCGTACGAGGCCGGGTCGCCGAGATCGCAACGGTCCACGCCGAGGAACGTGATGTCGGGGCCGTACATGGGGCCGTAACGGGACAATGGTCAACTCCTCACACGGGCTTCTCGGTCACTCCCGCGGAGTCGAACGTGGCCACGTCGTGCATGACCCGTACGGCCGCGCAGACCACCGGGTGCGCGAGCAGGCCGCCCGAGCCCTCGCCCAGCCGCAGCTCGAGGTCCACCAGCGGGCGCAGCCCGAGGTGGTCGAGGGCGACGGCGTGGCCACGTTCGGCCGAGCGGTGGCCGGCCACGCAGTGGTCGAGCGCGGCGGGGTCGAGCGCGGCGGCCACGAGGGCGGCGGCGCCGGCGATGACGCCGTCGAGGATCACCGGCACGCGGGCCGCGGCGCCGCCCAGGATGAAGCCGGCGATGGCCGCGTGCTCGAACCCGCCGACCGCCGCCAGCGCCCGCAGCGCCTCGCTGGGCGAGATCAGGGCGCCTGAAAGGCCGTTCGTGCGCAGGGCGTCGCGCACGACGTCCACCTTGTGCTGGTACATCTCGTCGTCGATCCCGGTGCCCCTGCCGGTCACCTCGGCCGGGTCCCGGCCGGCGAACACGGCGATCAGGGCGGCGGAGGCCGTGGTGTTCGCGATGCCCATGTCGCCGGTGATCAGGCAGCGGGCGCCGGACGCCACCAGGTCGCGGGCCACGCCGATGCCGGTCTCCAGAGCCCTGACCGCCTGGTCGACGCTCATCGCGGGGCCCTTGGACATGTCGTCGGTGCCGTACCCGATCTTGCGCTTGACCAGGCCGGGCCCGTCAGGCAGGTCGGCGGCGACGCCCACGTCCACCACCGTGACCGACACGCCGGCCTGGGCGGCGAAGGCGTTGGCGACCGCGCCGCCGGTCAGGAAGTTGGCCACCATCTGCACCGTGACCTCCTGCGGCCACGGGGTGACGCCGCGGGCGTGCACGCCGTGGTCGCCGGCGAAGATGGCCAGCGCGGCAGGCT
>NZ_JBFANV010000052.1:0-79523 GCF_040674955.1 Nonomuraea sp. NPDC049695 | reverse complement strand
GCTTAGGGTGCTGGGCGCGCTGCCGGTCTACCCAGGGTGGCGGTCGAGAGCCCGTACGGGCAGGGCTCGATCGCGATGCTGGAGAAGCTCGCGCCCCAGTGGTGGGGCAAGATCTTCGTCCTGGTTCTGCTGGGCTTCGCCGCGACCGACTTCGTGATCACGATGACGCTGTCGGCGGCGGACGCGACCGCGCACATCCTGGAGAACCCGTTCGTGCCGGCCTTCCTGGACGGGCAGCGGGTGCCGGTCACGCTCGTGCTCCTGGCGATGCTGGGCGGGGTGTTCCTGATGGGCTTCAGCGAGGCCATCGGCCTGGCCACGCTGCTCGTCCTCGTCTATCTGAGCCTGAACGCGGTCGTCGTGGGGGCCGCGATCGTGCACGTGCTGGAGGCTCCCCGGGTCGTGCTGGACTGGCAGCACGCGCTGAGCGGCGGCTTCGGCAGCCCGCTCGCGATGATCGGGCTGTCGCTGGTGGTCATGCCGAAGCTGGCGCTGGGCCTGTCCGGGTTCGAGACCGGTGTCGCGGTGATGCCGGTGATCGAGGGCGACCTCCAGGAGCGGATCAAGGGCGCCAGGCGGCTGCTCACCACCGCCGCGCTGATCATGAGCGTGTTCCTGATCTTCTCCAGCTTCGTCACCACCCTGCTCATCCCGCCGCAGGAGTTCCGGGACGGCGGCAAGGCGAGCGGGCGGGCGCTGGCCTACCTGGCCCACGCCTACCTGGGCAACGGGTTCGGCACCGCGTACGACGTGTCCACCATCGCGATCCTCTGGTTCGCCGGGGCCTCGGCGATGGCCGGGCTGATCAACCTCGTGCCGCGCTACCTGCCCCGGTACGGCATGGCGCCGGAGTGGACGGGCGCAGTGCGGCCGCTCGTGCTGGTGTTCTCGGCGATCGCGTTCGGCATCACGATCATCTTCCGCGCGGACGTCAACGCCCAGGGCGGCGCGTACGCCACCGGCGTGCTGGTGCTCATCCTCTCGGCCGCGGTCGCCGTGACGCTGACGGCCAGGAGGAGAGGCCTGCACCGGGCGGCCGCGGGGTACGCGGTCATCGCGGCCGTGCTGGCCTACACCCTGGTGGACAATGTCAGGGAGCGGCCGGACGGCGTCAAGATCGCTTCGTTCTTCATCGGGGCCATCATCGCCACGTCGTTGATCTCCAGGGCCACCCGCTCGATGGAGCTGCGGGTCACGGCGGTCCACCTGGATCCGCTGGCCGAGCAGTTCGTCAACGAGGTGGCGTGCGGCGAGATCCACGTGATCGCCAACGAGCCGCACAAACGGGATCAGCACGAGTACAACGAGAAGCTCCGCGAGACCTGGCTCACCCACCGGCTGCGCTCCTCAGAACCGGTGGTCTTCGTGGAGGTGACGGTGCCGGACGCCTCGGAGTTCGAGACCGAGCTGCGCGTCAAGGGCGAGGAGCGGTACGGGCACAAGATCCTGATGATCGAGAGCTCGGCCGTGCCCAACACGCTGGCGGCGCTGCTGCTGCACCTGCGGGACCGCACCGGCTCGGCGCCGCACATCTACTTCCACTGGACCGAGGGCAACCCGGTGGTCGCGATGCTGCGCTACCTGGTCTTCGGCGGCGGCGACGTACCGGCGCTGACCAGGGAGGTGCTGCGCCAGGCCGAGCCGCACCGCGAACGCCGGCCGCACGTCCACGTCGCCTGAACGGCCCTCGCCGGCGTACGGATCACCAGCCCCGGCCGCGCAGGAAGGCGGCGCAGCGGTCGGTCCAGTCGCCGACGACGGGGTCGGCCTCCGCCAGCCCCAGCCCGTGCCTGCCGCTGGGATAGACGTGGACCTCCTGGGGGATCTGGTGGCGGGCGAGCGCCTGAGCCAGCTGGAGGGTGTTGTCGACGGGGACCCCCGCGTCGTCGGCGGTGTGCCACAGGAACATGGGCGGTGTCGAGGGGCCGACCCGGCGGGCGAGCGTCAGCTCGGCGCGCAGCGACTCGGGCGCGTCGTCCCCGAGCAGGTTGGCGGCGGAGCCCCGGTGCGCGGCCGGCCCGGTGAGATCGGTGACGGGGTAGCAGAGCACGGCCAGGCCGGGACGGGCGTCGGCCTGGTCGACGGCGTCGTGCGGCCCCTCCGGCAGCATGGTGCCGATCTCGGTGGCGAGGAGCCCGGCCAGGTGACCGCCCGCCGAGAACCCGAGCACCCCGACGCGGGCGGGGTCCACGCCGTTCGCGGAGGCGTGGTGCCTGACCCAGCGCACCGCCCTGGCGGCGTCGAGCAGCGGCAGCGGGTGGCGGTGCGGCGCGATGCGGTAGTGCAGGACGAACGCCGCGATGCCGAGCGAGTTGAGCCACCGCGCCACCGGAGCCCCCTCGTGCTCGGCGAGGTGGTGGTAGGCACCCCCGGGCATCACCACAACGGCCGGGACAGGCTGCTCGCCGCGCACGGGAAAGGCGGTGATGGTCGCCTCGCTGGTCGTGGGCCACAGGGGGTGCTCGCTCATGGCGTGGATGGTAGCGGGCGGGCAGCCCGCGGTCGGCATGCCCCCCTGCCGGCCCGGTGAGGAGGTCTGGCTTTAGGGTCGAGGGCATGACGGAACGGATCATGGCCCCCGGGACTCCCGACTGTCGCAGCGCCGGACGGTACCTGTGGTGGCTGGTCACGAGCCAGCGCGGCAGGATCGCCGCCGGCGCGATCCTGGGCAGCGCCTGGATGGTCTGCATGACGCTGCCGCCGTACGTCCTGTCGCGCGCCATCGACGACGGGCTGACGCCGGGACGCTGGGACGCGCTGGCCGGGTGGGTCGGCGCCGTGGTGGGCATCGGGGTGCTGAACGCCTGGCTGGCCATCATGCGCCACCGCACGATGACCAGGGTCCGGATGGACGCCGCCTTCCGCACCGTACAGGTCGTGGCCCTGCACGCGACGCGGCTTGGCGCGACGCTCTCGCGCAAGGTCACGGCCGGGGAAGTGGTCACGATCGGGTTCGGCGACGCCGGGGTGATCGCGCAGGCGCTGACCATCACCGGCCCCGGCGTCGGCTCGGTCCTCGCCTACGTCGTCGTGGCCGCGCTGCTGCTGGCCGTCTCGCCGCTGCTCGCCGCGGTGGTGCTGCTCGGCGTGCCGCTGCTCGCCGTGCTGCTCGGCCCGCTGATGGGACGGCTGAGCGGCGCCGAGACGGCGTACCGGGCGCGGCAGGGGGAGCTGGCCGCCCGGTTCGGGGACATCGCCGCGGGCCTGCGGGTCCTGAACGGCATCGGCGGCAAGGAGGTGTACGCCGAGCGCTACCGGCGCGGCTCGCGTGAGCTCCAGGAGAAGGGCTACCAGGTGGGGGCGGTGACCAGCTGGATCCAGGCCCTGGGAGTCGGCCTGCCCACCCTGTTCCTCGGCGCCGTGACCTGGCTGGCGGCCCGGATGGCGGCGCAGGGGGACATCACCGTGGGGGAACTGGTGGCCGTCTACGGCTATGCCGCCGTGCTGGTGCTGCCGGTCACGTTCTTCATCGAGGGCAGCTACGGTCTCAGCCGTGGCCTCGTCGCGGCCCGCAGGGTCGTTCGCCTGCTGACCCTGGAGCCCGACGTCACGAGCGGGGACGCGCGCCTGGACCCGCCCGCGTCGCCGTCGGTCCTGCGCGATCCCGGCTCCGGCGTCGAGATCGCGCCGGGCGAGCTGACCGCGCTGGTCAGCGCCAGGCCGGGGGATTGCGCGGCGGTGCTCGACCGGCTCGGCGGGTTCACCAGGTCCGCCGTGACCTGGGGTGCGGTCCGCCTCGGCGACATCGACCGGGCGCGGGTACGTGAGCGGATCCTGGTGGCGGAGAACGAGGCGGACCTGTTCGCGGGCACGCTGCGCGACGTCATCGCGGGCAGCGCGGACCCGGACGAGGCGGCCGTCGAGCGGGCGGTCCACGCGGCCATGGCCGAGGACGTCGTACGCGGGCTGCCGGACGGGCTCGACTCGCCCATCGACCCTCAGGGCCGCAACCTGTCCGGCGGGCAGCGGCAGCGCGTACGCCTGGCCCGGGCCCTGCTGGCCGACCCCGAGATCCTCCTCGCGGCCGAACCCACCTCGGCCGTGGACGCCCACACCGAGGCCGCCATCGCGGCCCGCCTGCGTGCCGCCCGCGAGGGCCGCGCCACGGCCGTCACCACGACCTCGCCGCTCGTACTGGACCAGGCGGACACCGTGTACTACCTGCTGGACGGGTCCGTCGCGGCGGCGGGCAGCCACCGCGACCTGCTGCGCGACCATCCGGGCTACCGCCGGCTGGTGTCCCGCGGCACAGAAGACACAGAGGACACGGACGACCCGCAGGACCCGGACGACGCGGGGGGCCCGGCGGACACGGGCCGTCCAGAGGCTCCGGACGACCCGGGCCACCCGCACGACCCCGACGGCGTGGGCGGCGAGACCGGCGCGCGGCACGAGGAGGCCGTTCGATGAGCGGTCTGTCCGCCGCCGGGTCCCTGCCCGTCGCCGAGCCCTCCCGGGTCCGCCGGGCCGCGCTCCGGCTGATCCGCCTCGACGGCCGCGCCTTCGCCGCCGTGATCGCACTCAACGCGCTGGCCGCCGGCGCGGGACTGGTCGGCCCGTGGCTGCTCGGCCGCATCGTCGACGCGGTCAAGGCCGGTGCCGGGGTCGGCGCGGTTGACCGGCTGACCCTGGTCATCCTCGCCTTCGCCGTGGCCCAGCTCCTGCTGTCGCGCTACGCGAGCTACCTCGGCCACCGTTTCGGCGAGCGTACGCTGGCCCGCGTCCGCGAGCAGTTCACCGACCGGGCGCTCGCCCTGCCCGCCTCGGTGATCGAGCGTGCCGGCACGGGCGACCTGACCACCCGCGGCACCGCGGACGTGGCGGCGGTCGGAACCACGCTGCGGGACGCCGGTCCCGAGGTGCTCATCGCCGTGGTCCAGGCCGCGTTCATCCTGGGCGCGGTCTTCACCCTCGACCCGCTCCTGGGCGCGTGCGGCGTGCTCGGCCTGCTGGGCATCTGGTTCGCCGCCCGCTGGTACCTGCGCCGCGCGGTCACCGCGTACCTGGACGAGGGGGCGGCCAACTCGGCACTCGCCGAGCAGTTGGCCGCCATCACCACCGGCGCCCGCACCGTCGAGGCGCTCAGGCTCGAGCGGCGCCGCCTCGAGGCGTGCCGGCAGGCCGTCGAGGAGTGCCGCAGGACCCGCACCCGCACGCTGTTCCTGCGCAGCGTACTCTTCCCGATCGTGGACGTCTCGTACGTCATCCCGGTGGCCGGCGTCCTGCTGATCGGCGGCGTCATGACGCAGGGCGGCGCCATGACCCTGGGAACGGTCGTCGCCTCGGCCCTCTACCTGCGGCAGCTGTCCCACCCGCTGGACACCGTCCTCTACCACCTGGAGAACCTGCAGAGCAGCAGCGCCTCGTTCGCCCGGGTCGAGGGCCTCGACCTGGCTCCTCGCCAGGAAGCGGCGGGCGAGTCCGTGCCGGCCTCCGACCGGCTCGAGGTCGCCGGCGCGCACTACGCCTACGACGGCGGCCCCGACGTCCTGCGCGGGGTGGACCTGACCGTCCAGCCGGGCGAACGCCTGGCGATCGTCGGGCCGTCCGGCGCGGGCAAGACCACGCTCGGCAGGCTCCTGGCAGGCGTGGACCGGCCCCGCGGCGGCACCGTCACCGTGGGCGGGGTGCCCGTCGCCGACCTCGATCCCGACCGGCTGCGCGAGCGGGTCATCCTCGTCACCCAGGAGCACCACGTCTTCCTCGGCACGGTACGCGACAATCTCCGCATCGCCGCCCCCTCCGCCACCGACGCCGACCTGCGCGCGGCACTCACCGCCGTGGGCGCCGACTGGATCGGCGACCTCCCGGACGGCCTGGACACCGACCTGGGCCCCGGCGGCCACCGCCTGGACGGCGCGCAGACGCAGCAGGTGGCCCTGGCCCGCGTGGTGCTCGCCGACCCCCACACGCTGATCCTCGACGAGGCCACCGCCCTCCTGGACCCGGGAACGGCCCGCCACACCGAGCGGGCCCTGGCCGCCGTCCTCGCCGGCCGGACCGTCATCGCCATCGCCCACCGGCTGCAGACCGCGCACGACGCCGACCGGGTGGCGGTCATGCAGGACGGCCGGCTCACCGAGCTCGGGACGCATCACGACCTCGTCGCGGCGGGCGGCACGTATGCCGCCCTCTGGCATTCGTGGCACGGGGACTGAGGGATCAGGCCGTGCGGGAGGAGATCGCCCGGTCGGGGCGCCGGGCCAGCAGCACCCCGAGCGTGGCGTACCCGATGACCAGGTGGCCGCCGATCCCCCCGATACTGGGGAAGATCGCCCATCGACCGCCCCGGGAGGCCGAGCCGTGCCGGAGACCCTGCTGCGTAACGTCTTCCACGTTGCGGCGCCGCCGTCCGCGGTGCTCGCGCACCTGAGCGAGCCGACGAGCTACGTGGGCCTCTCGCCGCTCGTGGTGGAGGTGCGGGACGTGCGGCGGGAGCCGGGACTGTCCCGGTTCGTGTCGGTGGAGCGCTTCCGGTTCCTGGGCTTCCTGAGGTACGACAACCTGATCGAGGTGACGTTGCGCGCCTCCCGCGAGGGCGTCGAGGGCGAGGTGGACAGCCCCGGCGGGGTGCGGCTGGACTACCGGTTCCGGCTGGCCGCCGAGGGCGAGGGGACCGAGGTGGAGGACGTGCTGACGGTGCGGGCGACGTTCGGGCCCCTGCTCCGGTACGCCGCCCGCAAGGCCAGGGAGGTGCAGCTCGCGCGGGCGCAGATCCTCGCGGAACGCGCCCGCACGCTGTGAGCGCCTCCTGGCCGGGTCAGGACGGCGTGACCGGGCGGAACGAGCTGTCCGCGCGGAAGAGAGCCGTGTCCTCGGCCTTGTCCAGGCGGAGCCGGTCGTCGCTGTGGCGGACGAACCGGCCGGGGTAGTTGACCGACTCCAGCCGTACCGACCCCCCGGCCGTGCCCTGCCGGGCGTGGAAGGTCGCGTCGCGCCTGAACAGCGCCGTCCCGTCGTTGGCGTCGAAGCGGATCAGGAAGTCGCGGTGCCGCAGGTAACGGCCGTCCGGGGCTACGAAGGAGTAGCCCTTGGGATCGTCCAGCCCCGGCACCACGCGCAGGGCGAGCGGGCCGGCGCCGATCCGGCCCGTGGCCTGGATGTACGCCTTCGTGCGGTTGACCGGCTCGAACGCCCGCGACACCCCCGTCGCCAGCAGCCCGCCCCCTGCGGCGCGGGTGTAGGTCAGCGTGCCGAAGCCCAGGTGGTCGTACTTGCTGCCGCCGTAGTCGCCGCCTCCGCCTTCGGGGGCCAGACGCTTGCTGTACGCCTCGATGTACGGCACGGCCAGCCCCCGGCGCACTCCGTAGTGGTTGAGCAGCAGCGCCCAGATGGGGTCGGCCGCCCCGCGCCCGGCGGCGGAGATCTCCGTCTGCTGGCGCGGCGCGCACGTCGTGCCCTGTCCCCACTTGTATGTCGTGAACGGCACCTCCTCGCCCAGGTTGTACTTGGCCACGTACTCGGCGCCCTTCATGAACCTGTCGTCGGCGTGGCCGTACAGGTCGACGCCCTGGTTCCAGGCCATCTCGCAGAGCACGCCCATCCACCCGACGCCGACGCTGGTGTGCCCCTGGTCGCGGCCGCTCTCCTGCCACTGTCCGAGCCCGCCCGGGTGCAGGAACGGGACCGCGTTCATGATGGCGCCGTTGCCCTTGCCGTGCTTGAAGTACTCCACCGCCTGGTCCACCTTGGCCCGGTCGTCGGCGAGTACGCCGATGGCGAGGATGGAGGCCATGCTGCACAGGTCCCAGTTGGCCCAGTAGTTGGTGATGCAGGCGCCGTTGTGCTCCCTGAGGAACCGGTCGTTCATCGGGTAGAACACCGTGAGCATCATCGTGGTGAAGCGCTCGAAGTCGAAGCCGGGGTAGCCGCGCATGATCTCGCCGACGTTGGCGAACTGCCAGCCCTGGATCCCGGCCGCCAGGTAGCGGTCGGCGTTGCCGTTGATCGCCTTCAGCCTGGCCGACCAGGCGTTGAGCACGTCGCGGGCGGCGTCGCCGTGGGCCTTCTCGCCGCTGATCTTCCAGCGCAGCGCGTTCTGGTAGGCGGCGGCCACGTCGATGGCGAGCTGGACGTGGTTCGCGCCCGTGCCGCCCCTGACCACCGTCTCGAGCGGCCGTGCCTTCCAGGTGCTCTTGGAGCGGCCGTTGGCGGCCAGCTTGTCCCAGCCGGCCTTCCACGGCTGGGCCCCGGCGGCCACCTGCGCCCGCATCCGGTCGAAGTCCGCCTGCGTGTGCAGCAGGCCGGGATGCTTGAACGCCGCGGCCGACGACACGGCGTCAGCGGGGAGGGCGGGCAGCACAGCGGCGCCCGCTCCCACGGTGACGGCCGCCTTCAGCACGCGTCGGCGGGAGGGCTGCGTGGTCATAGAAGTCCTTTCCCAGGAGTCACTCTCGTCACAGGAGACGGACGCGGGCGGCGCGGATAACGGAAATCTCAGACCCGGCTGCGCTGCGGGACCCGCGCCGGATCCACGGCCCTGGTGACGTACTGCGGGACGGGGGCGCGGTCGTCGCCCGTGTCGCGGGTCAGGCCGTACCGCAGGATGCCCCTGGCCGGGTCGGGCCTGGTGGAGATGTCGTCCCAGACCTCCTTCCAGGTCCTGGGCGCGACGGTGAGGTCGATGTCGGTGCCGCTCTCGTTGTTGTGCAGGGTGACGGCGCCGTCGAGGTAGTAGAACTCGTTCTGCCACATCTGCTGGTGGCCGCCGGGCAGCCGCACGAAGCCGGTCTCGGGCGAGCCCATCCACGTGACGCCTGGCGCCTGCTCGTCGTCCATGCGCCGGCCGCCGCCCGAGGCGACGTGGAACAGCTTGCCCTTCAGCCCGGTCCAGGTGGCGGGCAGGAAGGGGCCGACCCGGTTGCGGTAGAGGATGCCCCACCGGACCTGGACGTAGCCTCGGCCGGTGATGGTGACGTAGTCGCCTCTGTGCGTGATCGACGGGGCTCCGCCGTACCTGGAGTACCCGTGCCTGCCGCCGATCTCGACCGTGCCTGCGGGGCGGCGGGGGAGCGGGGCGGGGGGCCGGTTCCTGGGCGGGGCCTGGTCCGCCGCGTCCACCGTCCGTCCGTACGGGCTCCGCGTCTTCGCGGGCGTCCTCGCGGGCGTCTTCCTGGGCGGGCGCGGCGAGGACACGGGTGAGGACGACGCGATCACCGCTGTGGCCCGCCTGGGCGGGGTCTCGGGGCGCAGGGTCTGGACGACGACCACGCCCGCGGCGATCAGCGTGGCGCCGGCCGCGGTGACCGCGATCGGCTTGGCGGCCAGCGCGGAACCCGTCGCGGCCTTGCCCTTGGCCAGCAGGCCGCCCTTGACCGCCGGGCCCTTGAGCGCGTGCAGTCCGCCCTGGAGCGCCGGCCCCTCGATCGCGTGCAGGGCGGCCGTACGAGCGGCTGCCAGCAGGCCCGCCGCGATGCCCGCGGGGACGGCGACCAGCCCGAGCCCGGCCAGCAGCCGTTCGGCGGGCACCAGGTCGGCGAGGCGGCCGGCGCAGGCCCGGCAGTCGCGCACGTGCCGCGACAGCCGCTTGCGCCACAGGTCGGACGGCACGCCGTTCCAGGTCGCCGCCGTGGCGGCCAGGTCGGGACAGCGGGGCCGGGCCGCGAGCGCGCGCACGACCGCGCGGGCGGTCTCCAGCCGGCCCTTGGTGCGCTGGACGCGTACGGCGGTGTGCTGCTGGCTCGTCCCCAGCGCGGCGGCCAGTTCGGCTCTGGTCAGCTCGCCCGCCACCTCCATCCACCACAGCGCGAGCACGTCGCGGTCGTCGGCGTCGAGCCAGCGGGTGGCCTCCGCGGCCTCCTTGCGCTGCCCGGACAGGCCGAGGCGGGTGACGGTGAGCGCGGCGAAGTCGGAGGCCGCGTCGGCCAGGTCCGGCACCTCGTCCAGGCCGGCGAGGGCGGCGGCCCTGGCCTGCCGCCACTCGCGTACCTGGTTCATGGCGATGGCGACGATCCACGAGCGGAAGCTCTCCGGGTCGCGCAGCCCGGACACGCCGGCCACGACCCTGGCCATCGTCTCCTGCACGACGTCGTCCACGTCGGGGTGGCCGTTCATGGCCCGCCCGGCGATGTTGTACACGAGCGGCAGGTGGCCCCTGACCAGCTCGTCGATCGCGTCGCGATCGCCCTTCCCGGCCGCGAGCACCGTCTCGACGTCGTACGCCGGCCGCGCGTGCATCCATCACCTCGACCCGTGAGCTTCAAACGGCACAAAGCGTGCATTGTTCCATTTGTCGCCCATAGGACGTCAACGCCGACGCCCGCCCGGTACGGCGCCGCGCGATCAGTCGTAGGGACCTGTGTTCGCCGCCGGCTCCTGAGCCGGTTGTTCGGCGGCGTTGCGGGCCAGCTCCACCCGAGAGGTGATGCCGAGTTTGCGGAAGACCTGGCGCAGGTGGAACGAGACCGTGTGGGGAGACAGGAACATCTGCGTGGCCACCTGACGATTGGTGAGTCCCTGGGCGACGAGATTCGCGACACTGCGTTCGGTGTCGGTGAGACTCTCCCATCCTGTGCCGGGCCGGTCCGCGTAGTTCCAGTGGCGGCGGCGTACGCCCAGGTTCCGCAGCCGGGCACGTGCCCGGGCCGCGTCCCGCAGCGCGCCGATCTTCAGGTAGCCGTCGGCTGCCTCGTCGAACCTGGCGATGGCGGCCTTTCTGGCACCGCTGGAGACCCCGTCCGCAGCGCCGACGATCAGCAGGACTCCCAGGTCCTCCGCCGCGGAGGCGGCGCCCCACGGGTCGCTGTAGTGCGCCGTGGCCTGGGCCAGCGCTGTGGCGTCCCCGTGGAGGATGCCGTGCGCGTGGGCGGCCGCGGCGGCGAGAGCGGGGAACCCGGGGTTGTCGTGCGCGATCTGCCGGGCTGTCTCAACGGTGTTCTCGGCGGCCGAGCGGCGCCCGGCGGCCAAGGCGGTACGGGTCATCCAGGCCGCCGCGTTCGGTTCGAGCATGAGCATCCAACGCCGCTTCCTGATGTCCGCGTAGCAGCTGCCGAGAGTTCCCATCGCCCGCTCCGGGCCGCCCTGGGCCTCACCGACCAGCGCGCCGGCCCAGGTGCTCCATACGGACCCGTACATGAGGCCGTGCGCCGCCCGCTGCTTGGCCTCGATGCGCTCGATGTGCTGCGCGGCCCCCTCCACGTTGCCGCGGCGCAACTCGACGATGGCGAGGACGGCCAACCCGAGCAACGCGTACGCGTACGCGCCCACCTCATCGGCGCCCTCCAACCCCACCTCGGCCTCTGCGGCGGCATCGTCGGGGCGGCCGACGGCCAGAGACAGGCAGGCCCGGAAGAACGCCGGGCCGGCGATGTGGCTGGTCGGCCCATAGGCCTCGAAGTCCGCGGCGGCGGCCCTGATGACCCTTTCGGCCTCCGCGTGCCGTCCCACCCCGAAGAGGCAGGAGACCAGGAACAGTCGTGGATGGGCACGCCGGGCGGTGACGGATCCGGTGGCCGCGACGCGGATGGCCTCGTGGACGTCACGGAACGCGTTGGCCGCGCGTGCCTCCTCCCAGGCGATGTGCGCGCTGAGCAGCAGCGCCCCGACCAGCGCGGTGTCCTTGTGCCCCGCGCGGTCGGCGAGGACGGCGTTCGCCCGCGCCCGCCCGCGCCCGAAGTCGTGCAGCCCCAGCAGCCCCTGGAACACCGCGAGCTCAGCGCTGCCGCGCAGCTCGTCGTCGAGGCCGGGCTGCGCGAGCAGGCCCTCGGCCTCGGCCACGGCCTCGGCCGCGCGACCGCTCTGCAGCAGGACGGACGTCAGTTCACACCGCATGCGATCGGTCCACGGTCCGGGCGGCGCTCGCCGCAGCGCCATCTGCGCGCATTCGATCGCTTCAGCGAGCCGTCCCGCGGCCGTCAGTGCCTCCACCGCCGTCGCCGTACGGACGAGAAGATCGGAACCGGCCGGGTCGGTGAGCTCGAGCGCTCGGACGGCGAGATCCACCGCGGACGGCGGCGAGTAGGGCAGCACCGCACGTGCCGCCCGGTCCAGCCCGTCGAGCGCCCGCGTGTCGCCGACCCTGGCGCAGCGCATGAAGTGCGCGGCCGCGGGCACGAGCGCGCCGCGTTGCAGCAGCATGCATCCGGCCTGTCGCTGCAGTGCCGTGCGGACCGGCTCGGAGATCATGTCCGTTACGGCCTGCCACAGGAGATCGTGCCGGAACGTCAGCCGGTCCACCGCGGGCACGATGATGCCCGCGCGGACCGCCTCAGCGAGCCCCGGCAGCAGTCCGTCGAGCGGCTCGCCGAGCATCTCGGCGAGGTCGTCCACGGAGAACGAGCGGCCCAGGATCCCGGCCACCTGGAGCAGCTGCCGGGTCGACGCGGACAGGTTCACCAGAGGGCTTCGCGCGCTCACCTGAACGCGCGCCGTCGAGATCAGCCGGGCGCTGCCCGCGGCGATCTCGACCGCGCCGTCGAGCTTCCACGTTCTCAGCAGCTCGACGAGCAGGAACGGGTTCCCCTTCGCTGCTGCCGCCATCTGCAGGATGTCCGGCCCGGGCGGCGCGCCGAAGGCGTCGGCGGCGATCTCGGCCACCGCCAGATCGTCCAGCGGCCCGAGGACGACCCGGTCGGCGCCCTCCCGCTCCAGCAGTTCGTACAGTCCCTCCACGCTGGGATCACCGACCCCGCTGGTGCGGGCCAGAATCCACCCCAGCGGATACGAGGCGAGTTCGGGCAGCAGTGACCGGAGCACCAGCTGCGTGGTCGGATCGGCCCAGTGCAGATCGTCCAGAGTGATCAACATCGGGCCCTGTCCGACCCGTTCCTCCAGAAGGGCGCGTAGCCGCTCCACCAGGGACAGTCGAAGATCGGCCGCCTCGGCGCACGGCACCCCCGGCAGTGGTGTGGGGTCCAGCGACGTGAGCGCCGGCTCGTCGAACGCCGTCGCCAGCGGTGCCAGGGGCGCCAGGCGTCCGAGTTCGTCGGCCGCGCCGTGGGCGACCGCGATGTCGGTCCGCGCGGCGGCCTCGGTGGCCTTGTGGAGCAGCTGGGTCTTGCCCATCCCCGACCCGCCCTCGACCAGCACCATGGCGCCCCGGCCGGTCTCGATGGCGCGCAGGAGAGCGGCGACGGGGCGCCATTCACGGCCCCGGCCACGCCAGCCGGGCCTGGACAACGGTGCCTCGGTGTCCTCGTCGGCGATATGTGGGCGGCTTTCCTCCCAATTCACCCCCATATGCACATCAGACAACGGACCCAGGTGCGCGCGCAACATTCCCGGGTCTCATCCGCTGCGGTGAGCGGCGACTTCTATATGAACCCTAGAAGCCGACATTGCAGGAATATGGGATAGGTAAGGTCGGCGAATGCCATCTAAATCCCATGCAATAGGAAAGAACGGCAAAAGGGGTAAATATTGGTATACCGTGGATAACTTCGACAGACGGGCATCGACGAAGGAGGGCACGTCGATGGGTGTCCAACGTGCCACCGTTTCTTCCCATGCGATTCGTTCGGTCGAGTTGCGCCCGCTGCTGGCGGCGATGGAGGCCCTGCGCGACGGGGACTTCCGCGTCAGGTTGCCGATGGACCACGATGGCATGCCTGCCGAGCTCGCCGCCGTCTTCAACCAGATCGCCGACCGCAATCTGCACTTCGCGGAGGAGCTGAGCCGGGTCCGCCGCGAGGTCGTACGTGAGGGCCGCCTCGACGAGCGGCTGGCCGACAGCCCCGGCCAGGGCGCCTGGGCGGCGACCGTAGGTGCGGCCAACTCCCTGGTCGACGTGCTGGTCGTCCCGACCGCCAACGCGACGCGCGTCCTGGAGGCGGTCGCCGGGGGCGACCTGACCCAGCGGGTGGATCTGCACGACGACAGCCGGCCGCTGCGCGGCAGCCTGCGCCGGCTCGGGCAGACCGTCAACCAGATGGTCGACCAGTTGTCACTGTTCACGGGCGAGGTGACCCGGGTGGCCCGCGAGGTCGGCGCGGAAGGACGCCTCGGCGGGCGCGCCAAGGTCAACGGCCTGACCGGCAGCTGGCGGGACGTGACGGAGGCCGTCAACACGATGGCCGCCAGGCTCACCGCCCAGGTACGGGACATCGCGGTGGTGACGACGGCCGTGGCCCGTGGTGATCTGACCCGGTCGGTCACCGTCGAGGCGACGGGTGAGCTGCTGGAGCTGAAGCTCACCGTCAACACGATGGTCGATCAGCTGTCGGCCTTCGCCGACGAGGTCACCCGCGTGGCTCGCGAGGTCGGGACCGAAGGACAACTGGGTGGCCAGGCGCAGGTCCGCGGTGTGTCGGGCGTGTGGAAGGGCCTCACCGACAACGTGAACTTCATGGCACTCAACCTCACCACCCAGGTCCGCAACATCGCCGAGGTGACGACGTCCGTCGCCAACGGCGACCTGTCGAAGCAGATCACCGTTGACGCTCAGGGTGAGATCCTGCAGTTGAAGAACACCGTCAACACGATGGTCGATCAGCTGTCGGCTTTCGCTGACGAGGTCACCCGGGTGGCGCGTGAGGTCGGCACGGATGGACGGCTGGGCGGGCGCGCGCATGTCCGCGGCGTGTCGGGGGTGTGGAAGGACCTCACCGACAACGTCAACTTCATGGCGGACAACCTCACCTCCCAGGTGCGTAACATCGCTCAGGTCGCCACCGCCGTGGCCCAGGGAGATCTGGGCAAGAAGATCGATGTTGACGCGCGCGGCGAGATCCTGGAGCTGAAGTCGACGATCAACACGATGGTGGACACGCTGTCGTCGTTCTCGTCCGAGGTGACCCGCGTGGCGCGCGAGGTCGGCACCGAGGGCAACCTGGGTGGCCAGGCGCAGGTCCGCGGCGTGTCCGGGGTGTGGAAGGACCTCACCGACAACGTCAACGAACTCGCACTCAACCTCACCACCCAGGTCCGCGCCATCGCCGAGGTGACCTCCGCCGTCACGCAGGGTGACATGTCCCGCACCATCACCGTGGAGACCCGCGGCGAGGTCTCCGAGCTGAAGGACAACATCAACCAGATGGTCTCCAACCTCCGGGAGACCACCCGAGCCAAGGACTGGCTGGAGTCCAACCTCACCCGCCTGGCCGGGCTGATGCAGGGCCACCGCGACCTCACGGAGGTCGCCGACCTGGTGCTGCGCGAGCTCACCCCGCTGGTCAACGCGCAGTACGGTGCGTTCTTCCTGGCCGACACGGACTGCGAGGGCGGACCCGGGAGGGGGCTCGCCTACATCGCCGGTTACGGCTCGGAGGGGCGAACCGTCGACACCACCGGGATGCCGGGTCCCGGCCTCGTGCAGCAGGCCGTCCGGGAGAAGAAGCGCATCCTGATGGCGGACGCCCCGCCCGACTACATCACGATCCGCTCGGGCCTCGGGGAGAGCACGCCGACGAGCGTCGTCATCATCCCGATCCCCTTCGAGGACAAGGTGCTCGGCGTCATCGAGCTGGCCTCGTTCAGCCGCTTCTCCGACGTGCACCTGGCCTTCTTCGACCAGTTCGTCGACACCATCGGTGTCGCGATCAACACCATCATCGCCAACTCGCGGACGGAGGCGCTGCTCAGCGAGTCGCAGCGGCTGACGACCCAGCTCCAGGACCGCTCCAAGGAGCTCCAGAGGCAGCAGGCCGAGCTGCAACGCTCCAACGAGCAGCTTGCGGAGAAGGCGGCACTGCTGTCATCGGCCTCGCAGTACAAGTCGGAGTTCCTGGCGAACATGTCGCACGAGCTGCGCTCCCCGCTGAGCTCACTGCTCATCTACGCCCGGCTCCTGGCCGACAACGCCGAGGGCCACCTCTCCTCCGAAGAGGAGCAGTTCGCGCAGAACATCTACTGGTCGGGATCCGATCTGCTGCAGCTGATCAACGACATCCTCGACCTGTCGAAAGTCGAGGCCGGCCGGATGGACATCCGGCCGAAGTACCTTCCGCTGGCCAGGCTGCTCGACTACGTGAACGCCACGTTCCGGCCCATCGCCACGGAACACGGGCTCGACTTCGACATCGAGGTGTCCGAGGACGCGCCTCATGATCTCTACTCCGACGGGCAGCGGCTCCAGCAGATCCTGCGTAACCTGCTCTCCAACGCGTTCAAGTTCACCTCAGAAGGCCATGTCAAACTGCGCCTGGAACGAGCCGCCGACATCGACGACGAGTCTCTGGGCCCGGCCGAGAACGTCATCGCCTTCACCGTCGAGGACACCGGCATCGGCATCCCGTCCGAGAAGCTCACCACCATCTTCGAGGCGTTCGAGCAGGTGCACGGTCCCGGCGGCCACACCAGCGGCACCGGTCTCGGCCTGTCCATCAGCCGAGAGCTCGCCGGCCTGCTCGGCGGCAAGATCGTGGCCGAGAGCGGGCTCGGCCGGGGCAGCAAGTTCACGTTGTACGTACCCGTCGTCCCTCCGCTCCCTGAGGATCTGAGCGAACAGCCTCCGGACCAGACGGAGGCGGCGACGTTCGCACCCACGCAGACGAAGCCCGGCCCTGCGGAGCCCACGCCCGGGGAGCCGCGGCCCGTCGTCGCCGTGCCCGACGGCCACCCGATCGAGCCGGCCGCCCAGCGTGGCCCCGCCGACCGTACGGTCCGGCCCGACGGGACGGACGAGCGGAAGAGCGGCCCACCGGCGGACCCGCTGTCGGGCGCCCAGGTCCTCATCGTCGACGACGATGTGCGCCTCGTCACGGCACTCACCCACGTCCTCGGACGGGCGGGGATGTCGGTGCTGCACGCCCCGAACGGCGAGGAGGGCATCGAGGTGCTCACACGCCACCCGCAGGTGTCGCTCGTCCTGATGGACATCATGATGCCGGTCATGGATGGCTACGAGGCCATGCGAGCGATCCGTAGCGATCCCCGTCACGTCGATCTGCCGATCATCGCGCTCACCGCCAAGGTCATCGCGGGGGAGCGGGAGAGGGCGATCGCCGCCGGCGCCAACGAGTACGTCCATAAGCCGGCCGATGTGAACCTGCTGCTCAGCGTCGCCCGGGACCTGCTGGACACGGACGGCGCCGAAAGGCAGTGACTGAACGCCCGTCATGTGACTCCAGAGGCCAGGGCGGGTACCCACACCGGATTCCTCTCACTGACCTGCACAGATGTGTGATGTGCGACGCCGGGGCGTCGATGAAGAATGGACCTGTAGCTCAGCTCCGGCACCAGCAGGCTTGGGCGAAATGAGGATGCCCCGCAATGGATCGCCTGATGAAGCTGCGTCAGTACGTGGACACGCTCGGCACCCCGGGAACCGCGAACGGCGACGCGAACAAATGGCCCATGCACGACGAACTCCTGACGTTTCCCGGGGAGGACGAGGTCACCCGGCTCACCCGGTCTGTCACTCGCTGCATGGGACGGCTGGAGCAGGCGCTCCAGCGACAGCGCCGGTTCGCCTCCGAAGTCTCACATGAGCTCCGCAATCCCATCGCCGCGTTGCGCGTCCGGCTGGAGGAGGCGCAACTGCACCCAGGCCAGACGCGCATGGACGACCTCATCGAGCACGCACTGGCCGATGTCGACCGGCTGGAGGCGATCGTCACCGACCTGCTCCTGCTGTCACGGATCGAGGCGACGGGCAGCGAGAGCAGGTCCAACGGCGCCAGGATGCCGGAGGCGGTCGACCTGGCGGAGTTGGTGACCTCGGAGTCCTGCCGCCGGGTGGACCGGCTGGGCAGCAAGCTGAAGCTCGCGCCCGGGGTGATCGTCATGGGCATCCGCAATGAGCTCGTCCGGGTGCTCACCAACCTGCTGGACAACGCCCAGCGCCATGCGGTGCGCGAGGTGGAGGTCGAGGTCAGTCGCAACGGACACAGCGCCGAACTGATCGTCTCCGACGACGGCGACGGGATCGCTGAGGTAGACAGAAAGCGAATCTTCGAGCGGTTCGTCCGGCTTGACGCCTCGTGGCAGCGCGACCGCAACGGCACCGGACTCGGCCTGGCGATCGCGCGTGAGATCGCCCAGGTCCATCACGGCACCATCGAGGCGGGCAGGTCCGTCAGCGGCGGAGCCCGCTTCGTGCTCCGCCTCCCACTGGCCGATCACCTGGCGTTGTCCGGGCAGGCCCTCTTGTATGACCGTGCAAATGGATCGCGCTGAAAGACCTGCGGGCCCCATAGAGGGCGCGCAGCCACCGTTCAGTGGGCGGTCATCGGCCTGACGGGATCGTTGCGGTGAGCAAGGTGCCGTGCCGGGCAGGGCTGTCGATCTCGAAGGTGCCGCCGAGTGCCTGGATCCGGTCGCCGAGCTTGATGAGCCCTGCGCCGTTGGTGGGGTCGGCCCCGCCGATGCCGTCGTCGCGGACCGCGACCCGGACCTTCGTGCCCTTCATGTCCAGCTCCACGCAGATGATGGAGGCGCGGGCGTGCTTGGCCACGTTGGTCAGCGCCTCGAAAACGAGGTCGTACACGATCGCCTCGATGCGCTCCGGCAGTCGGCCCTCGACGGCCATGACCAGCTCGACCGGGACGACCGAGTGGCGAGCGAGCATCGTCAGCGCGGGCTCGAGACCGCTCTTGGACAGGATGGCCGGATGGATGCCGCGGGAGAGCGCCCGCAGGTCCTGGATGACGAGCGCCATGCCTTCGCCGATATGTTCCAGCCGTTCCCGCAGCTCGACCAGGTCCTCCGGGACCAGGTCCGCCACGGTGCGAAGAGCGCGGCCGACCTCGATCAGGCGCTGCTCGGCTCCGTCCTGCAGGTCGCACTCGATCTGGCGGCGCGCCTCGTCGGAGGCGGCGACCACGCGCGCCCGTGAGGCGGCGAGCTCGTCGCGCGCCTGTGCGTTGGCCACGGCGGTCGTGACCAACTCGGTGAAGTCGAGCATGCGTTCTTCCACGGACTGCTCGGCGGCCTCCAAGGCATGGAAGAGAGCGATCATCACCCCCCACGGCTGACCCTCGACAGTGATCGGGATGCCGACGGCGGATACGACCCCTATGGCGCGGGACCAGTCCGCGAGCTGACCGGCGATGTCCTCCGTGATCTGTATCCGTTCCGGGCGCCCCGCCCGTGTCACGAGGCTGGCGATGCTGTGGTTCTCCAGCGGCCAGTTCGACCCCACCGTCGGCATCTGGGCGGAGCCGTCCTTGGCCCAGACGCTGACCAGCACGACCGTGGGGCCGGTGTCGTAGCGTTCGAGGAGCGCGAAGTCGGCCTTGACGATGCGGCCGACTTCGCCCGCGACGGCGTCGAAGATCTCCGAGGGCCGGACTCCATGGGCCACCAGCGTGGCGACGCGCCGCAGCGCCGCCTGCTCCTCGGCGAACCGGCACAGCTCGTCGCGGCTCGTCTCCAGCGCCTGGCTGATGGCCTCTCGCTCGTGGGCCGCATGCAGCAAGGCCTCCAGTGAGGGCACCACGCGTTCGTTCAGCCGGCGCGTCAGGCCCTGCGGGAGGTCCTTCGGCACGGTCAGCGTGCCGAGCCGGTTGCCGCTGACCGTCAGCGGCAGCGCCACGTGCTGCCCGTCACCTGCCACCGTCGCGGTCTCGATGGCGAGAAACGGCAGGCCCAGGGCGCGGCCCAATTGCTGAGCGGCCACCGGCAGCGCCGATCGCAGGTGCTCGGTGCGCAGGAGCAGCCTGGCGATCTGCGCGTCCAGGTCGGCGTCGCTGCGCCGCGCCTCAGCCTCGACGGCCAGAGATCGCAGCAATACCGCGCCCCAGCCGGCCAGCAGCGCCACGGTGAGGAAGATGACCAGCGGTATCCAGCTCCAGACCGTGAAGGCGGCGGTGGGAGTAAGCAGGACGTAGTCGAGGATGACGCCGCTGGCGATGGCGGCCAGAACACCCAGCACCGGGCCGAACAGGAACGACACCACAAGAACGCCGAGAACGTAAACCGGCCCCATTGTGCTCGCCGGGATGTGCCGCGACAGGAAGTAGCCCAGAAATGTTTCGGCTGCGACGATCGACGCACTGACGAGAATCGCCATGGCCAAGGACAACCGAATCGGGCGCAGCAGCAGCGTTGCTATACGCTCCACCATATTTTTAGGCTACTCATAAGGGACAAAGCTGCCGCAAAGGTCCAGCGCTATATCCTGAGTCATTCGTCCGGCGGGGTAGATAGCCATTCTGATCCTGGCAAAATTCCCATCAACCGCCGTAGCCGGACGGGTGCGCAGTGGAGAGCAGGCCCGCCCGCAGCGCCCCCGCGTTGGCGGCCAGGAACTGCGCGAACGTGCGGGGCGCGCGACCGGTGAGGTCCCGCACCGCGGTCGTGGTGGCCGCCAGCGAGCCTGCCGCGACGTTCCCGGACAGCTCGGCGACGTCGTCGGCGAACCGCGCGGGCAGCCCCTGGGAGCGCAGCGCGGCGGCCAGGTCGTCCGGAGACACCTCCACGTGCCCGACCGCCCGGCCCAGGGCCGCCGAGAGCTCCCGCGTGATCTCGGCCGCGGTGAGCGCCTGCGGGCCCGTCAGGACGTACGTCTCCCCGAGGCCGCGCGCTCCGGTCAGCAGGGCGGCGGCGCAGGCGGCGATGTCATGGCAGTCGATGTACGACACGCCGGCGCCTCCGTACGCGTCCATGAGCCTGCCGTCGGCGGTGAAGGCGCCGGCCCCGGTGATGAAGTTCTGCATGAAACCGCTCGGCCGCAGCATCGACCAGCCGAGCCCGGACGCCTTCAGGTACTCCTCGATCTCCCAGTGTGCGCCCTCGGCCAGCCGCCCGCCCCGGCGGGCGCCCCAGACCGACACCTTCACCACCCGAGACACGCCGGCGGCCCGCGCCGCGTCGATGGCCGCCTTCTGCTGGCGGATCATCGGCTGTTCGCCGTCGACCGGCTGGGCGCCGCCGGCGTTGAGGAAGAGGCGGTCCACGCCGTCCATGGCGGCGGCCAGCGAGGCGGGCTCGTCGAAGTCGCCGACCACGACGTCACAGCCCAGGGCCCGCCCCTTGGCCGCGTCGCGGACCAGCGCCCTGACGGGTGCCCCTTGATCGAGCAGGAGGCGTACGAGGTGCGTGCCGATGGATCCGGTGGCTCCGGTGACCAAGATCATGTGGCGTCCTTCCGATAAACTGAGGCGACCTCGAGTAAACATATCTCGAGGCTGCCTCGAATTACTAGGGACCCCTGTATGACCGCCTCCCGCCGGCCCCGCGCCGACGCCCGCCGCAACTACGAGCGCCTCCTGGCCGAGGCCGACGCCGCCTTCAAGGAGCGCGGCGTCGAGGCCAGCCTGGAGAGCATCGCCCGCCGTGCCGGAGTGGCCATCGGCACGCTCTACGGCCACTTCCCCAGCCGCCGCGCCCTGGTCGGCGCGCTGCTCCGCGAGCGCAACGAGGCCCTCTTCGAGCTGGGCGACCGGCTCCTGACCGCCGCCCCGGCCGCTGCCCCCTCGCGCAGCGCCCCCTCGGGCACCGGCCCGGCCGCTGCGGCGCTGGACGCGCTTGCCGTCTCGGGTGCCGGCTCGGCTGATGCGCTTGCCGTCTCGGGTGCCGGCCCGGCTGATGCGCTTGCCGTCTCGGGTGCCGGCCCGGCTGATGCGCTCGCCGCCTGGGTCCGGGCGGCGACGGCGCATGCCGCCACCTACAGCGGCCTGGCCTCACTGCTGGCGGACGGCCTGGACGACGAGGCGTCGGAGCTGCACGACTCCTGCCTGCGCATGGCCGGGATCGGCGAACGGCTGATCGCGCGGGCGCGCGAATCCGGCGCCGTACGGGCCGACGCGACAGGCGCGGACGTGACCGCGCTCACCTCCGCGGCCGCCTGGCTGCACGAGCACGTGTCGCCCCCGGCCGCCGACCGCCTCATCGCCGTCACCCTGGACGGCCTGGCGGCCCGCCGTCAGCCGGTTGCGCCCGCGACCCCGCGTGCCATCCGCCGCGAAGCCTTCGACCCGGGCCTTGGGCCCAGGCTTTGAGGGCTCCACCGCGAAGCCTGGGCCCAAGGCCCTTGGCCAAGGCCCGGAGGGTCGTGCGCGGTCGACGCGTTCAGGCGTCGCGCCGGGTGTCGGCCGGCTCGTGCTCGGGAGCCCCGGCGTCGTCGCCGCCTTCGGGCGCCGGAGCGGCGTGCCTGCCGGCGTACAGGCTGGTGAGCGTGACGGTGAGCAGGACGGCGACGATGACGCCCAGCGAGGCCATGGTGGGGATCTCCGGGACCCACGCCCACAGGCCGTGCGCCCAGTGCAGGACCAGCTTGACGCCGATGAGCGCCAGGATGGCGGCCAGGCCGTAGTTGAGGTGGCGCAGCTTGGTGAGCGCGCCGCGCAGCACGAAGTACAGGGCCCGCAGGCCGAGCAGCGCGAAGGCGTTGGTGGCGAAGACCAGGAAGGGGTCCGCGGTCACCCCGTACACGGCGGGCACCGAGTCGACGGCGAAGACGATGTCGGTGGCGAACACCGCCACGGTGGCCAGGGCCAGCGGAGTGATCGCCAGGCGGCCCTGCTCGCGCACCACCAGCCGGAACCCGCGGTAGTCGCCGGTGACCGGGACGAAGCGGCGCAGCAGCCGTACGCTGCGCATGGAGGAGACGTCGACCGCCTGGTCGTCGCCCTTCACCACCTTGACCGCGGTGGCGATCAGGACCGCCCCGAACAGCAGGAACGCCCACGTGCCGCTCTGCAGCGCCGCGGCTCCCAGCGCGATGAAGACCGCCCGCAGCACCAGTGCCCCGACGATGCCGTACAGCAGCACCCGCTGGGTCAGCTCCCGCGGCACCGCGAACGCCGACAGCAGCAGCATGAACACGAACAGGTTGTCCACCGACAGCGACTTCTCCACCACGTACCCGGTGAAGAAGTCGACCGCCGTCCCGGTGCCGAAGGCGCCCCACAGGTACGCGCAGAAGCCCACCGGCAGCACCAGATAGAAGACCGACCAGGCCACGGCCTCGCGCATGCGCACCTCGTGCGGGCGCCGGGTCAGCACGACGTCGACCGCCAGCAGCAGGACCAGACCGGCCACAGTGATCGCCCACAGACCGGGTGACGCGATGGTGCCCTGATCGGGCGCAACCAGAAGTGTCCCCATGGACATGAAACCTCCTCGAACGTGCTCAGCCGTTCGAGGTCTCCTTCACCCGGGGGTGCGGGCGGCCGTCCGGGGACGCGGGTGCGTCCGTACTGACCGGATCGACGCTTGGGAAGTACTCCCCTCGCTTGCCTCAGGGTAGGACAAATCCGGCCAATGAGCCACTATGCCGGGAGCACGTAGCGTCCGCACTTCGAGACGGTGAGTATATTTGGCTCTTGCGGTGATCGGCGCTATGCGTGATGCTTGCAGACCTCTTAAGCGAATCGGCCGAAAGCTCCCAGAGCGCGTCACTCGTGCCGTGACATATGCAGCGACGTTGCGAGGGGGCGGCAACCAGAGAGGTAGTTCATCCCCGTGATCAACGGCCCGTGGCCCCAGCAGCCCGCAGAAACCCTGGAGTCGATGTCCGTAGAACCGCTGCTGACCAGGGAGTATGACGCGGACCCCGCACTCGTCCACGAACGCCTGCGCGGCAGGTACGGCCCGGTTGCCCCGCTCGATCTCCTCGGTGTGCCGGTCTGGTTCGTCCTCGGCTACGAGGAGGTCCTCAACGTCCTGCAGAACAAGGGCGGCATCTGGAGCAAGCATGTGGACAGGTGGCGGGCGAGCGCGGAGGGCCGGATCCCGGCTGACTGGCCCCTGCTGCCCGTCTTCCAGATCAACAACTCGGCGTTCTCGGAGGGCGCCGCGCAGCGCCGGTTCCGCGCCGCGTGGACGCAGGCGCTGGCGCCGTTCCAGGACCAGTCCCACCCGCAGGCCCAGCTGTTGGAGCGGGACATCGAGCAGTACGCCGACGACCTCATCGGCGTGCTGGCGGAAGGCGGCTCCGCAGGGTTCGCGGATCTGGCGGCGCAGTACGCCAGGCCGCTCCCGTTGATGGTCGCCAACCGCATGCTCGGCTTCACCGCCGAGCGCGGCGAGGAGGTGGTCATGGACATCTGGCGGTTGGTCGACGCGGGGCCGGATGCGGCGGCGGCGTTCGAGCGCCTGTACGCGGCCATGACGGAACTCGCGGCGACCGTGCGGGAACGCCCCGGCGACGATCTGGCCTCGTACATGATGGCGGCCAACCCGGACTTCACGCTGGACGAGCTGGCTCGCGAGCTGCTCATGCTGCCCGGTCTGCTCGACTTCACCGCGAGCCTGGTCTGCAACGTGGTCGTCGAGGTCGTCTCCAATCCCGACGTGCGGGCCAGCCTGTCGGTCGGCGCGATCGACGAGACGGTGAACCGGGTCGCCCTGCTCAACCCGCCCATGGCCAACCTGACCTTCCGTTTTGCGAGGGCGGACGTGAAGATGGGCAACTACACGATCGCCGCGGGCGACGCGGTGATGCTCTCCGTCGCGGGCGCCCACGCCGATCCGCGGTTCGCGGGCGCGCTCGATCGGCAGGCCATCCGCAGCACCCGGGCGCACCTGGCCTGGGGAGCGGGGCCACACAGCTGCCTGGGGCAGCGGCTGGCGGTTCAGATCGCCACGACCGCCGTGCGCCGCCTCTTCGCCCGGCTCTCCAAGGTCAAGCTGGCGCTCCCGGCCGACCAGCTGCCCTGGCGTCCCTCTCCCTTCATGCGGGCGCTGCGCTCGCTGCCCGTCCAGTACGAGCTCGCCGAGAGCTACGTCCCCACCGGGGGCCGCGGCACGGACGGCGGCGTGCCGGCGGCACCTCCGGCGCCGGCGGATGAGGCCGGGCAGACGGCGTCACGTTCCGGGCTGTGGGGCTTCCTGCGGGGGCTGCGCCGCGGACGATGAGAAGGCGGCCGGTCCCGGGCGCGCCCGTGGGACCGGCCGGCTCACTCCTCGGCCAGGACGTCGTCGCCGACGATACGGCGGAGCCGGTCGTTGGCCTGCTCGAGCACCGTGAGCGCGATCTCGCGCCACTCCTCGCCCGTCTCGCCCAGGGCCTCCTCGGCCAGCTCCGCCCATGCGCGTTCGATGGCGGGCACCAGAGCGTGGCCGGCCTCCGTGGCCAGGATGCGCACCTGGCGGCGGTCGCCGGGCACCGGCTCCCGCCGGAACCAGCCGCCGCCCTCCAGCCGGGCCAGGGTGCGGGTCGCGGTCGGCGGCTCGATCGAGAGCCGCGTTGCGAGCTCCTTGACGGTCATGCCCTCCGGCTCCTGGGTCAGGAGCCACAGCAGCACATCCTGGCCTGGGTGCAGCCCGATCGCCGCGAGCTTGCGCGCCTTGGCGACGCGGTAGAGCTTGCTCATCTTGTTCAGCGCCCGGTTGATGCGCCCCACTTCACTGGCATCCACACCTTCACCCTACCGGTGTATAGTCGGCTAATAAGTAGTCGGCTAACTATTGGAGATACTGATGGATCTCGGACTCAACGGCAGGGTCGTGCTGGTCACCGGGGCGTCGGGCGACATCGGCCGCGCGATCGCCAGGGCGTTCGCGGCGGAGGGGGCGTTGGTCGCCGCGGGCTGGCACAGCAACGAGGAGCGGGCGCTCGCCCTCGTCGACTCGATCAACCAGGCGGGCGGGAAGGCGATCACCGTTCGGACCGACCAGCATGACCCGGGGTCGGCGCAGGCGGCGGCGCGCCAGGTCGAGCGGGAGCTCGGCGACGTCGCGGTCCTGGTGGCGAACGCCGTCGCCTGGCCGGTGGCGGCGCCCGAGACGTGGGAGACCCTGACCGGGGGACTCACCGCGAACGTGGCGGGGACGCTCGCGCTGGTCGACGCCGTGCTCCCCGGCATGCGGAGCGCCGGATGGGGGCGGTTGGTGCTGATCTCGTCCGATGTGGTGGACCAGCCGCTACCGGCGGGGGTGGCGTACCCGGCCGCCAAGAGCGCGCTGGAGACGGCGGCGAAGGTGCTCGCCGTACGGGAGGCCCGGCACGGCATCCTCACCAACGTCGTACGGCCGGGCTTCACGCTGACGGAGAAGGCGCTGACCTGGCCCCAGTTCGGGCAGGAGGTCGTGGACGCCGAGGGGGCGAAGACGCCGACGGGGCGCATCTGCACGCCGGAGGACGTCGCGTCCGCGGTCGCCTATCTGGGCTCGGCCGCGAACGGGCACGCCAACGGCGAGGTGCTCTCGGTGGCGGGCGGGCGGCACCTGACGCGCTAGCCGTCGTCGTCGCGTGCCGCCGCCCCCGGCGACGACGGTCACGTACGCGACGGGCACCTCGCCCTCACCAGCACGTGAAGGGAGGATCACAGGTCGAGGGTCATGCCGTCGTACGCGGCGGGCAGATCCGTGTCGGCGAGCCTGGCCAGCATCGACGGGGACATGTGCGTCAGCACGACGCGGTCGGCGCGCAGCTCGTCCAGATGCGCGCGCAAGGTCCGGTAGTCCAGGTGATAGCGGATCGGCCGGTCGTACGTGTAGGACTCGACGGCGAACAGGCTCGCCCCCCGGGCCGCCTCGGCGAGCGCCGGCGTCCACTCGGTGTCGCCGGAGTAGGCGAAGGCCGACTCGTCGTCCTCCACCCGTACGGCCAGCGGCGGCGCACCGCATTCGTGAACGACCTGCCACGCCCGGATCGTCAACCCGTGGAACTCCGACGGCGACCCGTCCGCGGGCAGCTCGCGCACCTCGACCTTGAAGCGCCGCGTGACCCGGCTGGAGCCGGGATAGAGCGTCTCCATGGCCTGGGTGAGCCGCTCGCCCGTGCCCGCGGGGCCGAACACGTGCAGCGGCTTGGTCCGCCGGCTGAACTGACCGTCGAGCACGAGGAACGGCAGACCGCCGAAGTGATCGCCGTGCAGGTGGGAGATCACCACGGCGTCGACCGACTGCGGATCGACGGCCTGGGACTTCAGCGCCGTCAGGCTGGTGGCCCCGCAGTCGACCAGCAGCGCGCGGTCGCCGGACGTGACGCTGACGCACGTCTGGAACCTGCCGCCGCTGCCGAACGCGTCCCCACTGCCGACGAAGCGCACCCGCATCCGATGATCGTCGCACGCCCCGATGGTCACTCGCAAAGGCCGGCCGCGCGGGCCCGGCCCGGGTCAAAAGGCGACCATGAAGGATCGGTCTCCAGGGCGCCGCGCGTTCCGGCGCCTAGTCTCGTCCCCATGACGATCGATGTGAATGCCTGGCTCCCCGACCCCGGACGCTCGACCCTCGCCGTCGCCCCGCCGGAAACCGCGGCCGGTCACTGGGCGGGCGCGCCCAGCGCGGTGGCCGGCGACGCGTGGATCTACCTGGCGTACCGGCTGCGCAGGCCCGTGGGGGAGGGGCGCGGTCACGCGGTCGTCGTGGCGCGCTCGGGCGACGGCGAGCGTTTCGAGACGCTGCTGACCATCGGCAGGGAGGAGATGGACGCCGAGTCCCTGGAGCGCCCCTACCTGGTGCCGACCCCGGACGGGCGCTGGCGCCTCTACCTCAGCTGCGCCACCCACGGCACCAAGCACTGGCGGATCGAGGCGATCGACGCGGGCGACCCGGCGGGGTTCGACTCGCGACTGCGTACGACCGTGCTGCCCGGCGACCCCAAGACCGGCGTCAAGGACCCGGTGATCGTGCAGCGGGACGGCACCTGGCACCTGTGGGCCTCCTGCCACCCGCTGGCCGACCCCGACGAGGCCGACCAGATGGTGACCCGGTACGCCACCAGCGAGGACGGCCTGTCCTGGGCCTGGCACGGCACCGCGCTGAGCGGGCGGCCCGGCCACTGGGACTCGCGCGGCACCCGGGTGAGCGCCGTCCGGTTCACGGACGAGGGAGTGGTGGCCTTCTACGACGGCCGGGCGAGCGCCGCCGAGAACTACGAGGAGCGCACCGGCGTCGCCACCGGCACGGACCCGGCCGCCCTCGAGGCGACGGGCGACCGGCCCGCCGCGGAGTCGCCCCACGCGGGCGGCGGCCTGCGCTACCTGGACCTCGTGGACCTGCCGGGAGGCGGCACCCGCCTCTACTACGAGTACACCCGCGCCGACGGCGCACACGAGCTGCGAACCGAGCTGCGCGCCTGACCGACGACGCGAACAGGCGCCATCGCCCCGCTCACTCCACCACACAGGGACCGCAGCCCACGTCGGCGGCGCCGCGGCCTGATCCCTTCCCCGGGTCCCGGGTGCCGGGTGCGGCGGTTCAGCTGCTGCGAGGGCGGCCGTTGCGGGACTGGTGCCGGCCCTCCGGGCGCCGGCCGACCAGCCCGCCCGAGCGTTCCCGCGGCCGCAGCCAGTCCGAGAAGTCCTCGCCTGTGACGCTCTGCAACAGCTCGATGTCGTCGGCGAAGTACGGGATGAGCTCCCGCCGCTGGTCCCAGGTGAGCGGGCGCCGGGGGTTCCCGCGCCGCTGGAGCAGGCGCTCGATCGGCTCGGTCAGCGCCCCCGCCAGCTCGTACGGCAGCAGCCGCCCCGCCCGCGCCCCCGCCCTGAGCGCGGCCGACAGCACCCGGTGCCGGCCGCCCGCCTCCGGATGCGCGGTCACGTTCTCCCGCGGCACCTCCGTGAGCAGCCCCCGCTCGACCCCCAGGAACCCGCAGATCCGGTCGAGCGCCTGGGCCGGCGTGTCCAGCAGGTCCCGGTACCTGAAGACGAGGGCCTGATCGCGGGGAAATAAGGTGAGCAGGTGCGCGAGCTGCTCCCCGTACCGGCCGAGGCCGGTGTAGTGCCAGAAGTGCGCCCATCCGGCGGCGACGCGGCGCGGCTCGGCCGCGCAGGCGCGCACCAGGTCGCCGATCGGCTCCAGCCCGGCCGACCACAGGTGCGTCCAGTTGGAGTGGGCCCGCTCGACGGGGTCGCGCAGGATCGCGATGAGCCGCGCCCGCGGGATCAGCGCGTGGATGCGCCGCTGCGCGGCCAGGTCGTACAGGTAGAACGGGGTCGCCTCACCGAGCAGGGCGCCCCTGGGCGCGCCGTCGAAGAGCGCCTCGTAATCGGCGCGCCGCCAGACGTGCTCGCGGTACGTCTGCGCGTCGCCGGGCCCGCCGCGGGCGGGAGGCGGACCGCCGGTGAGGAAGAACTTGGGCTCCTTCACCTGTGACAGGTAGAGCGCGGGGTGGGCCTGGAGCGCCGCGTGCAGGGCCGTCGTGCCGGCCTTGGGCGCGCCGATCACCAGGAAGTGCGGCAAGGGCATGGGTACACGTCCTTCCAGCGGCTTCATTGACAGCAATACCTAGTTTTCCTACTGTCTAACAGGGTATTCGGAATTCCGAGGAGGATCCATTGAAGTTCGAGGTGCGGCACGTCGACGTCACCGATCCCGCCGTCGCGCCCCTGCTGGTCGGCCTGCACCTCGAATACACCTCCCGGTACGGGCCCAACGACGAGCTCACCAGATACCCGGGCAGCGAGTTCGCGCCGCCGCACGGGACCTTCCTCATCGTCGTGGCCAAAGGGGAGACGGTGGCCGGGGGCGCGTTCCGCCGCTACGACGACGAGACGGCGGAGCTGAAACGGATCTGGACGCGCCCCGGCCACCGCCGCAACGGGCTCGGCCGGCTGGTGGTGCGTGAGCTGGAGGAGGAGGCGGCCAGGCGGGGCTACCGCCGTGTCCACCTGACCACCGGCCCGCGCCAGCCGGAGGCCGTCGCGCTCTACCTCGCCAGCGGGTACGAGCCCCGGTTCGACGTGGACGACCGGCCCGGCAGCGGGCCGCTGGCGTTCGTCAAGGACCTTCGGGCGCGGACCGGCGGCACACCTGCCCGGCGGCCCTCCCATCAGAGCGCCGGGCGTTGAACCCGGCGCCTGCTCACCGCGGGACCCGGCGCCCGCTCACCGCAGGCGCGCGGCGCGGCTGAGGCGCGGGACGCTCTCGATGAGCCGGCGCGTGTACGGGTGCTCGGGCGACCCGAGCACCTTCGCCGTCGAGCCCTGCTCCACGATCCGGCCGCGTTCGATGACCGCCGTCTCCTGGCACAGCGCGGCCACCACGCTCAGGTCGTGCGAGACGACCACCACCGTCAGCCCCCGGCTTTCGCCCAGCTCGGCCAGCAACTCGACCACGCGCACCCTGGTCGAGACGTCCAGCGCGCTGACCGGCTCGTCGGCGAGCAGCACGCGGGGCCCGCACACCACGGCCCTGGCGATCGCGACACGCTGCCGCTGCCCGCCCGAGAACTCGTGCGGATAGCGGCGCGCGGCGTCCGCGGGCAGTCCGACCGACTCCAGCGCCTCGGCCACCCGCTCGGCCGCCTCGCGCCGCCTGGCCGTCCTCGACCCCGGGGCGAGCAGGCCCATCGCCCGGAGCGGCTCGGAGACGATCCTGCCCACCCGCTGGCGGGGGTCCAGCGACGAGTACGGATCCTGGAACACCGGCTGGACGGCGCTCCTGAAGGCCCGGTCACGCGGCGACAGCTCGGCGCCGTCGAAGAAGATCTGGCCGGAGGTCGGCATGACCAGGCCGAGCAGCAGCCGCAGCAGGGTGGTCTTGCCCGCGCCGGACTCGCCGACCAGCGCCAGGTTGCGCCCCGCCGTCACGGCGACGGAGACGCCGTCCAGCACCGGCGGCCCGCCTCTGTAGGCGAACCCGACCTCGTGAGCGGCCAGCACGGCACCGCCGGCCGGCACGGCACCGCTCATGGGGCCAGCCGATCCAGCTCGCCCTCCAGGGCCCAGGCGCTGTCCACCAGAGAGCGCGTGTACGCGTGGCGCGGCTCGCGCACGATGTCACGTGTCCTTCCCCACTCCACCATGGAGCCGTCCTTGAGCACCACGACCCGGTCGGCCACGTCCGCGATCACGGCCAGGTCGTGCCCGATGAACAGCAGGGCCATCCCTCTGCCTGTCACCAGCCCGTCGAGCAGTGCCAGCACCTCCGCCTGAACGGTCACGTCCAGCGCCGTGGTCGGCTCGTCGGCGATCAGCAGGCCGGGCTCGCAGGCCAGCGCCATCGCGATGGCCACCCGCTGCCGCTGCCCGCCGGAGATCTCGTGCGGGTACGCCCTCGCCACCCGTTCCGGCAGACGTACCTCCGACAGCGCCGCCAGCACGGCGGCGTGCAGCCGGCCGCCGCGCAGCCCGTGGCGGCGCCGGATCGGCTCCGCGATCTGCCCGCCGACCCGCATCAGCGGGTCCAGCGCCGCCAGCGGCTCCTGGAAGACCACGCTCGCGACCCGGCCGCGCACGCCGTCCAGCCGCCGGGCAGGGGCGCCGATGACCTGGGTCCCGCCCAGCAGCACGCTGCCGGACGCGGCCATGCCCGCGGGGAGCAGGCCCATGACGGCCAGCGCGGTCAGCGACTTGCCCGAGCCGGACTCGCCGACCAGGCCGAGCCGCTCGCCGGGCCCGAGGGAGAACGACAGGCCGCGCAGCAGCTCATGGCCGTCCGCCCGCCGTACGGACAGGTCCTCCACCTCCAGCGGCGTCATCCGGCCCTCCGATCGCGCAGGCCGTCGGCCAGCAGGTTCACGCCCACCACGAGGACGACGAGCAGCACGCCGGGCGCGATGGCGCCGGTCGGCGCGGTCAGCACGGTGGCCTGCGCCTCCTGCAGCAGGCGGCCCCACGAGGCGTTCGGCGGTGGCGGGCCGAGACCCAGGTACGACAGCGACGCCTCGGCCAGCACGGCCAGGCCGAGCTGCAGGGCCAGGTTGACCAGGAGGGTGGGCCAGATGTTCGGCAGCACGTGCTCGACGATCACGCGCGGCCACGAGGCGCCGGACGTACGGGACGCCGTGATGTAGTCCTGCGTGAGCACCCGCTTCACCAGCACCCTCGTCAGCCGCGCCACGACGGCCGACATGGCAAGCCCGATCGCCAGCACGGCAGAGCCGAGCGACGCCTCGCGCACCGCCGCCACGAGCATGGCCAGCAGCAGCGTCGGGAACGCGATGAGAATGTCCAGCCCGGCCGACAGGACGTCGTCGAGCCAGCGCGTCGCGAACCCGGCGGCCAGCCCCGCCGCCACCCCGAGCAAGCCGCCCAGCAGCACGGACCCGGCGCCGACCGTCAGCGCGATGCGGGCGCCCACCATGAGCTGGGTGAGCAGGTCGCGGCCCAGCTTGTCGGTGCCGAGCAGGTGCGCGCCACCCGGCGGCGACAGCCGCCCGCCGGAGGTGTCCGACGGATCGTACGGCAGCCAGCCCAGCGACACGACGGCCACCGCGAGGACGGCCCCCACCAGCACGCACCCGATCACGAGCGACCGCCGCCCCCTCACGGGCGGCCCCCGGCGACGTGCGCCCGCAGGCGCGGATCGACCAGCCGCTGCACGACGTCGGCGGCGAACCCGATCACCAGCACCGCGAAGGTGCTGACCGCCAGCACGCCCTGGATGACCGGGTAGTCGTGCTCCGCGATGCCCTTGACCAGGAAGGTTCCGAGCCCCGGCAGCGCGAACACGCTCTCCACGACCACCGCGCCCAGGAACGTCGTGGCCAGCTCGATGCCGAGGATCGAGATGACGGGCACGGAGGCGTTCCGCAGCCCGTGCCGCCACATCGCGCCCGCGAACGACGAGCCGAGCGCCCGCGCCGTACGCAGGTAGTCGCTGCCCAGCACGTCAACGGTGGCCGCGCGGACGTACCGGATGAGCGAGGCCGACATGACGACCGCGATGGTGACGACGGGCAGCGCCAGCGAGGTCAGGGCCCGTGCCGGGTCCGCCCAGTCCTCACGCGGGAACCCGCCCGCGGGCAGCAGCCGCAGGCGCAGCGCGAAGACGGTCACCAGCAGCATCCCGATCCAGAACACCGGAACCGCGATGCCGAGCTGGGCGATCCCGTTCAGCAGCGGCCCGTACCACCGCTCCGCCCGCCACGCCGCCAGGAACCCCACCGGCAGCGCCACGGCCACCGCCAGCGCGAACGCCAGCAGCGTCAGCGGCACGGTGACGGCCAGTCGCCCGGCGATCTCCGAGCCGACGGGCAGCCTGCTGACCAGCGACGTGCCCAGGTCGAGCCGGGCCAGCCCGCCCAGCCAGGCGCCGAACTGCTCCGGCAGCGGCAGGTCGGAGCCGATCTGCCGGCGCGCCGCCGCGATCTGCTCGGGCGTGGCGCCGACCGGCAGCAGCGCGTTCGCGGGGTCACCGGGCAGCAGCCGCAGCAGCACGAACAGCGCCGAGGCCGCCAGCAGCAGGGAGCCCAGCAGGAACGCGGTGCGCCGCAGCAGGTAGCGCGCCATCAGCCCTTCTTGATCCCGTACACGTAGAACTGCGAGTTCAGGCCGTTGACCGGGTAGCCCGACAGCTTCGAGGAGGCCACGACGATCTGCGGGTAGAGGTAGATCCAGTCGCTCGCGGCGTCCTCGGCGATCTGCCGGTTGGCCTTCTTCAGCAGGTCGGTCTGCTCCTGTTCGGTGCCGGCCTGCTCGGCCTGCCCGACCCACTCGGTGACCTGCTTGTTGTCGTAGCCCCAGTAGAAGTCCGGGTCGCCGTACCAGACCACGTCACGGTCGTTGACGTGCTCCTGCAGCGTGGCCGCGAAGTCGCGGTCCTTGTACACCTTCGAGTACCACTGGTCGGCGGTGATGACGTGGACGTCGACCGTGATGCCGACCTTGGCCAGCTCGCTCTTGATGAACGTGGCGGCCGTCGGGTGCGGGTCGTAGTTTGGCGTGTCGAGCGTGAAACGGAAGCCCTTGGGATATCCGGCCTCGGCGAGCTGCCGCTTGGCCAGCTCCACGTCGTACGGGTTCACCTTGGTCAGGTCCTCGTACCACGGGTCGGTCGGCGGCACCATCGAGCCGATGACGCTGCCGTGGCCCGCCCAGATCGACTCCAGCAGCTTGGCGTCGTCGATGGCCGAGGAGACGGCCTTGCGCACGAGCGGCTTGTCGAACGGGGCTTTCCTGTCGTTGAAGGCGAGCAGCAGCTTGGTCGTGGAGTGGCCCTCGCTGACCTTGTAGTCCGGGTTGCCGGTGAACTGGGCCAGCGCGTCGGGGCTCTGCTCGCTGGTGACGACGTCCACGGCGTTCGTCAGCAGTGCGTTGTTGAGCGCGGCGGCGTCGGTGAAGTAGTGGAAGACCGCGCCGTTGTTGGCGGGCGGGGTGCCCCAGTAGCCGGGGAAGCGCTCCAGGCTGAGCGTGGAGCCGCGCTTCCACGAGCCCAGCCTGTACGGCCCCGTGCCGTCCTCGCCCGTGGCCAGGTCCTTCGCGGCGGCGTTCACGATCCACACGTACGAGAGGTTGTACACCAGCGAGATCGACCGGCTCTTCAGCTTGACCACGACGGTGCCGTCGTCGGGGGTCTCCACAGACTTGACCGCCTCAAGGCTGCTCTTGCGCGCCGACTGCGAGCCGTCCGCGATGACACGTTCGATGCTCGACTTCACGTCGGCCGAGGTCAGCGCCTTGCCCGAGTGGAACTTCACGCCCTTGCGCAGCTTGAACGTGTACGTGAGGCCGTCAGGGGAGACCTCGTGGCCCTCGGCGAGCAGCGGCTCGACCTTGCCGTCGTCGGTCAGCTTGAACAGGCCCTCGTAGACGTTGCCGTTGAACGCCTCGGTCACGCCCTGTCCGCCGCCGGCGGTGTTGTCGAGGTTCTGCGGCTCGTACAGGGAGCCGATCTCGATCACGGCCCCGGCGTCGGGCGTGGCCGGCGCGCCGCTCCCGCCCGCGTTCCCCGAGCCGCACGCGGCGAGGGCCAGGGCGAGGGCCGCCGCTACGCCGGCGAACTTGCTGGTCAAGATAGCTCCTGAGGGATACGCACTAAATGGGTAGGTTTAGTGGGACTATACCGTCTTTGTGCGTTCCTCAGGTCAGGGGCACCTCGTCGAGCGGGCGGTGCTCACGTCCGGCAGAGAAGTACGGCGATGTCGTCCGTACGCTGCTCGACGGCGACCCCCTTGATGAGCGACTCCGCCAGGTCGTGCAGGGGCTCGCCGGTCGAGGGCGTGAAGGACTCGGCCAGTTCGGCGATGGCCTCGCCGAGCCCGACCCCCGGCTCCTCGATGAGGCCGTCGGTGTAGAGGGCCAGGACGGAGCCGGGCGGCAGGGGCAGCTCCGAGGTGGTGTACTCGGCGTCATGCTCCACGCCGAGCAGCAGCCCGGGGGAGTGGTCGAGGATCTGGGTGCGCCAGCCGGGCCGGGCGAGCAGCGGCGGCAGATGGCCCGCGCTGGCCAGGCAGGCCGTGCGCCTGCGCAGGTCGAGGCTGATGTACAGGCAACTGGTGAACCGGTCGGGGGCCAGCTCGCAGAGCAGCCGGTTGGTGTGCGCGAGCACCTCGCCGGGGGTGGCCCCGCCGGTGGCGTGGGCGTGGATGGCGGTGCGCACCTGGCCCATGAGCGCGGCGGCGGTCACGTCGTGGCCCTGCACGTCGCCGATGACGGCCGCGGCCATGGTGTCGCTGAGGCGGATGAGGTCGTAGAAGTCGCCGCCGATGTCCATCCCCGGCGTGGCGGGCAGGTAGCGGGCGGCCAGCTCGAGGCCGGGGATCTCGGGCAGCGTACGCGGCAGCAGGCTCTGCTGCAGGCACTGGGCGAGCTGATGCTTGACGTCGTAGAGCCGGGCCCGCTCGAACGCCTGCGCGATCAGGCCGGCGAGCGCGGTGAGCGTGGCCCGCTCGTCGGCGCTGAACCGGTGCGGGCGGTCGTACGCGAGGATGCACGTGCCGATCGGGTGGCCCGAGGTGACGAGCGGCAGGAACGCCCAGGCCGACATGTCGTCCGAGCGGACCGCGTCCGGGTAGGCCTGGCGCAGCTCGTCCCACGTGGAGTAGAACGCCGGCTGGCAGGCGTCGAAGGAGTGGTTCGCCGGGTTGGGCAGGATCACGGGACGGCCGTCGAACTCCTCGATGGCCTCCCTGCTGTAGCCGCGCGAGGCGTCCACGCGCAGCCGGCCGCCCTTCGAGGTGAGGATGCACAGAGCCTGGACGTTGTAGAGCGGCATGACGTGGTCGGCCACCAGGTCGACCACCTCCTGTGCGGTCACCGCCCGGGACAGGGCGGTGGCCAGCTGCAGCATCTCGTGCAGCGCGACCGTCTTCGACGACCGCTCGGCGCAGCCGGCGAGCCGGCCGGGGCCGCGGGCGCCCGCGCTCGGCGTGATGCGCATGGAGATCCCGGTCAGGCCGGGGAAGAGACGGAACGACAGCTGCTGCCCCGCGGGGTTGCGCGCCGTGAAGTGGGTGTCCTGGCTGCCGACGACCGCGGCGCGGTAGCGGTCCACGTACGCAGGGTCGTCCAGCCACGGCAGCGCGTCCCACAGCCGCCTGCCGAGCAGCTCGGACGTGGAGCTGCGCAGCAGGTCGGCGGCCGGGGCCGTCAGGAGGGTCACGCGCCCCTCCGCGTCCAGCGAGCAGTGGCCCTCGGGCAGGCGGTTGAGGCAGTCGAGCGCGACCAGGTCGGCCTTCGGGTCGGCCTCCGGCAGCAGGTCGAGCGCGCGGGGCTGCGGCCCCGGCCGGATCGGACGCCCCTGCTCGGCCGCCTCCTGGAGCACGCCGGCCATCCTGGCGGTGGCGTCCTCGATGAGGTCGAGCTGGTGCTGGGAGAGCCGGGCCACCCGCCCGCCCGGCCAGAGCAGCAGGAACCCGCCCCAGACGGTGTCGCCGCTGCTGATGGGCGAGCCCGCGACCGCGAAGTGGTAGGGGAGGGACAGCGCCGCGGCCGGGGACATGCGCGCCAGGTCCTCCAGGCCGGCGAGCCACAACAGCCGCCGACGGCGCACCGTCACGGCGATCGGCACCGGGTCGTTCGTCCTGACCCTGGCCCACGCCCTGGCGATCAGCGCGGGGAGTCCCAGGTGCGCGTCCATGTGGAGGACCGTGCCGTCCTCGTCCATGAGGTACGTGGCGCCGATGTGCGCTCCCGTGCTGACGACGACATCGATCAACAGCTCGTCCAGGCGGGACGAGCGGCTCGGCGACGCGACGTCCCCCTGCGCCGCCTCGGCCCGCCTAGCGCCCGTCACGCGAGCACCAGAATCGGCGAAAACCACTCATATCGGGCAGGATACCCGCGCATATGTAGCAGATTGCTTACGTTGCGCTAGCGCATAGATCTAGGAAAACGGCGCGGAGGAAGATTCCGCTTGACGTAATTGCGAAATATCCGCCATGTCGTACGGCGGGGGCCGCCGGCCCGGCCGCGCCCACATCGGCGGCCGGGGGTCGGGGAGCGGCGGGGGTCAGATCTGGACGAACTCCGTGTCCAGCAGATGAGCGAGGGCCTTCAGCTCGGCCGCGCGGTGGCCGGTGCCGAGGGCCCAGTGGTGGGACATGCCGGTGGCGCTCCAGTCGTCGGTCCACTCGCCGGGATCACGGCCGAAGTCCACGCGGGAGGTGGTGTTCCCGATCTGCAGGTGCGGCCCGTCCACGGTCTCACCCTCCGAGGCCACCAGGGCGAAGCGCCCGTCGCGGCGCTGGATGATGCCGAACGCCGTCACCGGCCCGTGCTTGACGTCGAACTCCACCGAGACGCCCCATCCGCGCTTGCCGTGGTAGACCCCGAGCCCGCGCAGCAGCGGCCTGCGGGCGCTGATGGCGAGGTGGGCGGGCCCGTCGTGGCCCATCTCGACGTGGCCGCGGTGGAAGTCCAGCGCCTGGAGCTCGGTGAACGACCCACCCCCGCCCAGCCGGTCCATGATCAGCATGGCCAGGCTGGTGCGCAGCTCGTACTCGCCCGCCGCCGGGATGCCGCGCGCCGTGAGCAGGGACGCGCCCAGGATCATCCCGGCGCCGAGCCGCTCGTGCATCTCGCCGTCCAGGCCCCGGTGGTAGTACGCCAGGCTGTCCAGCGAGAAGTCCTCGACCAGCCGGTCGAGGCCGACGGAGACGCGGCAGGCCCACTCCAGGTCGACCTCGTTGACGCTCTCGGCCAGCTCGAAGATCTTCTCGGCCTCGGACCGCTTGGCGGCGACCTCGGCGTCGGTGACCTTCTCCACGCGTACCCGCAGGTCGTCGAACTCCAGCACCTCGACGTGCCCGCCGAAGTTCGCCGAGACGAGCGTGAGGTCGGTGGAGACGTCCAGCATGCCCGGGTAGAGGTGGCCCATCAGCCCGTGGCGGCCGTGCCGCAGGGCGGCACGCGCCCCGGCCGCCCGCACCCAGCTCGTGATCCTGGCCCAGGCGCGCTCGTCCTCCAGGTAGCCCGAGACCGAGCGGAACGGGATGCCGCACCGCTGGAAGGCGTTGGCCATCTCAGGCAGCGGGCAGGCGCCGCAGTAGGCCAGCCACTGGCCGGTGTCGAACGTGGCGTGCTCCATCGACTCGGTCGGCTGCAGGTTGATCAGCAGCACGGGCGCGCCGCTGCGCTGCGCGATCGGCACGAGCATGGTGGCCGTCATGTAGGTGGTGAGGAACCCGACGATGAGGTCGCAGTCGGCGGCCCGCAGCTTCTCTGCCGCCACCGCGCCCTCCTGGGCGTCGGAGATGAACCCGACGTCCACGATCTCCGCGTCCAGCTCCCGCATCCGTTCAGAGACCCGCGCGGCCGATCGCTGGAGCTGGGGCAGGAGATCGGGGAATTGCGGCCAGTACGCGCCCAGCCCGCCGGCTACCAGTCCGATACGGGTCTTCGTCTTGCGTGCCACGGTGAAGCCCTCCTGAGGGGTGAAGGGAGGATGCCGGGAAGTTTCGGACAAAAGTATAGATCCTTTCCGAAACCTCACCAGAGGGCGCCGGCCAGCCGAGATCAGTCCTCCTTCCTGTCCGGCGGTCAGGCGCCGATCATGCCGGGGAGATGGGTCCGGAAGTCGAGGACGCCCACCCAGGTGGGGCGGAGGGCGATGCGGACCATCCTCGTTTCGGGGTGATCGGCCTGGGCGACGTAGCCGGCGCCGCCTTCCTCGCCGAGGAAACGGCGCGCCGCTTGGGCCTGTTCGGGCACCATGCCGTCGACTTCGGTGATGGAGACGCGGCCGCGCAGCAGGAGCACGTCCGGCGGCTGGGACTCGGTGTCGATGGTGATGGCGACGTCGGGCTTGGCGCGCAGGGCCCGGAGCCGCCCGGCCGGGCGGGTGATCCCCATCGGGGGGCAGTTGACGTACGTCGCCATGACGAGTTCCTCGCCGTTCCAGACGTACCAGGTCGACATCACCCGAGGTGTCCCGTCGGTCGCCACGTACGCGAGACGTGCGGGAATCGTCGAGTGCAGCAGGCGCTGTGCGATGTCGGTCTCCAGCAACCGCACGTCACCCTGCGAGAAGTCTGTCATGGTCCCTTCCTTCCTTGGTTCGAAGGTGTTGACCACAGACCCACCGGAAACTCATCGGTCCGACGGAGGTGAAGAACATCAAGCGGTAAGCGTCCGGTCCAGGAAGTCGGTGACCGTGTGGATCAGCTCCAGCCGGTGGTCCGAGAGCGCGTGATCGGTCAGGAAGAGGTGGTGCTCCAGCCGCGGCACCGGATGCGCGTCAAAAGCCCGCACCAGCGGATGATGGTGCGTCTCCGCCGGGGTGACGGGGTCGCGGCCGGTCCCGATGAGCAGCACGGGGCGGTCGGCCAGGCGCGGGGCGAGCGAGGCCAGGCGCCACTCCTGGGCGTTGGCCTCCATCTCGGCCACCAGCGCCGCACCGCTGGTGCCCCGCAGCGGCAGCAGCTCGCCCTCGAAATCCCGTACGTACGCCGCCCGCACCGCCGGATCCGCGAGACACGCCGCGGCGGCCGGACCCACGTCGAAGCCCGCCACCGAGGCGACCGCACGGACCGCCGGATCGGCGGCGGCCGTCATCAGAGCCGCGAACCCGCCCATGCTGTGCCCCACCACGCCGAGCCGCGCCGGGTCCAGCCGGGAGTCCTCGCGTACGGCCGCCACCACGCGGGCCGCGTCCTCCAGCACGTGCCGCCACGAGTAGGAGCCGCCCACACCCCACGAGCCCCGGTAGTGGAACACCAGCGCCGCGTAGCCCGCCCGCCGCAACGCCTGGGCCAGGTCGAAGTTGCGCTCGTTCCCCGGGAACCCGTGCAGGAGCACCACGATCGGATGGGGCCCCGGACCCGCCGGGAGGTGCAGGACGCCGAGCAGGCGCTCGCCGCCGCTGTCGAACGTGACCGCCGGCGTGCCGGCCGGGGGAGTGAGGGCACTGTGAGCCATGCGAGATCTCCATCATCGAACTGGTCGGTTCGATGAGCGAACTTAGCAGAGAGTTGGAACCGTCCGGTACCATGTACCGCATGCCCGTTCCCAAAGGCGCCTCGCTCGACCCCGCGCAGACCCGGGCGACGATCCTGCGCGCCGCCACGACCCTGCTGTACGAGCGGGGGCTCGACGGCGTCGGGGTGGCGGAGCTGTGCGCGCGCGTCGGCGCGTCCAAGGAGACGCTCTACCGGCACTTCGGCTCGAAGGACGGGCTCGTCGAGGCCGTGCTCGAGGCCCGCAGCGACCACGTCGTGCACTGGCTGCGGGCGGCGGCGGCCGGCGCGGGCGACGATCCCGCCGACCAGCTCGCCGCCGTCTTCGACGCCCTCGGGAGCTGGTACGCCGAGCCCGCCTTCCGCGGCTGCGCGATCGTCAACGCCTCCACCCAGTGGCACGAGGGCCCGCCGCGGGCCGTCGCCGCCCGGCACCTCGACCGCCACCTCGACCTGCTGACCGACATCGCCCGCCGGGCCGGCGCCCGTGCTCCGGAGGCCCTGGGCAGGCAGCTGCTCATGCTGGTGGAGGGCGCCACCGTGCTCGCCGACCACCACGGAGAGGGCGAGGCCGCCCGGCTGGCCAAGCAGGCGGCTCTCGCCCTGTTGCGCGAGGCCCGCTGAACGGGAGCGTGCGCCTCAGCGGCCGGTCCACTTCACCTCGTACGGCTTGAGCGCGTACTCCTTGCCGTCCACGGTCGTGGTGACCTCGGCATCGGCGGTGTTGACCAGCAGCAGCCGCTCGGCCTGGGCCAGCACCCGCACCTTGGCGTCCGACGAGGTGACCTGCTCCAGCTCGGCCCCGGCGGGGAACCACCTGGCGAAGTCCGCCAGCAGCCGGCCGGTCGGCGTCTCCGCGCCGCTGCGCGGGTCCCACAGGCACGCCGGGCAGGATCCGTCCTTGGTCTGCGGGTTCCAGTACAGCGCCGTGGCGGCGCCGCTCCGCGCGAACTCCATCATCGAGGCGGCCTGTACGGCGAGCCGCTTGGGCTCCGCCCACGTGGTGCCGTCCTCGGGCACGAAGTACCACTCCGACCACCAGACCGGCAGGTCGCCGACCTTGTCGCGCAGCCACTTGGTGACCGCGGCGAACTTGTCCAGCGCACCGAACTCGTCGGGCAGCAGCTCGTGGGCGTCGGTGGGCGAGGCGCCGTCGACCACGACGAAGTCGGCGCCCTTCTTGTGCTCGAACCAGTAGTCGAAGGCGTCGAGGACGTTCTGGTTGACGACTCCCCAGTCGCCGCGCAGCTCGGAGTCGCCGCCCTTGTTGCTGTCGAACCCGAGGTACGGGCCACCGACCTTGGCGTCGGGCCGGGCCTTCTTCACCGCCTCATACACCTTGTTGTACAGCTCGGTGTAGCCCTTGTAGTCCGCGGGCCTGGCGTGGTCCCGCCAGAAACCCTTCAGCTCGTTCCACACCATGAAGTACTTGACGTCCGTGTACCTCGAGGCCACGGCCGCCGCCAGCCTGGCGAAGTCATCGAAGTGCTCCGGATAGGGGGCGTCCTCCAGGTGCTCCCCCCACGCCGAGCCCTCGGTGGGACCCTCGGGGCCGCCCTTCATCCAGTCGGGGGCGCAGCAGAGCGTGATGACGGGGACGGCGCCGGACTCCTTCATGAGGTTCAGCCGGCTGTCCAGGTCCTCCCAGTAGTACTGCCCCCGGTACGGCTCCGGGTTGAGCGCGCCGAAGCCCATGATGTGCTGGTTCTGCAGCATCGGGGTCTGCGACAGCCGCCTGGCGACGTCCTGCTCGAAGTCCGGGTTGACGTTGTTGGCGCTGACGCCCGTGTGCGTGAAGCCCCAGCGCGGCCAGCCCTCGTCCACCCGCGGCCGGTCCTCGGGCGCCGGCTGGGACTCGGCAGGGGAGCGCCGCTCCTGCTGGGCGCCGGTGGCCCCCCGCTCCGCCCGGTCCGCCCGGTTCGCGAGGGAGCAGCCCGTCACGGCCAGCGCCACGGCCGCCGATAACACGGCCGCCCGGCCGAGCCGCCCCCTGATCCATCCCCTGCCAGTCGATGCCACCGAATCTCACCCGATCCTCGTCATCGTGACGCCTGTAGCGTTCCACGGGCGGCGGGAAAGGGGCACACCTACGAGCAGGGTTCACAGCTAATCGTTATCGTTCGCCGCTCCCGGCGAAGAGCCGCGCGTGGTCGGCCGCCCATTCGGCGAACGTCCGCGCCGGGCGGCCGAGGATCTTCGCCACCTCGTCGGTCACGGGCTCGGGGATGTTCCTGACGTACCTGCTCAGCAGGGCCCGCACGAACGGCTCAGGCAACCCATTCCTGATCATGCCCTGCTCGAACGCCTCCGCCGGGACCTCCTGGAAGCGCAGCGGCCGGCCGATCGCCTGGCCGATGACCGCCACCATCTCCTCGTGGGACAGCGCCTCCGGGCCCGTCAGCTCGGCGCGCCGCCCGGCCGGCTCGTCGCTGAGCAGCGCGCGGGCGGCCACCTCGACCAGGTCCCGGTCGTCCAGCGGCACCTCGGGGAACGACGCGGACACGTACCGGACCGTGTCGCCCGCGCGGATCTGCGCGGCCCACGCCTGGACCGCGTTGGAGGCGAAGGGGCCGGCCCGCAGACTGGTCCAGCTCAGGCCGCTGGCGACGGCGGCGTACTCGGACTCCTTGTTCCTGTCGCCGCGGCAGCGGGAGGGCTGCTGGTCGAGCGGCTCGTCGATGTTCGTCGCCGACAGGGCGACCACCCGCGACGCGCCGCGCTCCTTCGCGAGGGCGAGCAGCTCGTCCGCGGACTCGCCGATGGCGCGGGAATGCAGGAAGACGGCGGTGACGCCGTCCAGATGCCGGGCCAGCGTGCCCGGCCTGGACGGGTCCCCTTCGACGACCTCCGCCCCGGCCGGGAGCCGCGCCCCTTGTGGGGCGCGGCTGACGGCGCGGACCTCGGCGCCTTCGGCGACAAGCAGCTCAACCAGGGGGCGCCCGATGGTGCCGGTCGCGCCGGTCACCAGGATCGTGTTCTGTGTCATGCCTCCTGAGAGTGGAGCCGGCGACCGAAGTGTGACATCGGGTCAGGTCAGAATCCGGGCGGCGGGGTGGCTGACGGGTCCGGCACCACATGCAGCACGATCACGCCGTCGTTGAAGGTTTCCGCCGTCGCCACCTGCCAGCCTGGATCGATACGGGAGACAGGCACGTCCTCCTCGAAACGCGTGCCCGTGTCGCCGTTCCGCAGCGGCCAGTCGAGGCCGTAGGACACCTTCAGGTGGTGCTCGCGCACGACGCGGGCCGCCTCGGCCGCCGAGAGTCCCTGGAGCTTCACCCCTTCCAGCGCCTCGCCCGGCCAGCCGGCGTCGGCGGGGTAGGCGTACTTCTCGCCGGGCTTCGCCGGGCGGCCCAGCCTGACCTCGGCGGGCCCCTTGATGTCCGCGGTGACGCTGAAGGCCGTGAGGCAGTCCTCGACCCGCTCAGGGCAGCTGTCCCCGCTGAACGTCGCTTTCGCGCCGTGGTCGGACGCCTCGAATCCGAAGACGGAGCCCGGCGGCTGCCGGGGCGAGACAGGGATCAGCTTCACCGTGAGGTTGTCCAGGCCGACCTTGTGGAAGGCCTTCTTCAGTTCGGCGGGATCGGGGTCGCCTTCGGTGAAGTAGAAGGCGTACTCGTCGCCGACGCGGTCGATCGTCACGGCCTGGCTGGCGTAGACCTGCTCGGACGCTCCGAACAGGGACGGCCCGACGACGATGGCCCCTGCCAAGGCGGCGGCCACGGCCAGGCCGAGCAGGGCGCGGCGAGGGGTGGGCATGAGCCGGCGCCGGGCCGGAGCGGGTTCCAGAGCGGGTTCCAGCGAGACGATCTGCGCCAGCAGCGCGTCCGCCCCCGCGGTGGACGCCCGGCCGGTCAGGTCCTCGTCCAGCACCCTCGCCTGGCTCTTGAAGAGCTGGTCGTTGTTCACCGTGCCTCCTTCTCGACGAGCGGTTGTGATGCGAAACGGGCCGATGGGCGGGCTTGCTCCAGCGCCTTGGCGAAGCGTTTGCGGGCCCGGTGCAGGCGGATGCGGGCGGCGTTGCGGGAGCAGTCCATCACCTGGGCGATCTCGCCGGGGTCGAGCCCCTCCCACAGGGCCAGGGCGAGCAGCTCGCGATCGGCGTCGGAGAGCATGCCCAGGGCCTCGTCCACGCCGTCGTGCCCGCTCTCGTGGGAGGGAGCGGCGTAGAGGTATTCGATCTCGTCCGTGAGTTCGGTGTGCCGGGTGAGGCGGCGCCGCTCGCCGCGGCGGTGGTTGGCCAGGACCCGTCGGGCCACGCCGTACAGCCATAACCTGCCGGCGTCGCCGTCCGGGAGTTCGGCGATCCGCCGCCAGGCGATCACATAGGTCTCGGCCACGACGTCGGCGGCGTCCTCCGGAGAGGAACACCGCCGTACGGCGTAGCCGAGGATCTGCTCATGAGTTCCCCGGTAAACCGCCTCGAACCGGGACTGATCATGTTGTTCATTCACGCGTCATCCTCGTGGGAGCGTCCGAACACTGGTTTCACTCCCTACGTGTCCGTGGACGACGGCAGAATTTCAGCCCCGGCGAGCGTCAGACGTATCCGGTCGAGCCGTCGGGGCGGATGGGCAGGACGCGCTCCCAATGCACGTAGTCGTCGGTGCGCAGGGCCGACTCGTCGATCTCCACGCCCCAGCCGGGCCGGTCGGGCCGCAGCTCCAGGTGGCCGTCCACCGGCAGGTACGGGTCCGGGCACCACGCCGTCTCGTCGGGCTTGTACTCCAGCAGCTTCAGCCCGTGGTGAGCGGCCGCGAAGTGCACGTTCACCGCCGTCGCCAGCGGCCCCATCGGGTTGTGCGGGGCCACGCTCACGAAGTGCGCCTCGGCGATCGTGGCGATCCGGCGCAGCTGGGCCAGCCCGCCGACCACGCACACGTCCGGCTGGACGATGTCCGCCCCGCCGGCCGTCAGCAGGGCCAGGAAGTCCTGCGGCAGGAACAGCGACTCCCCGGTGGCGAGCGGCACGTCGAGCTGGGCCCGCAGGTGCCCCCACGCCGGGATGTACTCGGGCCTGATCGGCTCCTCGAACCAGAGCGGGTCGTACGGGGCCAGCGCGTTGCCGAGCTGGATCGCCTGGCGCGGCTCGAAGATGCGGGCGTGCGCCTCGAAGGCGAACTCCCACTCAGGCGGGCTGATCGAGCGGATCTCGGCGAAGTAGTCGGCCGCCTCCTTGCACACGTTGCCCCACCGCCCGGCGTAGATGTCGCGCCGGTACGGGCTCAGCTTGAAGGCGGTGAAGCCGTACCTGTCGTTCATCTCCTGGGTGAGGTCGCGGCAGGCAGGCGGGTCGGGCGCGGTGTAGACGCCGCAGTAGACGGGGACGCGGTCGCGTACGTTGCCGCCGAGCAGCATGTAGACGGGCAGGCCCGCCGCCTTGCCGGAGATGTCCCACAGGGCCTGGTCGATGGCGGACAGGGCCGCCAGGCCGATCGCGCCCGGCGGGAAGCGGGCCTCCTGGAGCAGCCGGCGCACCACGTACTCGACCCGCCGCGGATCCACCCCCTCGATCTGCCGGAACATGTACTCCAGAACCGGCGGCAGCGCGTAGTCGGGCCCGTGGTTGTAGGCCTCGCCCCAGCCGGACACACCCTCGTCGGTCTCGACCTTCACGAGCAGCCGGGGCCGGTTCCCGACACGCTGCATGAACGTCCGCAAAGCGGTGATTTTCATTTTTCTCCTTCCCGCCAGGCGGCCAGGATCGCGGCCACCTCCTCCCGTACGGCGTCGGGCAGCGGTCGGCTCGGCGGCCGGACGTCGCGGCGGCAGAGCCCCAGCTGGGCCAGCGCCTCCTTGACGACCGACACGTTGTCGGCCGAGGCGTCCGCGGCACGCAGCTCCTCGAACCGCCTGATCAGCTCCCATACCTCCATCGCCGCGGGATAGTCGCCCGCGCGCAGCGCGTCGCGCATCCGCAGCGTCAGCGAGGGGGCCGCGGTGACCAGGCCGGAGGTGAAACCGCGCGCCCCGACCGCCCAGTACGCCGGCGTGTACGGCTCCGCCAGCCCGCACAGCCAGGCGAACCGGTCGAGCCCGGCGTCCCTGGCGACCGTGGCGAAACGGACGGGGTCGGGGACGGCGTACTTGAACCCGATCACGTTCGGGCACTCCTCGCCCAGCCGCCGCACCTCGGCCCCGGTGACCCGCGGGCTGCGGATGTAGGGGACGACGCCCAGCTCGGGCACGGCGGCGGCGATCTCGCGGTGGTAGGCCACCCAGCCCTCGCCCGACACGTACGGGTGCACGGGCTGGTGCACCATCACCATGCGCACGCCCAGGTCACGGGCGTGCCGGGCGGACTCCACGGCCGAGGCCAGGTCCAGCCCGACGCCCGCCAGCACGGTGGCGTCGGCACCGGCGGCGGCCACGGTGGACTCCAGCATCAGCCGCCGCTCGGCCGGGCTGAGCGCGTAGAACTCGCCGGTGTTGCCGTTCGGCGTGATCACGTTGACGCCCGCGTCGACCAGCCTGCGCACGAGCTCGGCGTTCACGTCGAGATCCACCGCGCCCGCCGCGTCGAAAGGCGTGACCGTGACGGCCACGACGTCGTTCAGCACTGTACGCATGGATCAAGCTCTGCTTTCGTTCAGCGGGCGGATCTTCACCACGAAGCCGTAGATCAACGTGCCGAGGACGGCCATCGCCCCGGCGAAGAGCATCGGCCCGGTGTAGGAATTGCCGCTCAGCGTCAGGAAGAACCCGATGAGGATCGGGCTGATGATGTTGCCGATCTGCGAGCCGAAGTTCTGGAAGCCGGCCACGGAGCCGACCACCGACGGCGCGGGGGCCACCTCGGCGGGCAGGCTGAGGATGGCGGCGCCGGCGAAGGAGTGGGCGCAGTTGCTCACCGACAGCAGGATCATGACGGCCACGTTGCCGTCCACGAACGTGGTCAGCGCGATCGTGGAGGCCAGCAGCATGCCGGTGATGATGGGGATCTTGCGGGCGCGGGCGATGGGGACGCCGCGGCGTACCAGCCAGTCGGAGAACGCGCCGCCCGCGATCGTGGCGCCCACCCCGAGCAGCGCCGGGATCGAGCCGAACACGCCCAGCTCCAGGATCGTGAAGCCGCGGTCCTCGACGAGGTAGCTCGGGTACCAGGTCAGGAAGAACGCGCCGGTGGCCGAGCGGCAGATGTAGCCGAGCACCAGCCCCCACACCGTGGGGTAGCGCAGCAGCGACACCCAGCGCATCTTCGGCCCGCTCTCGGGCACGGCCGCGTCGCCGCCCTCGATGTAGTCGAGCTCGGCCTGGGACATGCGCGGGTGCTCCTGCGGCGAGCGGTAGATCATCAGCCATCCGACCACCCAGAACAGGCCGAGCAGGCCGATCACGACGAACGCCGCGCGCCAGCCGAAGGCCGCGATCAGCCCGGTCACCACCGGCACCGACAGGGCCACGCCGACCTGCTGGCCGGTGTCGAACAGGCTGGAGGCGAGCGCCCGCTCCCTGCGCGGGAACCAGGCGGAGACCACCTTGATGTTGGCCGGCTGCACCGGCGCCTCGCCCATGCCGAGGCCGAGCCGGCAGACGATCAGCGAGCCGAAGCCCTGGGCCAGGGCCGTGGCCGCGGTCCACAGCGACCACCACACGACGGCGATGGGGTAGATGACGCGCGGGCCGAACTTGTCGAGCAACCAGCCGGAGGGCAGCTGGAAGATCGCGTAGCTCCAGAAGAACGAGGAGAGCAGGACCCCTTTCATGGTCTGGTCGAATCCCAGCTCCTGCTGCATGTAGGTGCTGGCGACGCTGAGGCTGGACCGGTCGAGGTAGGCGATCGTCAGGCCGAGGCCCGAGAGCGTGATGATCGTCCAGCGGAGTCGGGACCGTGCGGGTCGCGCTGTCGCGGGCACGGCGGGGGCGGGCATAGCGGAGTTAGACTGCATTCGAGCTCCATGCTGCAGGTCAGTGCAGTGGCCACGCGGGACCGCCGGATCGTGTCCCGGTCGGCGCCGCGCCAACGGCGTCCTCCGGTGTTCCGTCCGGTCCTGGTGCGTGGTGAGCCGGCATCACCGGTGTGGCCCGTGTCCGCGGGTCACACCGGACGGCTCTCTTGTACGGATCTCCCTTCGTGAACCGTAATTGACGCGACTGTAACCGAAATTCCGGTCATATACGAGATGCGATGTAAGATATCTTTCATGGTCATGAGCATCGCGTCCCCCGTCTTCGGCGGGCAGCCCAGGTCCATGTCGTCGCGGGGCACGGTCGTCCTGGAGGCGATCAAGCACGCGATCCTGACCGGCGTGCTCCAGCCGGGGCAGCCCCTGGTCGAGACCGAGCTGGCCCAGCAGCTCGGGGTGTCGAAGACGCCCGTACGCGAGGCTCTGAAGACCCTCGCGGGGGCCGGCCTGGTCACCATGAGCGAGTACAAGGGCGCGTCGGTGCGCACGGTCGACACCGCGCTGATGGAGTCGGTCTACGACCTGCGCCTGCTGCTGGAGCCGGAGGCGGTCTCCCGTACGGTCCAGCGCGGCGCCGACCTGGCCCCGGCCGCGGAGGCCCTGAGCCGCGCCGACGCGGCCGCCGACCGCGCCGACCGCAGCATGGCCAACCGCGACTTCCACCGCGCCCTCTACGCCGGCTGCGGCAACCCCCTGCTCGTCTCCACCCTCGACTCGCTGCGCGACCAGACCGCCCTCATCTCGGCGGCGGCCTGGAGCCGCGCGGCCACGTGGGAGCGGGAGGCCGAGGAGCACCGCGACATCCTGCGCGCGGCGCAGTCGGGCTCGCCCGCGGAAACGGCCGATCTGCTCCGCGACCACATCTGCCGCTTCGTCGAGCGCGCCCTGTCCAACGGCGACCCCTCTCCTTCCTCCTGACCGTCCCCGCAGAGGCGTGCCATAGCCGACTAAAGGCGCATGTGCCGCGCCCCGGAACTCGCACGTCCGCGTGGATCGTTAGCCCAGCGGCACACAACCGATCTTCGACAGGAGAACAAGAGCCGTGGTCTTCAAACGGATGCTGGGTGCTTTCGGCGTCGGCGCGCCCTCGGTGGACACCGTCCTGTCCACCCCGAGGACCCAGCCGGGCGGGACACTGCGAGGGGAGGTACGGCTCAAGGGCGGCGACTTCGACGCCGAGATCGAGCACATCACCCTCGGTCTGGTGGCCCGCGTGGAGATCGAGCACGGGGACGGCGAGTACGGCGGAGTCGGCGAGTTCTCCCGCGCCCGGGTGTCCGGCCCGTTCACGCTGCGCCAGGGGGAGGAGCGCGTCCTCGGCTTCGAGCTGGCGGTGCCGTGGGAGGCGCCGATCAGCGAGATCAGCGGGCAGCCGCTGACCGGGATGGCGGTGGGCGTGCGCACCGAGCTGGCCATCGCCAAGGCCGTCGACAAGGGCGACCTCGACATGGTGGCGATCGAGCCGCTGCCGTCGCAGCTGCGCATCCTGGAGGCGTTCCTGGGGCTCGGGTTCGGCTTCAAGTCGGCCGACCTGGAGGCGGGCCACCTCTACGGGGTGCACCAGGATCTGCCGTTCTACCAGGAGATCGAGTTCTACCCGACGGGCCGGTACGCGGGCCTCGTGGGCGAGGTCGAGGTGACCTTCGTCGCCGATTCCGCCGGGCTGGCGGTGGTGCTGGAGGCGGACAAGCGTACGGGGCGCTTCTCGTCGAGCGACGCCATCGGCCGCTTCCACGTCAGCCACCAGGACGCGCTCCACACGGACTGGGAGAGCGAGCTGGGCCGCTGGCTGGACGGCCTGGCCCACTACGGACCCGCTCACGGCGGGCACCACGGCGGGCACTACGACGGCCACTACGGCTCGCACCACGGGGAGCACCACGGTGGTCCCGGCTGGGGGACGGTGGCCGCCGCCGGCGCCGCGGGCGTCGTGGGCGGACTCGTCGCGGGCGAGATCGTCGAGGAAGTGGCCGAGGAGTTCTTCGAGGGCGACGAAGGAGGCGGCGACGACTGGTGATCGGGGGCTGACCCGATAGCTCACGGCGGCGGGCCGGCTCACCCACCCGCCGCCGGACTTCGCTGGACGCACCGGACCGGTTCGGTGCGGTGCTCCGCGCTGCCGTGGAGAGGCAGACCCCGAGGGCCGGCGATCCCCTTGACGTCAGGGACGGTCCGGATGAGGTCCGTGGGCGAAGCGCACGGTGATGGACAAGCCGCCTTCAGGGCGTGCGCCGGCGGTGAGGGTGGCGTGGTGCGCTTGCGTGACGGCATTGGCGATGGCGAGGCCGAGACCGTAACCGTCGCGGCGGCCGTGACGATCGGGCGCCAGTCTCTGGAAGGGCTGAAAGAGGCGCTGGATCTGGTCGTCGGGGATGACCGGCCCGCTGTTGGTGACCGTAAGGGCCACCTGCGTGCCGGAGGTCCGCGTGGTGACCTTGACGTGCCCGTCCGCGTGGTTGTGGCGGATGGCGTTGTCGATGAGGTTGGCGACCAGGCTTTCGATCAGTCTCGGGTCTCCGGCCGTCACCGCGGATGTCAGGTGTCCGGCAAGGTCGACGCCTGCCTCCGTTGCCTGGTCGCGGCGGGAGGCGAGCACTCCTTCGACGACGTGGGCGAGGTCGAGGGTGTCCCAGCGGGTGACGCCACGCTCGCTGGTGGCCAGGGCGAGCAGCGCTTGGACGAGCCGCTCCTGGTGCCCGCCAAGAGCGAGGGCCTCCTGACAGGCCGCGCGCAGGGTCTCGGTGTCGGCATCGGGGTCGGCCAGGGCGACTTCAAGCAGGGTACGCAGGCCCGCCAGAGGGGTGCGCAACTCGTGGGAGGCGTTGGCGACGAAGTGGCGCTGGGCGTCGAAGGCGGCCTGGAGGCGGGCGAACAGGTCGTCGAGGGTGTGGCCGAGCTCCGTCAGCTCGTCCGTGGGCTCGCCGAGGTCAAGGCGCCGGTGGAGGTCTCCGGCCGAGATGATTCTGGCGGTGGCGGTGATGGCGCGCAGCGGTCGCAGGAACCGGCCGGCGACGAACCAGCCGAGAGCCAGGGCCACGGGGATCAGAACGACCAAGGCGGCGGCGGATCCCGTGAGGAGTTGGGGCAGGCCGATCCCGGACCCGGTCCCGGTGATCGCGCTCGATGAGGGGTGGCCCTGGGGGGAGGTCGCCTGGACGCCGGCGAGCGGGACGGCGAGAAGGACGACCACCAGGACCCCGGCGGCGTAGATGCCCGCCGCGTAGGCGAGCGCGAGCCGCCTCTGCAAGGACCTTCTGGCGAGCTGCTGGGGGATCATGCCGGTCCGATGCGGTAGCCGCCTTCGCGGACGGTCTCGATCACAGGCGGGTCGCCGAGCTTGGCCCGCAACCGGTGCATGGTGTGCTTGACGGCGCTGCTGAAGGGGTCGGCTGCCTCGTCCCAGACGCGTTCGAGCAGTTCTTCGGCGGAGATGACCAGGCCTGGCACGGCGAGCAGGCATTCGAGCAGGGCGAACTCCCTGGGGCTCAGCTCAAGGCGCCGCCCGGCCCGGGACGCGGTACGGCGGGCCGGATCGAGGGTGATGTCCCCGCAGGCCAGGGTGGGCGGTAGCGGCGGGGTGGCGCGGCGGGCCAGGGCGCGGACGCGGGCCACCAGCTCGGCGAACGCGAACGGCTTGGGCAGGTAGTCGTCGGCGCCGAGGCTGAGCCCGTCGACGCGGTCCTCGATCGTGCCGGAGGCCGTGAGCATCAGGACGCGGGTCTGGCAGCGGCCGTGCGCGAGCCGCCGGCAGATCTCGTCCCCGTGGACGCCGGGCAGGTCGCGGTCGAGGATCACCACGTCGTAGCGGGTGGCGGCCAGGCGGTCGAGAGCGGCGGTGCCGTCCAGGACGACGTCGACGGCCATGCCCTCGCGGCGCAGTCCGGTGCCGATGGAACGGGCGAGGACCTCGAAGTCCTCGACGACGAGGACCCTCACCGCCACTCACCGCCGCTCGTCGTGCGGGCAGGGCGGACCCACCGGTCGCCGGCTCGAGATGCCATGCCTTCAACGATGCCAGAACCCCGGTCGCAACCGGGTCGCAGCGACTGCGACCCGGCTGGAACCGGGTGCCGCGTACAACCGTCGCCATGAGTTCATTCACGCCTCACCGAGCCGGCCAACGGGCCGGCCAGGACGGCTTCTCCGCTTTGCTGCGCGCGCAGTGGACCAGGTTCCGCTCCGCGCGCGGCTGGATGCTCACCATGGCGGCCTCCGTGCTGGTCACCGTGTCGCTCGGACTGCTGGTGGCCGGGGGCGCCCGCACCACCTGCGTGACCGGGAAGGGCGAGGGCGCCTGCCCCGCGCCCTTGGTGGGACCCGATGGCACGGCGGTGCAGGACAAGTACTACTTCGTGCACCAGCCGCTCAAGGGGAACGGCAGCATCACCGCCCGCGTCTCGGACATGACCGGGCAGATGCGGCTGCCGGACGCCGTACCCGGGGTCCGCAACATCAAGCAGGGAGTGGTGCCGTGGGCGAAGGCCGGGCTCCTCGTCAGGCAGAGCCTCAAGCAGGGCACGCCGTACGCCGCCGTCATGCTCACGGGGGATCACGGCGTGCGGATGCAGTACAACTACACCCACGACGTGCCCGGCGGTCCGCACAACGGCCCCCAGTGGCTCCGGCTGACCAGGTCAGGCGACACCATCACCGGCCACGAGTCGGACGACGGCAAGACGTGGACCGAGGTCAGCACGGTCAAGCTGACCGGGCTGCCGGAGACGGTCGAGATCGGGCTGTTCGCCACCTCACCAGGCGCCTTGTGGGACATGGCGCAAGCCTTCGCCCAGGCCACCGCCACCTTCGACCAGATCACGCTGCAGGGCGCGAACGGTTCGTGGCGCCACGACGACGTCGGCGTCATCCTGGAGTCCGACGGCAAGACCCCGCATCACCCCGGCGGGGTCGTCGAGTCCGGCGACAAGCTCATCGTGACCGGGGGCGGTGACATCGGGCCCGCCACGGTGGAGGGCGGTGTGCGCGCTGACCTCATGCTGATCGGCGGGGCCTTGGGGCTGATCCTGGTGCTCGTGGCGGCGGTCACGTTCTTCACGGCGGACCACCGGCGGGGGCTGATCGGGAGCGGTGTGCCGGCCGAGCCGCATCCGGCGCGGCTGCTGGCGGCCAAGGCCGTGGTGGTCGGCGCGGTCGCGTTCGTGGCGGGGCTGGTGACCTCGGGGGTCGTGGTCCCCGTCGGCCTGGCGCTGTTGCGTGCCCATCAGAACCCGGTTCAGCCGATCACCCTGGGAACCGAACTGCGGATGATCGTCGGCTTCGCGGCCTTCACCGCAGCCGCCGCCGTACTGGCTCTGGGCCTCGCCGCGCTGGTCAAGCGGGCCGTCATCGCCGGCGGGCTGGTCATCGCGCTGGTCGTCGTGCCCGACCTGCTGGCGACCGCGGGCCTGGCGCCATGGCTGCTGATGATCACTCCTGCCGCCGGGTTCGCGATCACGCAGAGCATCCCCACGTTCGCGCATGTGGACGTGGGGACGTCGCTGCTCGAGGGCTACTACCCGCTCCCGCCCTGGGCGGGGTTGGCCGTGACCTGCGGATATGCCGTCCTCGCCCTCGGGGCGGCGATGGCCGTACACCGCAGAAAAGTGCCGCATTAAGCGGGCGTCAAGTAAGGGGAAAGCGTCAGGAATAGGTTCGGACACCGTTGCTTGATCGAGTCCGACCTGAAGGAGCCGACGTAAACCAGCATGCTGTGTGGAGCGAACTGCGCATGACCTCCACGCCCCAGCTGTCCATCTCGATCTCCCCGCACCTGACCGCCCTCGCCATGATCGCCGACGCCCTCGCCGGCCGCCGCCGCGGCCTGCCGGAGCCCTGGCGCAGAGCGATCAGCTCGCGGGTCGGCAGGCAGGGACACCAGGCCGTACGCCCCCTCGCCGCACCCGGCTACTCCGTGGTCCCCGACAGCCTCGTGCCGCGTACGCCCATCAGCGGCGACGTGTCCGTCCAGACCCAGATCGCCGCCCTGCGCGACCTCCCGCCCGGCAACCTGATCGAGGATCTGGACCAGGCGTTCGGCCCCGGACCGCTGCCCGCCCACTGGCGCCCGGCGGCCGAGCGGCCCGGCCGCTGGCTGGACGGCTACGCGAGCGCCCTCGCCGACGTCTGGGACGCCGCCGAACCCCTGTGGAGGCGCGCCCGCCCCCTGCTGGACAGGGAGGTCCAGCGCGTCGGCGTGGCCGCCGTCCGCGGCGGCCCCGAGTTGCTGCTCGGCGCGCTCAACGACCGCATCGTGTACGGCGAGCGCGGCCTGCTCATCGCCGACATCGAGCCCAGCACGTACGAGCTGGGCGAGCGGAGGATCGTCCTGGTGCCGATGCTGGCGGGCAAGGACGCGATCATCGTCAGCCTGGACCACGAGGAGGCGGTCTGGATCGCGTACCCGGTGCCCGGCGCGCAGACGCTGTGGCGCCCGCCCGCCGCACCGGCGCTCGACGAGTTGTCGGCGCTGGTCGGGCCGGTCCGCGCGGACCTGCTCGGCGCGCTCGGACAGCCCATGACCATGAGCCGGCTGGCGGCCGACATGCGGATCACGCCCAGCAGCATCACGTACCACTGCGACCGGCTGGGCGCCGCCCGCCTGATCAGCAGGGAGCGGCGCGGCCGCGAGGTGTGGATCACCCGCACGGAACGAGCGGAGGAACTGCTGGAGCTGTTCCGCCGCTGAGCAGGGGGCGGCCCGGGGCAGGGGCGGCGCGGGGCAGGGGCGGCGCGGGGGAGGGGCCCGGCGCCGCCTTGCGATGGTTGACACCGCCCCACCTTCACCATGAAACTCTCCCGAAACACCGCAAGGTGCCTACGGTAAACGTTTACAGGAGCGGTCGATGCCCAAACCCCGCTGGATCGCCGTGCTCGCCGTCCTCGCGTCACTCACCCTGCTGGCCGCGCCGGGCGAGACCGAGGTGCGGCAGGGCGGCACGCTCACCACCGGCTCAGCCCCCTCACCGGCGCTGGGCGAGAACATCGCCTACAACGTCTACCTCCCCAGCGGCTACGACCGGGGCACCGACCGCCACCCCGTCCTCTACCTCCTCCACGGCCGGGGCGACACCATGCAGGCCTGGACCCGGGTCAAGACCGTGCTCGACGACATGATCCGGACCAGGCGCATCCCGCCCGTCATCGCCGTCATGCCGGACGCGCCCTGGAGCGAGCGCGGCAGCTGGTACACGGACTCCCGCTACACGGGTGCCGACCTGCCCGGCAGGCCGGTGGAGACGGCGTTCACCAGGGATCTGGTCGCGCACGTGGACGCGACGTACCGTACCGCGCCCATCAGGCAGGCCCGCCTGGTCGGCGGGTACTCGATGGGCGGCGCGGGCGCGCTGCGGTTCGCGCTCGCGCACCAGGACCTGTTCGGCGCCGCCGCCGTGCTCAGCCCGGCCGTCTACACGCCGCTGCCGCCGTCCGACTCCTCCACCCGCGACTACGGGGCGTTCGGCAAGGACGGCGAGAAGTTCTCCGAGGACGTCTACCGGGAGCTCAACTACCCGGCGCTGCTGCCGAAGCTGGACCCCGACCTGCCGGTGCGGCTGTTCGTGGCGGTCGGCGACGACGAGTACGCCAACCCCGCCCCCGCCGACGCCCGCCACGACCTGGACTTCGAGTCCGCCGCCCTCTACAACGCCGCCAGGCGCTCGCCGGCGATCTCCGCGCAGCTCCGTGTCATGGACGGCGGCCACGACTGGACGGTCTGGACGCCCGCCTTCGAACAGGCCATGGCCGAGCTGGGCCCCGGCCTGAGCGTCACGCCGCCGACCGGCCTGCCCGCCCCGCTGTACGGCACACCCGGCACCGACTGGGCAGGGGGAGTGGCGGCCCACGCGGACGGCTCCCTCACCATCGGGTACGCGGCCGGCGGGAACGCGGTGCTGACCCGTGCCGGCGGCTGGACCAGGCAGCTGGCCACCCCGGCGGACGAGCGCCTCTACGGCGTGGCGGCCCTGCCGGACGGCGGCGTGCTGGCGGCCGGGTACACCAAGGGCGACCTGGACGGGCGGCATGCGGGCAACACCACGGACGACGCGTTCGTGGCCGCTCTCGACGCGAGCGGGGCCGTCCGGTGGATCACCCAGTTCGGCGTGCCCGGCGTGGCCGACCGCCTCTACGCCCTGACCGCCGCGCCAGACGGCGGCGCGTACGTGGCGGGCTACACCAAGGGCTCGCTCGACGGCACGAGCAACGGCGACAAGGACGCGATCCTCGCCCGCCTCGCCCCGGGCGGCGAGGTGTCGTGGATCCGCCAGTACGGCGGCACGGGCGAGGACAAGGCCTACGGCATCGCGGCGGACGCCTCGAACGTCTACGTCACGGGCAGCGCCGGCGCCGCCCTCCCCGGCACGACCGGCCCTGGCGGCTGGCTGGCCGGATTCACCACGGACGGCACCAGGAAGTGGGCCGCCACGGCAGGAGGCACGGCCGACGACCGGCTGAACGCGGTGACGATCACCACCACGGGCCTGGCCGTGGCCACCGGCCGCAGCGGCGGCGACGCCTGCACCGTCGCCTACACCAGCCAGGGCACGCGGCGCTGGCAGCACACGCTCGCGACCCCCGCCGCCGACGAGGGCGCCGCCGTGACCCCGCTGGCCGGCGGCGAGGTCGAGGTCGCCGGTTACACCCGGGGCCGGGTGAGCGTCCAGGCGGGCGGCGCCGACGTGCTGACGCTCCGTCTCGACGGCAGGGGCAGGCAGCTCGCCGCCGCCCAGCTCGGCACCGCCAGGGACGACGCCGTGGACCCGTTCGCCGAGCCCAACCTGTACGCCACCACGACCCCCTCGGGAGAGGTGGCGATCACCGGCCTGACCTACGGCGCCCCGAAGGGCGGCGTGGCGCTCGGCAACGGCGACGTCTTCCTGGTCAGAACGTCTTAAAAGACCATTTGCCATACAGAATGCAGGCTCGCAGCGTGCCGTTCCGCCGCGATACGGACGTCGCTTCCTACAGTGGTCGTGTCGTCACGTCATGATTACAGGGGGGATCATGAAAGGTAAGGTCGTAGCCGCAGGTGGAGTGCTGATCGCCGGTGCCGCGCTCTTCGGCCCGGCCGGTGCCGCCGAGGCCGGTCTCTGCGAGCTGGACGCAGCCGGCGTGTCACATCCGGTGTGTGATGACGACTACGAGACCTGGTACCGCACCGTCTGGGGCCGCGACCCGCACCTCGCCGGCGACCCTGGCCCGGTCTACCTCGACCGTCACCCGAGCCGGCCCCCGCAGCCCGCCTGGGTCATCCGGTGGGGCGGTCCGGGGTGGAGCGCCCGCAGCGCCTGGGACGACGGCGGCTGAGCTCCCGTACGCCTGCGTTCTCCGGGGGTGCGCTGCGGCGTGTCCCCGGATCACGTGGCCTGCTGCTGGGCGGCGGTGGCGGCCTGCTCGCCGCGGCGGCCGTACCAGGCGCTCCAGGCGGCCAGCAGCACGAGGGTGCCGATCAGCAGCGCCGACGACAGGCCGGCCATGACGTCCACGGGCAGCAGGTAGATCAGCGGGATGCGGACCGCCGACTCGGCCAGCAGGGCCCCGGCCCAGGTCAGCGTCATGACCACGTAAACCCGCCGGAAACGGGCGTCCGCCTCGTACAGCCGGTCCCAGCGGGCGGCCGTGGCGGCGTCTTCCGCGCCGAACCGCTTGGCCATCCCGTACGCCGCGGGGCGCCTTACCAGGCACGTGGCCGCCAGCACGGCCGCTGCCGAGCCCGTGGTGACGGACTTGACGGTGAGCAGGAACCGTTCGTCGCCGGTGACGAAGGCGAGGGCGAGTCCCAGACCGAAGATCAGGCCCATGAAGGCGGCGAAGCCGTCAAGCTTGCGCTCCCTTATCCCGACATAGGCGGCACGTACGAAGCCCACCGCGGCGGCGGACAGCAGGGCGACGTACTCGCTCGCGTCCAGCGCACGTAACGCGTAGTAAGCGGCGACCGACGGGAGGACGTCCCAGACGATGACCTTGATGACGGAACGGTTCACGACCACGTCCTTTCCGGGGGCGCGGCCAACGCCCCGCCCCTTAATGCGAAGAATTTCGCTTCAAGATAGGCCTGGTCGAGTGCTAACGCAAGAGATTTCGCCTTAAAGTAAGAGGCATGCAACCCGCACGACGGCCCGGCGGCCGCAGCGCGAAGGTCCGGGCGGCCGTTCACGACGCGGTCCTCGAGCTGCTGCGCGAGGAGGACTGGGACACGCTGAGCATCGCCCGGGTGGCCGAGCGTTCAGGCGTCCACCAGGCGACCATCTACCGCCGCTGGGGCACGCTGCCCGCGCTGGTCGACGACACGGTGACCGAGCAGCTCTCCAATGGCTCGCCGGTGCCCGACACGGGCTCGCTCCGCGGCGACTTGGAGGCGTACGCGACGCAGGTGGCGGCGGACGTCGCCGGCCCCCTGGGCCGGCTGTACGTGCGCGCGGCGCACATCGGCACCCGCGGCGACGACTACGGGACCTACATGACGGACCGGGCGGTGCAGCTGGAGGCGATGCTGGAGCGGGCGCGGCGGCGCGGCGAGGACCCGCCCGAGCTGCTGGAGCTCATGGAGCTGGTCCTCGCCCCGATCTACTACCACGCGATCTTCTTCAACCGGCCGATCGGTCCCGAGCACGCCAGGACGTACGTGGACCGGCTGCTGAGGCTGCGCGGCTAGCGGTCGACGATCTCGTTCTTGCCGATCACCACGACGCCGCCCCTGGTCAGCGCGAACCGGGTGCGGTCGTACTCGAGGTCGAACCCGATCCGCGCCCCGTCCGGGATCACGACGTTCTTGTCGATGATCGCCTTACGGACGATGGCGCCCCGGCCGACCTTGACGTTCTCCATCAGCACGGAGTCCTCCACCAGCGAGTGCGAGTGGAGCACGACGCTGGGCGACAGGATCGACCTGATCGCCGTGCCGCCGGAGACGATCACGCCGGGGGAGACCAGCGAGTCGATCGCGTGCCCCACGCGGTCGCCCTCGTTGTGCACGAACTTGGCCGGAGGCAGCGGGTCGTGGCCCGTGAAGATCGGCCACTTGTCGTTGTAGAGGTTGAAGATGGGATGCGCCGAGATGAGGTCCATGTGGGCCTCGTAGTAGGCGTCGAGCGTCCCCACGTCGCGCCAGTAGCCGCGGTCGCGCTCGGTGGAGCCGGGCACGATGTTGTTGGCGAAGTCGTACACGTCGGCCCCGCCCGACTTGACGAGCATCGGGATGATGTTGCCGCCCAGGTCGTGCTTGCTGGTGGGGTCGAGGGCGTCCTCCCGCAGCGCGTCGATCATCGACTGCGTCTTGAACACGTAGTTGCCCATCGACGCGTACACCTCGTCGGGCGAGTCCGCCAGGCCCACCGCGTCCTTCGGCTTCTCCCTGAACGCGACGATCCTGCGCCCCTCAGGATCGGTCTCGATCACGCCGAACTGGTCGGCCAGCGACAGCGGCTGCCTGATCGCCGCCACTGTCACGTCGGCGCCCGAGTCCTCGTGCTGCTCGACCATCTGCCGGGGATCCATCCGGTAGATGTGGTCGGCCCCGAACACGATCACGTGCTCGGGCATCTCGTCGTAGATCAGGTTGAGGTTCTGGAACAGGGCGTCCGCCGAACCCGAGAACCACCGCGGCCCGAGCCGCTGCTGCGCGGGCACCGGGGTCACGTAGTTGCCCAGCATCGCGGTCAGCCGCCAGGTCCGCGAGACGTGCCGGTCCAGACTGTGGTTCTTGTACTGCGTCAGTACGACGATCTTCAGGAAGCCGCCGTTCGCCAGGTTCGACAGCACGAAATCCACGAGTCGGTACATCCCCCCGAACGGCACGGCCGGTTTGGCCCGATCCGCCGTGAGCGGCATGAGCCTCTTGCCCTCTCCACCTGCCAGCACAACCGCGAGCACCTTTCGGGACTTCATGTCCAGGACGCTACCCCCAAATGGCCGATCTATCGACGAAACCCGGCATGGAGAACTTCCTTCGTGTCCAGATTTGTTGTGCAATGCACGATCGGGAGCCCCTGATCTTCGGCTTGTCGCTGTGGCCCACCGGACACGGCCCCAATAAGGTCATGTCATGCGTGTTGATCTGCTCAGCCGGGAGTACCCGCCGGAGGTCTACGGCGGGGCCGGGGTGCACATGGAATACCTGGCCAGGGAGCTGCGGAAGCTGGCCGACGTACGCGTGCGCTGCTTCGGGGCCGAACGCGCCGAGCCCGGCGTCTCGGCCTACCGCGTGCCCGACGGGCTGACCGGGGCCAACGCCGCGCTGCAGGTGCTCGGCGTGGACCTGGAGATGGCCGCCGCCTGCGAGGGCGCGGACGTCGTCCACTCGCACACCTGGTACGCCAACTTCGCCGGGCACGTCGCCAAGCTCCTGTACGGCGTGCCCCACGTGATCACCACGCACAGCCTGGAGCCGCTGCGGCCGTGGAAGGCCGAGCAGCTCGGCGGCGGCTACACGATCTCGTCGTGGGCCGAGCGGACCGCGCTGGCCAGTGCGGACGCGGTCATCGCGGTGTCGGAGGGCATGCGCCGCGACGTCCTGTCCGCCTACCCGGAGATCCCGCCGGAGAAGGTCAGCGTCATCCACAACGGCATCGACACCGCCGAATACGCCCCCGACTTCGCCACCGACGTGCTGGAGAGGCACGGGGTGGACCCGCGCAGGCCGTACGTCATCTTCGTGGGCCGCATCACCCGGCAGAAGGGCCTGGTCCACCTCCTGCGCGCGGCACGCTCCTTCGACCGCGACGCCCAGCTCGTGCTCTGCGCCGGCGCCCCGGACACGCCGGAGATCGCGGCGGAGGTCACGGAGCTGGTGCGCGGCCTCGACCGCGACGGGGTGTTCTGGATCCAGGAGATGCTGCCCAAGCCCGAGGTGATCCAGCTGCTGACCCACGCGGCGGTGTTCGTGTGCCCGTCGGTGTACGAGCCCATGGGGATCGTGAACCTGGAGGCGATGGCCTGCGAGACGGCCGTGGTGGCGACGGCCACCGGCGGCATCCCCGAGGTGGTGGCCGACGGGGAGACGGGCCTGCTCGTCCCGATCTCCCAGGGCCCCGACGGCACGCCGCACGACCCGGAGCGGTTCGCCGCCGACCTGGCCGAGCGCGTCAACACCCTGCTCCGCGAGCCGGCGCGGGCGACCGCGCTCGGGGTGGCGGGGCGGGCGAGGGCCGTCGAGCACTTCTCCTGGGAGCGCATCGCCCACCGCACGATGGACCTGTACGCGGCCCTGCGCGCCTGAATATTCGCTTGCGTGCCGGGCCGCCGCTCAGCATCATCAGCCCGATGAGCGACGTACCCGAGCGGTGGACCCAGGCCAGCGTCTACCCCGACATGTGGGCCGACCCCGACAAGGATCCCCGCAACAACGAGGGTGCCAGCCCGGACGGCGAGCTGGCGACGCTGCAGGACTACCTGGCCAACTATCGGCTGACCCTGCGGATGAAGTGCGAGGGGCTGGATCCGGAGCAGCTGGCGCGCCGGTCGGTGCCACCCTCGACCATGTCCCTGCTGGGTCTGGTCCGCCATCTTGCCGAGGTGGAGCGCGACTGGCGCAATTGGATCGTGCCCGGAGACGCGGCGCCGAAGCTGTACGGAGCACGCGATGCCGACTTCGAGGGAGCCGTCGGGGAGCAGGCGCTGGTCGACGGCGCATTCGCCGACCTCGCTCGCGAACAGGCGGCCACCGATGCGGCGCTGGCCGAGTATGCGGATCTGGGCGAGCGGGTGGGGCGGGACGGCATCGCTCTGCGGGAGCTGTGGATCCACCGGATCGAGGAGTACGCCCGCCACTGCGGGCACGCCGACCTGCTCCGCGAATGCGTCGACGGCCGGGTAGGGCAGTAGGGACGGCGGCCCGTTACACCAGGCCGCGGCGGCTGGCCTGGGCGCCGGCCTGGAAGCGGGTTTCGGCGTTCAGCTCGTCCAGCAGGTGGCGCAGGCGGCGCCGGAGGCTGCGCGGGCTGGTGCCGAGCTGGCGGGCGATGGCGTCGTCCTTGAGTTCGGCCGCCAGCAGCGCCAGCAGCCGGCGATCCTCGGCGCCCAGCTCGGACGCCGCCTCGCCGTCGGGCTCCGGCGCGCCGGGCTCCTGCCACAGCTCGGGACGTACCGGCAGCGCCTCCCGCCACAGCCGCTCGAACAGCTCGACCAGCGCCACCACCATGGTGGACCCCATGATCAGCACCCCGCGCGTGAGCGGCGGATCCATGCTCAGCGGCATGACGGCCCGCCACCGATCGACGATGGCCATCTTGAACGGCAGCTCCGGCAGGATCCGCGCCTCCTCGCCCGCCTTGATCAGGGTGCCCACCTCGTCGAACGCCCCCGCGTGATCGAAGGCCTCCGGCGTGTAGATGGTCCGGTAGCGGACGCCGCTGCGCAGCAGGCCGGTCTGCAGCGGGTTGTGGTAGTCCAGCACGTACGGAGGCCGGTCGAAGGTCAGCACCTCCTCCTTGGCCTCCTGCTGCAGCCGCACGTACCAGCGGGCCTGTTCCTCCGGCCCCGCCAGCACCTCGAGCTGCCCGCCCTCCTCCGGGTTCTGGCCGACGGTGCGGAAGGCCGCCTCCAGCTCGTCGGCCGTGTCGGTCAGCCGGTCCAGCTCGCTCTGCAGGCCGCGTACCAGTGAACGGATCGCGGTGCCGGGGTTCGTCGCCGTCCAGCGGGGCGAGCGCCCCCACAAGCGGCTGACCAGGCCCTTGGCGCGGAGCCTGCTCAGCGACGACTGGATGCGCCCCGCGTTCTCCCCGCTCCGCCTGACGAGCTCCTGAACGGTGATGCCGGGACAGGCCAGCACCCCGCGGTAGATCCGCTCGTCGAAGGCGCTGATCCCCACGACTTCCAGCGCCCGGCCGTCCTCAAGCATGCCCTCGATCTTGGCCACTTCCGGCAGTTGCCGCAATAGGCCACAGAAACCACCTTGTCACCTATTTTCCCTGACAACTAGAAACCGGGGTGTGCTTCAGAGAAAGTCCGTCATTCTGGGCGTCGTGCTGACGGCCGCCGTAGCGGCCGCCACACCGGCCCAGGCGGCTCCCACCCCCGCCCCGTCCGTCAAGGCGACTCCGGCCCCCGCCCAGGCCGGGCCGCCCAAGACGATCACCCTCATCACCGGCGACAAGGTCACCCTCCGCGAGCTGCCCGGCAAGCAGACCCAGCTCGACGTCAAGCCAGGCCCCGGCAGGGAGAAGGTCACCTTCGTGCACCGCCGGGCGAAGGACGGGCTCAGCATCGTCCCCGCGGACGCGATGCCCCTTCTGGCCGCGGGCAGGCTGGACCCGAGGCTGTTCAACGTCACCCGGCTCGCCGCGCTCGGCTACGACGACGCGGCCAGCCCGTCGCTCCCGCTGATCCTGACGTACCCGGACGAGAGCGGAGCGGCCACGCTGCGCGCCGACGGCGGGCGCCCGCTGCCCGCGATCAACGGGATCGCCCGGAGCGAGCCCCGCACCGGCGCCGGCACGCTCTGGAAGAGCCTGACCGGTCAGGCCAGGACGGCGGCGGCCGCGCCCGCGAAGATCTGGCTGGACGGCAAGGCCAAGCTCTCCCTCGACGTCAGCGTCCCGCACATCGGCGCGCCCCAGGCGTGGGCGGCGGGACAGACCGGCAAGGACGTCCCCGTCGCGGTGCTCGACAGCGGCTACGACCCGGACCACCCCGACCTCCAGGGCCTGGTCACCAAGGCCCGGAACTTCACCGAAGAGCCCGACGTACGCGACCTGAACGGCCACGGCACCCACGTCGCCGCCACCATCGCCGGCTCCGGCGCCGCCGCGGGCGGCAGGTACAAGGGCGTCGCGCCCGGCGCCAAGCTGATGATCGGCAAAGTCTGCGTGCAGAGCGGCTACTGCCCCGACTCCGCCATCATCGAGGCCATGACCTGGGCGGCCGAGAACGGCGCCCGCGTGGCCAACCTCAGCCTCGGAGAGCCCGACTCCCCCGGCGAGGACCCGGTCGAGCAGGCCGTCAACAGCCTGTCGGACACGTACGGCACGCTGTTCGTCATCGCGGCGGGCAACGACGGCCCCCAGAGCCTCGGCTCGCCGGGCACCGCGGACCGCGCGCTCTCGGTCGGCGCCTCCTACCGCGACAACGACACGGTCGCGCAGTTCAGCAGCACGGGCCCGCGCCAGGGCGACGCCGCCGTCAAGCCCGACCTGATCGCGCCGGGTGTCGGCGTCGTCGCCGCCAGGGCGGCGGGCACCTCGCTCGGCAGCCCGGTGGACGACTCCTACACGGCGCTGAGCGGCACGTCCATGGCCACGCCGCACGTGGCGGGCGCCGCCGCGATCGTCGCGGGGCAGCACCCCGGCTGGAAGGCCGGCCAGATCAAGGCGGCGCTGATGGCCTCCACCGCGTCCGGCGACGAGCTGGGCGCGTACGTCCAGGGCTCCGGCCGCGTGGACGTCGCCCGCGCCATCACCCAGCAGGTCACCGCCGAGCCGGCCACCCTGGACATGGGCGAGGTCGAGCTCCCCGGCTCCGGGCCCAGGGAGAAGACGCTCACCTACCGCAACGACGGCGACGCCGCGGTCCGGCTGGACCTCAGCGTGATCGCCAAGGACGGCGAGGGCGCGACGGTGACGCCGTTCAAGCTCGGCGCCACGGCGGTGGAGGTGCCCGTGCACGGCACCGCCCAGGTCAAGGTGAGCGCCGAGCCCGGCCCGGTCGGCATGTTCAGCGGCACGGTCATCGCCAGGAACGCCGAGGTCTCCGTACGCACCGGCATCGGCATGCGCGTCGAGCCGGAGAAGCGCTCGGTCAAGCTGACCTTCACCGGCACGGACGGCCGCCCCGCCCAGGCCGCGTTCGCCGGGGTGATCGACCTCGACGCCAAGGACCAGCGCAACTACGACATCTCCAGCGGCACGCTGGACCTCAGGCTGCAGCGGGGCCACCGCTACAGCGTGGTCAGCCTCCTGCTGGACAGCGACGGCACCATGGTGATGGGCGCCGATCCGGAGTTCACGCTCGACGCCGACCGTACCGTCGCCGCCGACGCCCGCAAGGCGAGGCCGGTGGACGTACGCACCGAGGAGCCGACCGCGCGGCTGGCCTACGGCATGCTCGGCCTGCTCCAGCTCGTCCCCGGCCAGCAGCCCTTCGGCGTGGACGTGGACCTGGCCGGCATGGAGGGCGCGGACCGCGTCGAAGGCATCAAGGCGATCCCGACGAGCCGCACGGTCAGCAAGAACTTCGCCTTCTACCGCTGGACGCAGTGGGCCAGGCCGAAGGGCGACGGCGGCTTCGACGACAGCCCGTACTTCTACCACCTGATGAAGGCCGAGCCGCGCATCCCCGCCGACCCCGGCTACCGCCCGCGCCGCCGCGACCTCGCCCAGGTCACCTCGACGTACGCCACGCAGAACGACGTCAAGTTCGGCGAGCGCTTCGCCCTGCCCGTCCTGTACGGGTCGACGATGGCGTGGACGCCGTACGGCCAGGTGTCCCGGTTCGCGCTCCCGTTCCGCAGGACCGAGTACTACACGCCCGCCGACACCGGCTGGTACCCCTCCTTCATCCAGTACCGCACGCCGCCGGACGGCTGGAACGACACCGACCAGTTCTTCTTCGGCGCCACCAAGGTCTACCGGGCCGGTGAGAAGACCACCGACCGGTGGAACACCGGCGTCTTCGCCGCCGCGCTCGACCCCCACGGCGACTACAACTGGCGCGAGGAGAACATGCTGCAGTTCTCCGCCGGCCTGTTCGAGGACAGCACGCCCGAGCGCATCTCCTACGGCGAGTACACCGCGCCGCAGGCCAAGGTCTACCGCGACGGCAAGGAGATCTTCGCAGCCGACTACCTGATCGGCCCGGTCGACGTGCCCACGGAGACCAAGGAGAGCGAATATCGGCTGACCATGACCGCCGACCGCGACGCCGAGCAGACCAAGGTGTCCACCCGGGTCAGTGCCGAGTGGCGGTTCAGGTCGAAGTCGCCCGGGACAGGCAAGCGGCAGGTGCTGCCGCTGCTGACCGTCAAGATCGCCCCCGAACTGGACGAGCGCAACCGGGCGGCCGCGGGTCACGCGAGCATCCCGCTGAGCGTCCAGCGCCAGAGCGGCTCGCCCGCCCTGAGCCTGCGCACGCTCACCCTGGAGATCTCCTACGACGACGGCCGCACCTGGCTGCCCACGCTGGTGCACCCGTCAGGCGGCAACGCCTGGTCCGCCGAGACCTGGCACCCGGTGAGCGCGCGCGGCAAGTTCGCCTCGCTCCGCGTCACGGCCGCCGACCGCGGCGGCAACGCCTTCACCGAGACCGTCGTCAGGGCCTACGAGATCAGGTGAGTTCAGGGAGCCCCGCCGCGCGACGGCGGGGCTCTTGTGATCGAGGCGTCATCCGACGCGCTCCAGGACCACGATCGGGATGTCGCGGTCGGTCTTCTTCTGGTATTCGTCGTAGTCCGGCCAGGTCCGGGTCATCAGCCCCCAGAGCTCCGGCTTCTCCTCAGGCGAGGCCGTGCGGGCGCGGGCCCTGAACTTGTCGCCCAGCACCTGCACCTCCGCCTCGGCGTCGGCCAGGAGGTTCTTGTACCACTGCGGGTGATCCGGGTCCCCGCCCTTGGAGGCCACGACCACGTGGTCCTCGCCGTGCTTCTGATAGATGAGCGGTGTCGTGTAGGGCCGGCCTGACTTGCGGCCCTTGGTGGTGAGCAGCAGGACAGTGGTGTTGTTCCAGTCGTGTCCCTCCGCGCCGTTGGTCTCCTGATAACGCTGTACGTGTTCCTTGCCGTAGAGCATGATCCCGGGCTACCCATCGCGGGCGCGACCTCACCGGTGCTGTCCGAGGCCTGGGCGAGAACTTAACAAGTCACGAGGTGAAGGCGGCTGACACCGTAAAGGGGCGACCGCGCGCGCCGGGGCGCGATACCGTACGGGGCGATGTGGTCGAAGGCACGGTTCTGTACGGGTACGCACCCCGGTGAGAGCCTGTGCCCATGACCGAACCGGCCGCCGCGCTGGCCGCCCGCATCGAGCGGTTCGAGCAGAGCGCGGATCCCGGCCTGATCTGGGATCCCGCGGCGCCGGCCGAGGCCGAGCAGGCGATGCGCGCGTGCGCCGGCGACCGGTCCGACGCGGCCACCTGGCGGCTGATCGGCATGCTGCACCTGGCCCGCTACCGGCTTGACCAGCGCATCACGCAGGACGCCGCGGTCGCGGGCGCGTTCTTCGCCGCCGTGGCCGTGGCCGATCCCAGGCGGCTTCCCGAGCGGCTGCGCGGCTCGAAGGCACTGTCGGAGGACTCGGCCGACACGTGGGCGGGGCTGCTGGAAGAGGTGTTCCAGCACGTCGACCCGGCCACGTACCCGCATGTGGGGCTGCTCGTCCAGGCCCTGGTGGCGCGGGCCATGGCCGACCCCACGCCCGAGGTGGCCGACCGGCTCGGAGAGCTGCTGTTACAGGAGTCGGTGCGCTCGCCCGACCCCGCCTGGGCGCCCGGCGCGCTCGCGGTGCTGGGCGGCGGGCTGGTGCGGCTGTTCGGGGTGACGGGGGAGCGGGAGCACATCGACGACGCGGTGCACGTGCTGTTCAGGGCGGCGCTGGCCGAGCCGTCCCACGCGGGTGAGCTGGCCACGGCGCTCGGCATGGCGGCGTTCGGGGACGAGGAGCTGGTCAGGGCGTACCTGGCGGCCACGGAGACGGCGCCGCGCGGCCAGGACAGGTCACGGGCCCTGCTGGCGCTGGTCGAGCTGGCGCACGCGCGGTCGGCGGGGTCGTTCGCCGACCGCGACCTGCTGGCCTTCATCAGGGTGGGGCAGTGCGCGCTGGACTTCTGGCACGAGCAGTGGGCCCATCCTGGTGTGCTGGCGCCGTACGCGGCCGGGCTGGTGGAGTGGTTCGTCGTCACGGGCGACGAGCGCTCGCTGGAGGCCGGCACCGAGATGCTGGAGGCCCTCCATGTGGCGCCCGACGAGACGGCGCGGGGGCTCGGGACCGACCCGGTCGTCCGGCTCGGCCTGCTGGGCGACCGCCGCTGGAATCGTTACGGCGTCACCGGGGATCCGGCCGACCTGGAGAGCGCCGTCGAGGTCCTGCGCGAGGCGGCCGAGCTCGTGCCGAACGGTCACCCGGACCGCGCCAGGCTGCTCGCGAACCTGGCGAACGCGCTGCTCGAGCGGGCGACGGTGGCCGGGGGAGACCCGGCCGAGCCCATCGTCGCCGCCCGCGCCGCGCTCGCGGCACACGATGAGCGGGACCCGGCCAGGGCCGAGGCGCTTCTGACGCTGGGCCGGGCGCTCCACCTGGACCTCAGCCCGGTCCACGCCGACGAGGCCGTCGCCGTGCTGCGCGAGGCCCTGGCGGCCGGTGAGCGGCCGGCGTTCCGGGCGGAGGCGTACGAGCTGGTCTCGGAAGTGCTGCGCCGGCGGGCCGCGCAGACGGGGAAGGTAGAGGACCTGCACGAAGCGGTGGAGGCCGCCCGCCAGGGCCTCGAGCCGGCCGTGAAGACCCCCCGCGACCAGGCGCCGGACTCCGACGGGGGCGCGGAGGACGGGCGGGGCGGCTCCGCGCGGCGCGTGCTGTGCCGGGCGCTGCTGGCGCGCTTCTCCGCCCAGGGCGACCCGCGCGACCTGGACGAGGTGCTCACGCTCGCCAGGGACGGGGACCCCGAGCTGCTGTCGCGGCTCGGCACGGTGCTCGACGGGCCGCTGCCGCCGGACCCGCGGCTCGCCCAGTCCGCCGCCGAGCTGGCTCTGGCCCTGCCGGACTCCCCGGACGGCGAGGTGGCGGTCAAGCTGCTGCGCTACGCCGAGCGGCAGGCCGACTCACCCGGCGAGTTCCTGCTGGAGGCCGGGCAGCGGCTGCGCGAGCTCGGGCGGCGGCGCACGGCCTGCGTTGTGCTGGGGCGGGCCGCGGAGGCGTTCGGCGGGGGAGCCCGGATGGCGTACGCGCTGTCCGAGCAGGGGCTCGTCCACCAGGAGCTGGGCGAGCTCGACCTGGCTCTGAAGTCCTTCGACCGGTCGGCGGCCGGTTACCGCTCGCTGGGCGCGGCCGGCTCCGAGGCGCTCCAGCTCGGGCACATGGGCCTGGTCCTCCTCCAGGCGGGGCACCCGGCCCGCGCCTTCGAACACCACCAGCGGGCCGCCACCCTGTGCGAGGACGCCGGGCTGGCCGCGGAGGAGGCGGCCCAGCAGGGGTACGCGGCCGAGGCCTGCCTGGCCGCCGGCGACCCCGTCGGCGCCGTCTCCTGCGCGGCCAGGGCCCGCGACCTCTATCTCGGGCTCGGCGACGCCCGGCAGGCGGCCCTGGTGCTCGTGCCCGCCGCCAGGGCGGCCCTCGACCAGGACGACCTCACGGCCACGGGCGAGCGCATCGCCGCGTGCGCCATCGAGCTGGAGGCGGCCGGGGCGTGGGAGGAGGCCTGCAGGACGCTCGACGCGCAGGCCGTGCTCCTGGCCGGTCGCGGCCACCCCGGCCAGGCGGCCGCCTGCGAGACGCGGCTGGTGGAGATCGTGCGGCGCAGGGGGGAGCGGCGCGAGCCCGCCGACGAGTGGTACCGCATCGCGCGCCGCCGCCGCGAACGCGGCGACGCGGGCGGCGCCAGGATGGCCTTTCAGCTGGCCGAACGCGAGTACGAAGCCCTCGGCCACTACGACGGGGCCGCCTCGGCGCGCTACAACCTGGCCGTGCTCGCGTACGCGGAGGGGGACACGGAACGGGCGCTGGAGGAGTTCGGGGCGGCTGGGAAGGCGTTCGCCCGGCTGAGCGCTGCCGCGAAGGAGGCTTCGGCGCTGACCATGCGCGCCTCCTGCCTGATCCTCCTTGACCGCTTCGAGGACGCGTCGGCGGACCTGGAGCGCGCGCTGGAGCTGGCCGCCGCGGAGGGCGACGTGGCCACCCTGCTCACCACCACGCTGGGGCAGGCCGAGCTGGACGCGCGGCTGGGCTCGTGGCAGGAGGCCGGGGAACGGCTCGGCTCGGCCCTGAGGCTGGCCGGCGGGGACCCGCTCAAGGAGGCGGTCGTCCACGACCGGCTGGCCGCGCTGGCCGCCCGTACCGGTGACCTGGATGCGCAGGTGGAGGCGCTGGAGGCGGCGGCTGCGGGCTTCCGGGCGAGCGGCCTGCGGGAGCTGGCGGCGCTCACCTCGATCAAGCTCGGCTTCGCTCTGGAGGCACGCGGCGAGTTCCACCGCGCCCGCACGGCCCTCGAATCCGGCCTCACCGGCCTCGACCCGGCACTGGACGACGTCGAGCCGACCTCCGACGGCGTCGAGCCGCCACGTGACGGTGTCGGCCGAGGCCGCGACGGCGTCGAGCCGACACGCGACGGCGTCGACTCGCCACGCGACGGCCTCGGCCGGACGCGCGCCGGCCTCCACCCGACACACGTCGGCCGCGGCTCGACCGGGAGCGGCGGCTTGGCGGGGCGCGGAGGCCCGGCGGGCTCCAGCGCCTCGATGGAGCCGGGCGCCTCGCGTGGAGGCGGCGGCTTGGCAGGGCGTGGCGGCTCCATGGAGCCGGGCGGCTCGCGTGAAGACGGCGGCCCCGGCAGTGGCGAGCCGGCGGAGCGAGGCGGTCCGGCGGAGGCCGGTGGCTCGGCGGAGGCCGGTGGCTCCTTCGAGCTCATCGCGGCCATGGGCGGAGGCGGAGGGCTGGACGCGGAGCTGCTGGCGCGGCTGGCGAGCATCCAGCTCACCCTCGGGGACGTCACCCGCGGCCACGCGACCTTGGCGGAGGCGATCAGGGCGGGCGGCGACCAGACGGAGCGGCTGGAGACATGGCTCCTCATCGAGGAGGCCGAGGCCGCAGGCGACCTGGAGACCGCCCGCACCCTTGCCGAGCGCGCCCTGAACAGCCGTTCCGTCGTCTCCGAGCTGAGCGCGGGCGGACGCTCCACCGCGTCCCGGCACCGCTCGTTCCTGCTGGTCAAGCTCTCCGCCTTCTGCCGCGCGCTGGGGGACCTGGAAGCCGCCCACGCGTACGCCGCCCGCGGCTACGAGCTGCGCGACCACCTCGTGATCGACCACCTGCGCAACCTGGGCGCGGCGGACAGGGGACTGGGCCGTACGGACGAAGCCGCCGAGCACCTCGCCCAGGCGGTCGCCCTGGCCCGCGACGCGGACGCCGCGCTCCCCGCCGATCTCGTACGGGCGCTCGACCTGCTCGGCCGCGTCCGCACCGACCAGGCCCGCTGGGAGGAGGCCGCCGAGGCTTTCGACGAGGGCCTGGGGCTGGTGTCCTCGCCGATCTGGCGCGCGATGCGGGTCTCCTTGCTGGCCGGACGCGCCGCGCTGCACCTGAAGCTGGACGAGCCGGCGGAGGCCGAGGCCCGGTACCGGGAGGCCATCGCGATCGGGGAGGAGCTGGGCGGCCGGCCGGACCTCGCGGACGCCTACGCCGACCTCAGCCTGGTCTGCGCGCTGCGAGGCGAGAGGGAGCAGGCCGGCGGCTTCGCCGAACGGGCCGTGGAGCTCGAACGCGCCGGCGGGCGGACCCGCGGCGTGGTCCTGGCCCTCATCATGCGTGCCCGCCTCGAGGACCCCGCCAGGGCAGAGGTCTCTCTGGAGGAGGCCGCGGATCTGGCCCAGCACATCGGCTTCTGGCCGGGGGCGGCGCTCGCCCTGGGCCGCCTCGGCGCGCTCGACCTGGCCTCCGGGTCGTACACCCGTGCCCACTGGCGGCTGACCGAGGCCGTGGAGCTGCTCGAGGAGCTCGGTCACGACCTGGAGCTGGGCCTCGCCCTGCACCACCGGTCTCTGGCGGCGGAGGAACTCGGAGACCTGCCGGGCGCGCTCGCCGACGCAGAACGCGCCCGCGAGCTGGGCCACGACTCCGACAGGGCCATCGGTCTCGCCGTCCGCCTGGGACGCGGGATGACGGCCTGGAGGTACGTGGAGCAGGCCAAGTCCCGCACGCCGGCCGCACAGCTCGGCCTCGGGGTGGCACAAGGCGGCGGCGACGTGCCCGGCGAGCTGCTGGAGGACGAGCGGCGCGGGCTCGACGCCGTGCGGACGCTCGTGGCGGCCGCCCGCAACACCCGCGACCCGGCGGAGGCCGCGGCGCTCATCCGGCGGGCTCGTGCCGCGCGGGCCGATGTCGAGGCGCTGTGGCGGCGCATGGAGCCCTTCGCCCCCGGCCACGTGGCGCTGCGCCGGGGCACCCCGCCCGGCCGGCTTCAGCTCGACGCCCTCGTCGCCCCCGGCCAGGCAGGCGGAGCGACCGCCCCGGGCCACGCGGGCGGAGCGACTGCCCCGGGCCAGGCAGGCGCAGCGACCGCCCCCGGCCACGCGGGTGGAGCGACCGCACTGGTCGGCTTCCACGTCGGCGAGGAGAGCGTGACGGTGCTCGCCCACCGCACCGGCTGGCCCGAGCCGCGCGTCTTCCCCACCATCGTGGGCCACGACCTGCTGGCCGCCTTCACCGCCACCATCGACGGGCGGCGGCCGGACCTGCTGGACATCGAGGCGCGCCGCCACCGGGCCGCCCTCTGGCGCCGCCTGGCCGACCTCCTCCTCGCGGACGCGCTCGACGCGCTCAAGGACGGCCTGGACCACCTCTACCTGGTGCCGCACGCCGGACTCCACCGCGTCCCGCTCCACGCCCTCGCCCCGAACGGCCGCCCACTCATCGAGCGCTTCCCCGTGACGTACGCCCCCTCCGTCGCCGCCCTGACCCGCCTCGCACAGCGGGCCTCCTCGACCGCGACCCGGTCACTGGCGCTCGGCTGCACCACGGAACCCAAGAGCCAGGCCGGGCTCGAAGACGTCGCCGCGTTGCTCGGCACCCAGCCCCTCACCGGCCCGGACGCCACCGCGACCACCATTTCCGGCACCTGGGACGTGGTGCACCTGTCGTGCCAGGCCGTGTTCGACGCCCGCGACCCGTTCGGATCGGGCATCAGGCTCGCCGATGGGCTCCTGACCGCCAGGCAGCTCATGAGCATGAACGTGGACGCCAGGCTCGTCGTCCTCACCGCACAGGAGGGCGGGGCCACGAGCGGGGACGACCTGGCCGGGCTGACCCACGCGCTCCTGCACGCGGGCGCCAGATCGGTGCTCCTCCCGCTGTGGCCGGTCTCCGCCGAGGTCGCCGCGGCCCTGATGCGTGACTTCCACACCAGGCTGCGTTCCGGCACGGCCCCCGCGCAGGCGCTGCGCGCGGCCGTACTGGAACTCCGCGACCTGTACGGCCCCGCCGAGCCCGACCTGTGGGCCCCCTACGTCCTGGTGGGCCTCTGAGCCAGCACCTCGGCCAGGCGCTCCATGGACTCGCGCCCGCCCCGCGCCCCGTCGGCCCGCACGATCGCGTCCCGCGCCTCCACCGACGGGTGCACGGATCGGGCGACGTAGCGCGTCCCGCCAGGGACCTCCTCCAGGGTGACCGTCTCCAACGCGACGTCCCTGGGCGTGCCCTCGAACTCCCACGTCCGTACGAACCGCTCGGGCGCCACCACGTCGTGATAGACGCCACGGAAGCCGTACTCCCGGCCACGGGCGTCGACGTTCACGTACCGCCACAGGCCGCCCCGCCGGACCTCCATCACGTCGACGCGGGTGCTGAGGAAGCGTGGCCCCCACCACCGGGGCACCAGCTCCGGGTCGGTGACCGCCCGGAACACCACCTCACGGGGCGCGTGGAAGACGTGGATCATGACGATGTCCTGGCGGCCGGGTTCGATGACGAACTCCGTGTCACTCATGCTCACCCCTCTGGATCTTCCTGATCTCCTGCTCGAGCCGGTCGAACCGGTCGCTCCAGCGGTCGCGGTAGCGGACGATCCACTCCGCGGCGCTGTCCAGCGGAGCCGTCTCCAGGCGGCAGGGCCGCCACTGCGCGTCGCGGCCCCGGCTGATCAGCCCGGCGCGTTCGAGCACCTTGAGGTGCTTGGAGACGGCCTGGAGGCTGATGTCGAACGGCTCGGCCAGCTCGTTCACCGTCGCCTCGCCCTCGGCCAGCCGGGCGAGGATCGCGCGGCGCGTCGGGTCGGCCAGCGCGGCGAAGGTGCGGCTCAGCTGGTCGTCGGGCACGTCAGTGGTCCACGATGGCGCCGCAGGAGACGTTCACGGTCGCGGAGGTCATGGTCCTGGCCCGGTCCGAGGCCACGAAGGCGGCGACGTCGCCCACGTCGGCCAGCGTCGCGGTCCGCTGGAGCAGGGTCGGCTCGCGCAGCGCGGCCTCGAGCTCGTCCCTGCCGGGAAAGTCGCCCGGCAGGCTCTCCGGCACGCCGCCCGTGATCATGGTGACGACGCGGACGCCGTACCGGCCGGCCTCGCACGCCCACTGCCGCCGGATGCCCTCCATGGCGTCGAGCGCGACCTTGAACCCGCCGAGCCCGGGTTGCGTCTGGGGCCCGCCGCCGCCGAACAGCAGGATCACCCCGGACCCGCGGGGGATCATGTGCTTGACGGCGGCCCTGATGGTCAGGAACTGCGTCCGCGCGGCGACCTCGATCGGCCGCAGGAACTCCGCGGCGGAGATCTCCAGCAGCGGCTTCTGCACGTCCTGGACCCCGATGGCGTTGAACGAGACGTCGATGCCGCCGGCCCGCTCGGCCACCGAGTCGGCGAACGCGCCGACCGCCTCCTCGTCCAGCGCATCCACGAGAGCCGTCCCGGCCGTCCCTCCGGCGGCGCGGATGCCGGCGGCGACCTGGTCGAGCGGCGCCTGGGTGCGGCCCGCGAGGAAGACCCGCGCGCCCTCGCGGGCGAAGGCCCGCGCCGCCGCGCCGCCGATCGGGCCGCCCGCGCCGTAGACCACGGCGACCTTGTCCTGAAGGAGCATGGCATTCAACCCTTCGGTTTATCAACCTATGAGTTGAATGCTAACCCAGGGGCCGGCGCCCCGTGAAGCCCAGTTCCGTACGGTGATACCAGCCGAGCTCGCGCTCGCCCTCGATCCAGCAGAGCCGTACGGACGCCCCCTCCAGCACGGCGGGGAAGTCGACCAGCACCGGCGCGATGCCCTTGACCTCGATGCCCCGCTCGATCCAGCCGCTGATGATCTCCTCGATGCGGGCCTGCAGCCCCTTGATCTCCGGCAGGCCGCCGAGCGGTGATGCGCCCCCGGTGCGCCGGTCGTACTCGATCTCGGCCAGGTCGGCGCGGGCGGCGATCACCGCGCGGGCGTCCTCGATGACCTCGGGGAGCAGCGCGCGGGCCTCGTCAACGGTGAAGATCCGGTCCATGCGCCACACGTTACGGCGCGTACGCGTCGATGAGCAGCCGTTCGGCGTGGTCGAGGTAGTCGTCCAGGTACGCGGCGGCCTTCTCCGGCTGTCCCGACTCCATGAGGCCGAGCAGCGCGCGGTTGCGGTCGACGAACGGCTGATGGAACGACCGCGGATTCTCCATCACGTGGAAGACCAGCCGCAGCTCGGCCAGCAGCTGGCGCATGGCCTCGTCGATCCGTGGGCTTCCGTTGAGCGCGGCGAGCGCCTGGTGGAAGCGGATGTTGGCGGTGCCGACGCCCTGCCAGTCGTCCTGCGCGGCGGCCCGCTCGGCGTCGAGCACGGCCTCCTTGATCACGGCCAGCGCCTCGGGGGGCGGGCTGAGGCGTACCGCGGCCCCTTCGAGCACGCGGCGCACCCGGTAGAGGTCGGCGACGTCCTCGGCGGACGGGAGCCGGACGAAGACGCCCCTGTTGAGCTTGTGGTCGAGCAGCCGCTCATGACCGAGCAGCCGGAACGCCTCGCGCAGCGTGTTGCGGGAAACGCCGAGCCCCTCAGAGATCGACTCCTCCGACAGTCGCTGCCCAGGGCGGAAGAAGCCCTCGCTGATGCGGTCGCGCAGGATGTCGGCCACCCGCTCCGCCGTGCTGGTGCGGCCCAGCCGGGAGCGGTCCTGGGCGAGGTCGGCAACCACGTCATCCACATTTCACAGGGAATCATGGAGCAAACCTCTTGTCGAATTGTTCAACGATTCTTATGTTGAGGAGAGCCCCCTTAGCTGACATCGAGGAGCGATCGAATGACAGGCTCCGCGCAACAGACCCGGCGGGTGATCCTCGCCGGCCTGATCGGCACGTCGCTGGAGTGGTACGACTTCTTCCTCTACACCACGGCCGCGACCCTGGTCTTCCCCAAGCTGTTCTTCTCTTCGCTCGACCCGTTCAACGCGACGCTGGCGTCGCTGACCACCAACGCCGTGGCGTTCGTCGCCCGGCCGCTCGGCGGCGTCGTGTTCGGCCACTTCGGCGACCGGGCGGGCCGCAAGACCGTGCTGGTGGTGACGCTCCTGGTGATGGGCGTCTCGACGTTCCTCATCGGCGTGCTGCCCGGCTACGCGAGCGTGGGCGTGGCGGCGCCGATCCTGCTGGCGCTGCTCAGGTTCGTGCAGGGTCTGGGGCTCGGCGGCGAGTGGGGCGGCGCGGTGATCATGTCACTCGAGCACGGCGACGGGCGGCGGCGCGGCTTCAACGCCAGCTGGCCGCAGGTCGGCGTGCCCGCCGGTTACGTGCTGGCCACCGGGCTGCTCACGGTGCTGTCGTTCGCGATGTCCGACGCGGCGTTCCTGTCGTGGGGGTGGCGGGTGCCGTTCCTGCTGTCGGGGGTGCTGGTGTTCGTGGGCCTGTGGGTGCGGCTGAAGATCAGCGAGTCGCCGCTGTTCGCCGAGGTCGAGGAGCGGGGCGCCAAGGCCAGGATGCCGCTGCTCGAGGTGGTGCGTACGCACCCGCGGGCCCTGCTGTCGGCCTTCACCGCGCGGATCGGGGTGGATGCGGCCTTCTACATCTTCACCGCGTACATCATCATTTATCTCACTACTGTGCTGCACCTGCCGCGCTCGTACGCGCTGAACGCGGTGCTGATCGGGTCCGCGCTGGAGCTCGTGCTGATCCCGCTGTCCGGCGCGCTGTCCGACCGGTTCGGGCGGCGGCCCGTCTACCTCGCCGGCGTGGTGGGCGCGGCGGTGTGGGCGTTCGCGTTCTTCCCGCTGCTCGACAGCAGGTCGTTCCCGCTGATCGCGCTGGCCGCCGTGGTGGCGCTGGTCACCCACGCCGCGATGTACGGGCCGCAGGCGGCGTTCATCGCCGAGCTGTTCAGCACGCGCCTGCGCTACAGCGGAGCCTCCATGGGCTACCAGGTGGCCGGCATCGTCGGCGGCGCGCTGGCCCCGATCATCGCGCTCAAGCTGTTCGAGGCGTACGGATCCACGCTCGCGGTGTCGATCTACGTGGTCGTCGCCCTGGCGGTCACGGCCCTAGGCCTGGCCATCGCCCCGGAGACCCGCGACCTCGACCTCGACCTCGCCGAGGCGCCCCAGGCCAAAGCGCCCATGCCCGGCCAGGTGGGACCGTTCGCCTGACACGCACTTTCCCCTGAAACGCCGCGAAAGCCGCGGGCGGCGGCTGCCTCCGCCGCCCGCGCGGAAGGGCCCGGATGAGAATCACCCTGATCATCATCGCCGCGCTCATCGCCGTCCCCCTGCTGATCGGGGGCGTGGGGGGCCTGGAGAGCACGGGCGGCGGCGAGGTGGCCGTCATTCGCGACGGCGGCCCCCTCGACGACAACAAGGTACGCCAGGTGATCGACCCCGGTTCGGGCCTGACCTGGACCGGCATGTGGTCGTCCACCCACCTCTACCCGGCGCAGCAGCGCTTCTACACGATCACCGCCGACGCCAAGCGCGCCACGAGACTCGGCGTGGACGTGGTGACGGTGCCGAGCAGCGACGGTGTGAACCTCGGCATCGAAGGCACCCTCTACTTCACGCTCAACCTGGACCACGCGACGCTGAAGACGTTCGACGACAAGTACGGCACCCGTACCTTCCGCACGCAGGACGACAGCTCGCTCTACCCGTGGGACGGCGACGACGGCTGGTCGGCCTTCTTCGGCCAGGCCGTCCGGCCCGTGATCGACAACGCGCTGCGCGGCCAGATCGGCGCCATGCGCTGCGCGGAGCTGGTGCCGTCGTGCGCGCTGCTGGAGAGCGCCGCGCTCAAGCCGCAGGACAGCAACACCAACATCGTCAAGGTCCAGGACGCGGTCAACGCGACGCTGGCCCGCGACCTGCCGGCGACGCTGGGCGGCGACTTCTTCACCGGGCTGCGCTTCACGCTCGTCAAGGTGACGCTGCCGGGCGAGGTGCAGCAGGCCGTGGACCGCTCGCTGGCCGCCTCGGCGGCCGTCTCCGAGGCCCAGGCGAAGGTCGCCCAGGCCAAGGCCGAGGCGGAGGCGAACCGGGCCAGGCAGGAGGGCTACGACAAGTGCCCCGCCTGCGCCGAGATCGAGAAGCTCAAGTCGCTGCCGCAGGGCATCACGGTGTACGCCCCGGGTAATCCGCAGTCGGTCGTGGTGCCGGCCCGGTAGACCACCTGCCTCTGAAGGCGGCCATCGAGACCAGGAACACGACCTGGCCGGCGAGCGCCACGGTCAGCCACGTCTGCCAGCCGCCGGCCTTCACCACGACGGGGGAGACCACCAGCAGGACCACGATCATGACGCGGACGACCATGCCCCAGATGCCCAGCGCGGAGCCCTGCAGGCGGGACTCGACGTCCTCGGCGTCCTCGGAGAAGTTGGCCATCCAGGGCACGTACGCGATGCCCATGAACAGGTAGAGCAGCGCGTACACGATCGTGACCTGCGCCGCCGGCACGCCGGGGCCGACGATGGCGATGAAGTACGCCAGCGCCGCGACGGTCAGGACCGTGCCGGCGGCGGTGAACGGCTTGCGCAGCTGGATCCGGTCGGAGATCCGGCCGACGACCACCACGGCCAGGGCGTTGAGCACGATGCCCAGCGCCACGACACGGTTGGCCGCGGCCGCGTCCATGCCGAACGCGCCGCTCAGGATGGTCTGGCCGAAGATGGCGAACGTCCAGTAGAGCACCTGCCAGCCGGTGTTGCCGAAGACGTGCGCCCACAGGTGGGGGTGCCTGAACAGCTCTCCCAGCCGTCCGTGCTGGGTGTGCCCCTCGGCCTGCACGGCCTGCTCGGCCTGCAGCACCTGCGCCCGCAGCGCCGCCGACGGCTCGGCGATCTGCCAGATGACGACCCCGCACATCGCCAGCGACAGGACGCCCATGATGATCGCCTGGGACTGCCACGCGTTGCCGAACAGCGGCAGCGTGAACCCCGCGATGAACGAGGCCAGGAACGACGCCCCGACCGGCCCCCACGTCCAGAACGCGAACGCCTGCGCCCGCCCCATGCGCGGAGAGAAGTCCCGCACCAGCGACGCGGTGATCGTGATGCCCGCCCCTTCGATGAACAGCATCAGGCAGCGGACCCAGAACAGCCCGGCCACGCTGTCCACGGTGGCCAGCAGGAAGTTGCAGGCGGCGGTGACGGTCAGGGTCGGCACCAGGATCGTCACCCGGCCCCACCGGTCGGACAGGATGCCGCCGAACCCGGCCGAGAGCCCGCCGATCAGCACCGACAGCGCCGCGATCTGCCCGTACTCGGTGAGCGACATCCTCAGGTCGTCCATGAGGAGCGGCAGGATGGTGGCGACGGTGGTCTCGAAGTTGGCCACCAGGCTGGCCAGCACGGCTATCGCCAGCAGGAAGATCCGGCGGCCGCCGACCGGGTACACGCTGAGCTCGCGGACATAGAACGGCTTCATTCCCCATCCTCCGGCGTACGGTCCTCGGACTGTGTCGGGCGGGATGTCGCTCTAGAACGCGTTTCTAGTGGCTCCAAGCTTTCCGTTTTGTACGGGTAAGTCAACGTTTTGAGGGATCACGATGTGATCTCGTTCACACCCGTCGCGTTGTGACGGAATCGCCATCTATTCCCAGAACAACCGCCCCCGAATAGGCATAAACTGCGCGCCTGTGAGCCTGCCTGTACGTGAACGTTCCCCCCGGCCGGGCGGCGGCCGCCACCGCCGTCCTGTGCCTACGTCCCTGCCGCCGGACGCCCCTGTGCTCGTGCTCGCC